>CAZYTR010000328.1:0-2879 GCA_964650365.1 uncultured Alcaligenaceae bacterium | reverse complement strand
GCCGACTTCGAGCTTTCACCCATGTGATGCCTGAACGAGGCCACGACGTCTTTGGCCGTCACATTTTTGCCGTTGTGGAACGTCACGCCCTTGCGGACCCTGAACACCCACTTTTTCGCCCCCTCGGAGGGCTCGAAGCTTTCCGCCAGGTCAGGAACGACATCACCCTTGGTGTCTGTCTCCGTCAGGCAGTTGCTGCAGTTGCCGAACAGGGCCGTCTGCGTCATCAGATCGGGGTAGGTCGCGGGATCGAATGAATCGGTCGTGGCGCCGTGGCCCAGCCCGATTCTGAGTTTGCCGCCTTTTTTGGGTTCGGCGCGCGCCGCCCTGGCGAACAGCATGCTGGCCGCCGGCACGGTAAGCCCCGCCGCCACTGCGAGCTGCATGAATTCGCGGCGTGAAACCTTGCTGCGCCCGACGAGCTTGGTCGCCTGAGTGAGTTTATGCTTGATCTCCGACATCGGTAAAATTTCCTTCCTGTTCAGAGACACGAATGACAAAGGTGACTCGAATTTGTACGGCGGCAATGTGAAATAGTTCGTTTGCGCCATCCAATGTCCTTCGTCACGATTAATTTATGGTTCATTTCCACCCGGTCCGTGCATTTCCTGACAGCGTCAGGGCTTCGGTGAAAAGGTCTCATTCAGGAAAGGCCCCGTTAACCCGACTTTCTCAACTGGGGCATGGAAACGATGATTTTCGGGGATGGAAGCGGGAAAAGACGAATCAATACAAGGGGGGCCGATGTGGAATCGGTTGTAGTGTAGACCAAGTACCTTTTCAGCCGGTGGATTTTGCGTAACATTCGATGGCATGTATTTGAGATGCAATCGACGGCGCAAGGACGGCAAAGAGCATTGCTATTGGAATATTGTCGAGAGCCGGCGCTGTGCTGGCGGCAAGGTTGTTCAGCGGCCCGTGCTATATCTGGGCGAGATCAACGACAGTCAGCGCGAGGCGTGGTGCCGGGTGATCGAAGCCTTTGATGAAGGCACGAGACAGTCCACACAATTAGCGTTGTTTCCCGCCGAACGGGCGCTACCGGACCATGCCAGGGAGTATGGCGTGCAGGTGCGGCTCGCTGGGATGCAGTTGCATCGTCCGCGGCAATGGGGTGCGTGCTGGTTGGCGTGCACGCTCCATGAGCAGCTTGGATTGGATGAGTTCTGGTCGAGCCGTTTACCGGATTCTCGCGAAGGCACCTGTTGGCGCCATATCCTGCAGACGTTGGTGTGCTACCGGCTGATCGACCCCGGCAGCGAATGGCGGCTGCACCGGCTATGGTTCGAGCAAAGCGCGATGGGGGATCTTCTCGGTGAGGATTATTCGCTGGTCGAGAAGAATGCGCTGTACCGCTGCCTCGACAAGGTGCTGGCGCACAAGGAGGAGCTGTTCAGTCACCTGCGTGGGCGCTGGCAAGACCTGTTTGGCGCCCGGTTCGATGTCCTGCTGTACGACCTGACGAGCACCTATTTCGAATCCGATCCGCCGGCCGACGAGGCGGACAAGCGCCGCTACGGTTACAGCCGCGACAAGCGCGGCGACTGCGTGCAAGTCGTCATCGCATTGATCGTGACGCCGGAGGGCTTTCCGCTGGCCTATGAAGTCCTGCCGGGGAATACGGCGGACAACACGACCCTGCGCTCCTTCCTGCGCAAGATCGAGACGCAATACGGCAAGGCGCACCGCATCTGGGTGATGGATCGCGGCATTCCCACCGAGGATGTTCTCGCCGAGATGCGCCAGGCCGATCCGCCCGTCTCCTATCTCGTCGGAACGCCCAAGGGCCGGCTCGACAAGCTGGAACAGCAACTGCTCGGCTTACCCTGGCAGGCGGTGCGTGAAGGCGTGGAGGTCAAGCTCCTGCCGCAAGAGCCGGACTTCTACGTGCTGGCGCAGAGCCACTCGCGCATTCACAAGGAACGCGCCATGCGCCGACGACAGTTGAAGCGGCTATGGGCGCGGCTCAAACAGCTGTCCGCAATGCGCCTCAAACGCGAGCCCTTGCTCATGAAGCTCGGCGCCGCACGAGCCAAGTCGCCCGCGGCCTGGCGCCTGGTCGATATCGAACTGGCCGCGCACGGCGCTGTCTTCAGCTTTGCGCTCAATCGCCAAAAGCTGCGGCAAGTGCGCCGGCGCGAAGGTCGCTACCTGCTGCGCACCAACCTGTGCGGGCAAGACCCGGCCCATCTGTGGCAGTTCTACATCCAGCTGGTCGAGATCGAGGCCGCCTTCAAGAACCTCAAGGACGACCTCGGAGTGCGCCCCATCTACCACCAGCTGGAGCAGCGTATCGAAGCCCATATCTTCGTCGCCTTCATGGCCTATTGCCTGCACGTCACTCTGCGCGCCCGGCTCAAGCCTCTCGCCGGCGGCCTCACCCCCAGGGCCGTGCTCGACAAGCTCGCCGCCATCCAGATGCTCGATGTTCACTTCCCCACCACCGATGGCCGCACCCTGATCCTGAGCCGCTACACCGAACTCAACAGCGATCAAAAACTCCTCGTCAGCCAACTCAACCTCGCCTTGCCACCGCAACCCCCACCTCGGATCACCGCGGCCGGAAAACTCGCCACCGCCCAATAAGCAGTATGTAGTGGAGACCTTTTGCCCAAACAGCCCGATTTATCGGACTCTCCATCGCCTCAACCCCTCCAGTTGAGAAAGTCGGGTTAGGGTGCGGCTTCCAGCAGTACCGGATACCGGGCTCGGTAAGCATCCTCATGATCAAGGCGGGGGCGGCGGTCGAAGAGCAGGCCGTGCTCCTCGAATCGAATCTCGGCCGCGACGACATTCTCATCGACGCCGGTAACGCCAATTTTCACGATACCGGGCGGCGCTGCGCGGGCTGGACGGAAAAAATATGGCGTTTCGCGGCG
>CAZYTR010000327.1:0-10671 GCA_964650365.1 uncultured Alcaligenaceae bacterium | reverse complement strand
CGGAGGCACGCACAAGCACGCGCATATTCGGCACGATGCATCCCGCTCTGGGGTCGCATCCAAGCACACAACGCTTGGAACCTGCTCCGCCCTGAGCGGGCGCTCTGCGTCGGCTCCTCCTTATGTGCGCTCCGGACTCGGTGGGCGTAGCCTCGGGGCGGGCAGGAGCGCATGGAGGCTGTGTCAGTCATTGTAAACGGAGCGCTTATACGGCTGCTCCCGCAACCGGGCGTACCGCTAACGAGTCACAGCCGTCCGGCTACACGGCGTCCTCGCCGTCTTGCCCTCGACCCGAATCGCCTCGGTCGCGCATGCGGGACTTATGCAGAGCTTCCCTAGGGATCTTCAGCCCCGCGCTGGCGCTCCCCGGCCCGCTTTGCGGACCCAAACTTCCCTTGCAAACCACGGAATAGTCGGCGTAAAATCGCGCGCTTCGCTTTTGAGGATGAACGCCATGGTAGTGATTCGACTTGCGCGCGGGGGTGCCAGGAAGCGCCCGTTCTTCAATATGGTGGTGGCTGACTCGCGCTTCGCCCGCGACGGCCGCTTCATCGAGCGCGTCGGCTTCTACAATCCGAAAGCGCCCGAGGGTCAGGAGTCCTTGCGCATCCAGCTGGACCGTGTGGCGTTCTGGCAGGGCAAAGGCGCCAAGCTGTCGGATACGGCGGTGCGCCTGGTAAAGCAGTTCAGTGAGTTGCCCAAGACCTGAGCCGATGGTTGTAATGGGGCGTGTGAGCGCCCCGCACGGAGTCAAGGGCTGGATCAAGGTCCAGCCGTTTACCCAGGAAATTGATGGCCTGCTTGTCTACCCCCAGTGGTGGTTTGGCGGGGCCGGCGAGTGGCGGCAGCACCGGATCGCCGAATCGGCGGTGCACGGATTACTGGTGCTGGCCAGGCTTGAAGGCTGCACCGACCGCGAAGCGGCGGCGGCGCTGAAGGGCGCAGAGGTTGCGATACCGCGCCACCTGCTGCCCGAGAACCGGGAAGGCGAGTATTACTGGAGCGACCTTCTGGGCATGGAAGTGGCAAACCGGCGCGGCGTGCATCTTGGTCGCGTGGCGAAGGTGCTGGAAACTGGCGCCAATAATGTTCTGGTGCTCGAAGGTGAACGGGAATTGCTGGTCCCGTTTGTCGACAGCGTGATCCTCGCTGTGGACCTGGCCGGCGGGCGCCTGATGGTGGACTGGGAACTCGATTACTAATCGTGCGGCAATGATTCACCTTGACGTCGTCACCCTGTTCCCGGAAATGTTCGAGGCCATCACCGGCAGCGGCATCACCCAGCGGGCGCACGACACGGGGTTCTACGAACTGGTGCTGTGGAATCCGCGCGACTTCAGCACCAACGCCTATCGCAGCGTCGACGATCGCCCTTACGGCGGCGGTCCCGGCATGGTGATGATGGCGCAGCCGTTGTCGAAGGCCATGGCGGCGGCACGGCAGCGGCAGCTCAGTTGCGGCGTTAGGCGTACACGAAGCATTTATCTGTCGCCGCAGGGCAGGCCGCTGACGCAAAAGATAGTGGCAGAGCTGGGCCAGCTGGAGGGCCTGGTGTTGCTGGCGGGACGCTACGAAGGCGTGGACGAGCGGCTGCTGCAAGCCGAAGTGCAGGACCAGATCTCGATCGGGGATTACGTGCTTTCCGGCGGGGAACTGCCGGCGATGGTGCTGATGGACGCGCTTATCCGGCGCATTCCCGGCGTCCTGAACGATGCCGAGTCGGCGCAGCAGGATTCCTTCGAAGAGGGCCTGCTCGATTTCCCACATTACACCCGGCCGGAACTTTACCAGAGCGAGCCGGTTCCCGCGGTGCTGTTGTCGGGACATCACGTGGAGATCGCCAGGTGGCGCATGAAGCAGTCGCTCGGGCGCACTTGGGAACGGCGGCCTGAATTGCTGGCCAAGGTGAAGCTCAGCGCCGATCAGGCGGCGCTGCTGGAAGAATACAAGGTGCAACGCAACGAAACGCAGGAGCTGATCAAATGAACCTCATCAAGACGATCGAACAGGAAGAAATCGCCCGGCTGGGCAAGAACGTGCCCGACTTTGCGCCGGGCGATACCGTGGTGGTCAACGTGAATGTGGTCGAGGGCGACCGCAAGCGCGTGCAGGCCTACGAGGGCGTGGTGGTGGGCAAACGCAATCGCGGCCTGAATTCCTCGTTCATCGTGCGCAAGATTTCCTCGGGCGAAGGCGTGGAGCGCACTTTCCAGACCTACTCGCCGCTGATCGCCAGCATCGAGCTGAAGCGCCGCGGCGACGTGCGCCGTGCCAAGCTTTACTATCTGCGCGATCGCTCCGGCAAGTCCGCGCGCATCCGCGAAAAACTGGAAGGCGGTCCTGCCGACCCGCAGTAAGCATTTGCAAAGGTACGACCGTCAAAGGCGGCCATCGGCCGCCTTTGACATTTTTCCCGAGCGCATTCGCATTGCGCTACCGTGTCTTTGCGCAGTCAAATTTTCACACCACACGCGAGCGGTCGTCGAGCAGCACCTGCTGAATGTAGCTTTGCAGCAGCAGAGCTTCGGTTGGGCGCAGTTTGGCGAAGCGCACGCCATGGGTGAACACTTCCTCCAGTCTGCGCTCCCTGCTGGTCTTGCGCACGCTCTGGATATCCATCTGTGTGGCCAGTTTCACTTCGTAATTGTTTGGCTGCACCAGGAATTTGAACGCAAGCTCCAGCGTCTCCCCTACCTCGCCCAAACTCTTCTCCGCCTCCAGCAGCGCTCCGGAGATGCTCAGGTCGGCGATCGTCGACGCCGATGGCAGTGCCTCGCCCTGTTTTGCCGCATTCAACGCCGTGGCCGGCAGGTTTACCCGCACCCGCAGCGCCCCGCGAATCAGCGTTTGCTGGACCTGTGAGGGGTACGCAAGATGGAGGTAGGGATACGGCGCGCGGCAAACGCGGTCCACCTTGGATTCAAAGGTGTAGGCGTGACGGCCGGAGAAAGTTCGCACTAGCACGGGCTCGCCCTCTCGCACCGGAATCGGCAGGTTCTGGACTTGGGGCGTGCGCATCAGCACGCTGTGACCGGGAACGTAGCCGATCAGCGTGGTGTAGTAGTGGCTGCGTGTGCTGTCGGTCAGCAACTCCAGTTGCAGCCGGTCTCCGACGTGCATCTGCATGCTTTCCAGGCTGCAAGTGGAGATCTTGGACGGATCGATAGTGGGCACGTGGGCAGGTCGTCGAATGGGTCGCCGCAACGCAGAGTATAGCGAAGTCGCGCCACGGCCTGCAGCCGGCATCGTTGCTACAATGCCGGGGCCCAACACGGATCGCCGTCTCCACCAGTGCTTTCAAGCCGATGAACCCGATGCTCGAATTCCATCAGGCCAAGATGCTGGCTCCGTTCGCGGTGCTCGGCATTCGCACGATTGGCGAACGTCTGACCGATGTCGAGTACCTGCCGCGCGGCGCGGCAACGCTGAAACCGCAGACGCCATTCGCAAAAGAAGTGTGCCGGCAGCTCGGTGCGTACCTGAAGGATCCCAATTTTGAATTCGACCTGCCATACGAATACGACGGCACAGATTACCAGCGCAAGGTTTGGCAGACGGTGCATGCCATTCCGCCCGGAACGGTGTTGTCCTACCTGCAGGTGGCCAGGCGCATCGGTTCGGCACCGCGGCCGGTGGGCAACGCCTGCGGCAGGAACCGCATCCCGATCCTGATTCCCTGCCACCGCGTCGTCGCCAGCGACGGCATCGGCGGCTTCATGCACACGCGCCGCGGCTCGCCGATCGAGATCAAGCGCTGGCTGCTGCATCACGAGAATCCGGGCGCATACTGATGGCCGCGGACGACGGTCTCCTGGACGAATTCTGCGACATGCTCTGGCTCGAGGATGGCCTATCGCGCAACACGCTGGAAAGTTACCGCCGCGACCTGCATCTGTTCTCCCTGTGGCTGGGGTCGGAACGTGGCAAGACACTGTTGAATGCCGAGCGCGCCGACCTGCTTGGCTATCTTGCCCACAAGTTCCAGCGCCTTGCCAAGCCGCGCTCCGCGGCGCGGCTGCTCTCCAGCCTTAAACGCCTTTACCAATTCCTGCTGCGCGAGGGCAGGATCACGGCCGATCCGACGCTGCAGGTGGAAGCGCCGAAATTGCCGCGCAGCCTGCCCAAGAGCCTGACCGAGGAAGACATCGAACGGCTGCTCGCTGCGCCGGATGTTGAGACGCCGTTGGGGTTGCGCGATAAGGCGATGCTGGAGGCGCTGTACGCGAGCGGATTGCGGGTCACAGAACTGGTGTCCGTGGGTGTTGCGCAAGTAAGCCAGGACATGGGCGTGGTGCGCATTGTCGGCAAGGGGTCGAAAGAGCGACTGGTACCGCTGGGTGAGGAGGCGCTGGCATGGATCCGCCGCTATGTTGCCGAAGGGCGCCCGGAGATTCTCGACGGCATGCGCACCGATGCACTGTTCGTCACCGCGCGCGGCGCATCGATGACGCGCCAGGCGTTCTGGCATTTGATCCGGCGCTATGCCTCGAAGGCGGGTTTGAGCAGGCAGATCTCGCCGCATACGTTGCGCCATGCTTTCGCCACCCACCTGCTCAACCATGGTGCCGACCTGCGCGTGGTGCAGTTGTTGCTCGGCCATGCCGACATTTCCACCACGCAGATCTACACCCACGTCGCACGCGAACGTCTCAAGCAGCTGCACGCCAAACATCACCCTCGCGGCTGATACTCAAGGAGACCTGCACTCGATGGCTTCCGCGCTGTTTGTCCTGGCTGCCTATCTCATCGGGTCGATTTCCTTCGCGGTGGTGGTGAGCTGGTTATTCGGGCTGCCGGATCCGCATACCTACGGCTCGCGAAACCCGGGGGCAACCAACGTGTTGCGCACCGGGAGAAAGGCCGCGGCAGTGCTGACTCTGATAGGCGATGCCGCGAAGGGTGCGGTTGCGCTGTGGCTGGCGCAACAATTCGCAGCCCGCTTCGGTGTCGGCGAAACGGCGCTCGCCGCGGTGTCGCTCGCGGCGTTTCTCGGGCACTTGTTTCCGCTTTATTTCCGCTTCCGCGGGGGCAAAGGGGTCGCCACCGCGGGCGGGATTCTGCTGGCGATGGACTGGCGCATCGCGCTTACGCTACTGGTGTTGTGGGTGCTGGTCGCGGTGGTCTCGCGTTATTCGTCGCTGGCGGCAATCGTCGCGGCGGCACTGGCTCCGGTCGCGGCTTTCCACTTTCTCGGCTGGGGGCCGATGACCTGGGCGGTGCTGGCGATCGCGGTTCTGCTGCTATGGCGCCACCGCCGCAACTTCGAAAGGTTGCTCGCCGGCAACGAAAGCAGGATCAGGCTGTCGAGACGGACTTAGGTTCCTCCAGATCCCAGCGCGCCCGCACCGTGAAGCCTAAGCCTGTGCCGGCGGGCGCGCCGGCCGCGAGACGCAGGGCGCTGGCGAAAGCGATCATGGCCCCGTTGTCGGTGCACAGATCCTGTGGCGGGTAGAACACCTCGAAGCCCTCGCGTTCAGCCTTCTTCGACATCGCCTCGCGTAACGGGCGATTGGCGCCCACGCCGCCAGCGACCACCAGTTGATCCAGTCCTTCCCTGGCGAGCGCGCTGGCCGACTTGGCGACCAGCACTTCGACGATCGCCTGCTGAAACGAAGCGGCGATGTCGGCTCTGGCGTGACCGCCCGTTTCGGCACCGCGTACCAGCGTCAGCACCGCGGTTTTCAATCCGGAAAAACTGAAATTCAGATCACCGCTGGCAATCATCGGCCGCGGCAGCTTGAAGCCCCTTGGATTGCCGGACTGCGCCAATTGCGACAACGCGGGACCGCCGGGGTAGGACAAGCCCAACAGCTTGGCAGTCTTGTCGAACGCCTCGCCGGCCGCGTCATCCACCGTTTCGCCAAGCAATTGATAGTCGCCCACCGCGTTCACCCGCATCAGTTGGGTGTGGCCGCCGGAAACCAGCAGCGCGATGAAAGGAAACCGCGGCGCCGGGTCGGCAAGCAGCGGCGAGAGCAGGTGGCCTTCGAGATGGTGCACTCCGACCACCGGTACTTTAAGCGCGTATCCCAGGCTCGCTGCCACGGCTGCGCCGACCAGCAACGCGCCTGCCAGCCCCGGTCCCTGGGTGTAGGCGATCGCGTCGATATCTGCAAGACGGCGTCCGCAGCGCTCCAGCAGTTGCCCGGTCAAAGGCAGAAGCCTGCGCACGTGGTCGCGGGACGCGAGTTCCGGCACCACCCCGCCATACTCGGCGTGCATCGCTACCTGGGAGAAAAGCGTATGGCCGAGCAGCCCGGCCACGCTGTCGTAGAGGGCGACCCCGGTTTCATCGCAAGACGTTTCGATCCCGAGAACCAGCATAAGGCATTGAGTTAAAGGAGAATGGTCAGGCGCAACAAGCGTACTTGGGCACACTGCGGCGCCGGCTGCAAGGTCGGCCAATCGCCTGGTTGTATTTGCAAATCAGGGGATTATTGTTAGAATGCGCCCCTTCGTTTTGGCCGACAACTTCCAGGACTTCTTTAATTCACTTTCTATGCCGACGATTCGAGTCAAGGAAAACGAGCCGTTTGAAGTGGCCATGCGCCGCTTCAAGCGCACGGTGGAAAAGACCGGTCTGCTGACCGAATTGCGGGCGCGCGAATTCTACGAGAAGCCCACCGCCGAGCGCAAACGCAAGCTCGCTGCTGCCATCAAGCGCCATCACAAGCGCCTGCGCAACCAACTGCTTCCACCCAAGCTCTACTGAACAAGCGTGTGAAGGGTGGATAGTGAAGGGTGAAGGGTAAGACCTTCACCCTTTTCGCTTCTACTTTTCACGTGTTCACCCGTTACCCTTCACATGACTTTAAAGGCCCGGATCACCGACGACATGAAGACCGCGATGCGCGCGAAGGATGCGCCGCGCTTGTCCGCCATCCGTTTGCTGCTCGCGGCGATCAAACAGCGGGAGGTGGACGAGCGCAAGGACATGAGCGATGCCGACGTAATGTCCGTGATCGAGAAGATGATGAAGCAGCGGCGCGATTCCATCGAGCAGTTCCAGAAGGGCGGGCGCCAGGATCTGGTCGACGTCGAGCAATTCGAGCTGTCGGTATTGCAGTCTTACCTGCCGCAGGCATTTTCGGATGCCGAGGTCGAGGCTGCGGTTGCCGCCGCTATTCAGTCAAACGGGGCCAAGGGTATGGTGGACATGGGCAAGGTAATGGCCGTACTCAAACCCCAGCTGGCCGGGCGCACCGACATGGGCAAGGTTTCTGCGCTGGTCAAAGCGAAATTGTCCGGGTAACTGAGGGCTCGGGTGTTCTGGCGCCCTTCGCGCCGCGGGCCGTTTCGCGATTTGCCAGTCCGGGATGCGTCGAACGGGGTGAGGTGTCGGTCTGAGTCCAGGCCGCGGTGATTGGGCAGGCGATACAAAGATAATGCGAAAGTGCCTGATGTCGGCGAACTTGGCATTCCCGGAAATACGTGGAAACTAACCTATAATTCTTCGAAACCCCCGAAGAGTTCCGCTGACGGCAACCAGCGCCAGTTGTCAGGGGAACCAAGCGCGAGACGATCCCGACGAAATGATTCCACAGTCCTTTATCCAGGACCTCCTTAACCGGGTGGATATCGTGGACTTGATCGAGTCCTACGTGCCGCTCAAGCGGGCCGGATCCAACTACGCTGCCCGCTGCCCCTTCCATAGCGAGAAATCCCCGTCGTTCACGGTGAGCCCCACCAAGCAGTTCTACCACTGCTTCGGCTGCGGCGCGCACGGCACCGCAATCAGCTTTCTGATGGAGTACCAGGGCATGGGCTTTATCGACGCGGTCAAGGAACTGGGGGGTCGTGCCGGCATGAGCGTGCCCGAACAGACCCCCGACCTGCGACAGAAGGAAAAGGCCGACGCCGCCGAAGACCTCACCGAAGTTTTGCTCAAGGCGGCGCAGTATTACAAGGCGCAGCTCAAGATTTCGGAGCGCGCAGTGGAATATCTGAAGGGCCGGGGGCTCAGTGGCGAAATCGCCGCCCGCTACAGTCTCGGTTTTGCGCCCGACGGCTGGCAAAACCTGGAGTCGGTGTTCGCCGATTATCAGTCGAAGTCGCTGAGCGAAGCCGGGCTCGTGATTGTGAACGAGCAGGGGCGGCGTTACGACCGCTTTCGCGACCGCATCATGTTTCCGATCCACAATCAGCGCGGCGTGATCATTGGCTTCGGCGGGCGCATCATCGATCAGGGCGATCCCAAGTATCTGAACTCACCGGAAACGCCGCTGTTCGAGAAAGGCCGCGAGCTTTATGGCCTGTTCCAGGCGCGAACCGCAATCCGCGATGCGGAAAGAGTGATCGTGGTCGAGGGCTACATGGACGTCGTCGCGCTTGCCCAGTATGGGATCGGCTACGCGGTGGCCACGCTCGGCACAGCGACCACGCCTTGGCAGGTGCAGAAGCTGCTGCGGCAGAGCGACGACGTGATCTACTGTTTCGACGGTGACGACGCCGGACGGCGCGCCGCTTGGCGGGCGCTCGAGAACAGCCTGGCGCAGTTGCAGGACGGCAAGCAGGTGCGCTTCCTGTTCCTTCCTGCTGACGACGATCCGGACAGCTTCGTGCGCAGCCGCGGCAAGGAGGCGTTCGAGGCGCTCTTGCGGCAGGCACAGCCGCTGTCCGGGTATCTGTTGCAGCAACTGGCCTCGCGGGTCGATATGCGCACCGCGGAGGGCAGGGCCAAGTTCCTGCAGGACGCCAAACCGCTGGTTAAACAGGTTGGCGCGCCGATGCTGTCGCTGGTGCTGCGCAAACAAATCGCGGAACTGGCCGGTGTTGCCCAGTCCGAACTCGAACACGGTTTCGAGATCAAAGTAGTTGCGCGGGGCCGGGCCCCGGAGCGGAGCGTTTCGGTAAAGCCTTCGCTCACCAGGTTGCTCTCCGAAATGCTGGTTTTCCGTCCATCTCTTGCGGCGCTGGCAGATTCAACCCAGCTTCAAGCCAACGCCGATCTCGCCTCGATCGAGCTGCCGCCCGCGGAACTTGCGCTTCTCGAACGGTTGCTTGAACTCTGCCGCAGCCGCCCCGACCTGCGCAGCGCCACAGAACATTTTCGTGGCGGCGAGTTCGAAGGCCTGGCGCGCGAGATCGAGGTGGGCAGCCTGCGCTGGGAACGGTTGGAAGACGAAGCTTTGGACGCCGAGTTTATCGGCGCCTGGACGCGGCTCACGGAACGGTTCCGCCATGTACGTATCACGCTGCTGCTGGAGAAGAGCAAGCGCCAGCGCTGGACGCCGGAGGATGAGGAACAGTTCCGACGTTTGCAGCAACATACCGCGGCAGAATGAACGCGCGGCGCGAGTCCGGTATAATGCGCGGTTCTTTTTTGCTCGCCGTTTATTAGGCAATTGTTTCTAAAGGAATAAGGGACATGGCAAGAGAAAGACGCAAAGAGCAGGTCAAGGTGCAGGTGCAGGCTCAGCAGCCCATCGATGCTGAAGCAAGGCGCATGCGCCTGAAAAACCTGATCGTCCTCGGCAAGGAACGCGGCTATCTCACTTACGCGGAGATCAATGACCATCTCCCGGACGACATGCTGGACGCGGAGCAGATCGAGAATATCATCAGCATGATCAACGACATGGGCATCCAGGTCTACGACGAAGCGCCGGATGCCGAAACGCTGTTGATGAACGAGTCCACGCCCGCCGTAGTACCCGATGAAGACGTGGTCGAGGAGGCGGAGCAGGCGCTTTCCACCGTCGATTCCGAATTCGGGCGCACCACCGATCCGGTGCGCATGTACATGCGCGAGATGGGTTCGGTCGAACTGCTGACGCGCGAGGGCGAAATCGAGATTGCCAAACGCATCGAGGACGGCCTGAAGCACATGATCCAGGCCATTTCCGCCTGCCCGACGACGATCGCCGAAATCCTCAACCTGGCCGACAAGATCGATCGCGAGGAAATGCGCATTGACGAAGTGGTGGACGGCCTGATCGATCCGAACGCGCCCGCGGAAGCGCTGGCCGAGGAAGTCACTGACGAGCAACTGGAAGTGGATCTCGAGGCCGAAACCGACGAGGACGAAGACGGCGCCGCGGTGCAAAACGCCAGCATGCTCAAACTCAAGGCCGATGCCGGCGAACGCTTCGCCAAGATGCGCGCGCTCTACAACAAGTTGATGAAGGCGCTTGCCAAGAATGGTTCGCGCAGCCGCCCATATCTGAAGACGCAGGAGGAGATCTCCGCGGAGCTGATGCTGATCCGCTTTTCCGCGAAGCAGGTCGAGGCCTTGTGCGATGGCCTGCGCAGGCAGGTGGATGAAGTGCGCTCTTACGAGCGCTCGATCATGGAGCGGTGCGTGGAGAAGTCGGGCATGCCGCGCTCCTATTTCATCAAGACCTTCCCCGGCAACGAAGAGGATCTCAACTGGGTCGGTCGCGAAGTGACCGGGCGCAAGCCTTATAGCGAGGTGCTGGCCCGTTTCGCGCCGGCGATCCTGGAGCAGCAACAGGCGCTGATCGACCTGCAAAAGCGCGTCGGCATCCCGGTCAAGGACCTGAAGGAAATCAACCGGCAGATGTCCACCGGCGAGGCCAAGGCGCGCCGCGCCAAGCGCGAGATGACCGAGGCCAACCTGCGCCTGGTGATTTCGATCGCCAAGAAGTACACCAACCGCGGACTGCAGTTCCTCGACCTGATCCAGGAAGGCAACATCGGCCTGATGAAGGC
>CAZYTR010000326.1:0-1557 GCA_964650365.1 uncultured Alcaligenaceae bacterium | reverse complement strand
CGGCCCGTTTCCAGCATAATGACCCGCGACCAGCGCGCCACGAATGAACAGTTCCCACGCTTCCTTGGGGTTAATGGGGCCGTATTGCACCCGCCGTTTGGGCACCACCACCAGGCCGTATACCGTGACCTGTTCGTAGGCGACCACGCTGCCCGAGTCCTTCGACCAGTGCGGCTCGCGATAGCTGCGTTTGGCCAGGTGCTGGCCCAGTTTCTCGATCCACTCCGGCTCGATCGCCGCAACACAACGGGCGAACAGGCGCGTGGTCTCGGTGAGCTCCGCCGCCATCACCCATTTCGGTCCCTTCTTCTTGAGCGCGGAGGCCGGGCTGAGCACGAACTTGATCTGGCGCGCGCCGAGATAGATTCCGGCTTCCTCCGACTTGAAGCCGACGTTGCCCAGCAGTCCGGCCAGCAGCGCGCGATGCATCTCCTCGTAGCGTGCCGCCTTCTCATTCAGCCGCCAGCCCATCTCCGCCACCAGCGCATGCAACTGGCCGTGCAGCTCGCGCCACTCGCGCAGGCGCAGATACGACAGGAAACGCTCGTGACACTCGCGCACCAACAAGCGGTTGGACTTCTTGTGCTTGAGCGCTTCCTCGAACCATTTCCAGATTTCCAGATAGGACAGAAAATCGGAACGCTCGTCGAGAAACTCCGCGTGCGCCTGCGTCACGGCTTCCTGCTTGTCCATCGGACGTTCGCGTGGATCCTGCACTGAAAGCGCCGCGGCGATGATCAGCACTTCACTCAGGCAGCCTTCCTGTTTAGCCGCGACCAGCATGCGTCCCACCCGCGGATCGATCGGCAGTTTCGCCAGCTGCTCACCGATTGGCGTGAGCTTGCGCGCTTCGTCCACAGCGCCGAGTTCGGCCAGCAATTGATAGCCGTCCGCGATCATTCTCGAGCCCGGCGCATCGACGAAGGGAAAGTCCTCGATCTCGCCGAGTTTCAGAGCGCCCATGCGCAGGATCACCGAGGCAAGCGAGGAACGCAGGATCTCGGGGTCGCCGTACTCGGCGCGCGCCTTGAAATCGTCCTCGCTGTAGAGGCGCACGCAGATGCCGTTCATCACCCGCCCGCAGCGCCCCGCGCGCTGGTTGGCCGAGGCCTGCGAGATTTTCTCGACCTGCAGCAGTTCCACTTTGTTGCGATAACTGTAACGGTTGATCCGGGCGAGTCCCGAGTCGATCACAAAGCGGATGCCGGGAACGCTGAGCGAGGTCTCCGCCACGTTGGTGGCAAGCACGATGCGGCGCGTGCCGCCCCCGGGTGCAAAGATGCGCTCCTGCTCCTGTGCTGACAGCCGCGCGAACAGCGGCAGGATCTCCGCGCCCTGCGGATGATGCGTGCGCAAGGCCTCGGCGGCTTCGCGGATTTCCCGCTCCCCCGGCAGGAAAACCAGCACGTCGCCGCTGCTGGTGCGTGCGGTGACCTCGTCCACTGCATCGACGATCGCCTGCGGCAGGTCGATCTCGTGCTCGTCCTCGTCGTCCTCGTCGAACGGGCGGTACCACACGTCCACCGGGTACAGCCGTCCCGAGACCTCGATCACCGG
>CAZYTR010000325.1:0-1771 GCA_964650365.1 uncultured Alcaligenaceae bacterium | reverse complement strand
CCGACGCATCAAAAGTTTACGCGCCGAGGTCCACCCCCGGGTTGAGGGTATTAGGCCGCGTGTTTTCTCAGGCTAACGTACCGTCCGGTGAACGCCGACGGTCCGGGTTGAAGATGCGCCAAAGCACCAGGCGAGCGTCCTGTCGCAACTTGCCCTGGAAGGCGACACATCGTGGTGTGAACGGTTGACGAGAAGCGCGCCAATCTGTTGAAGAGCGCGAGAGGCAGCCGGACCGAGCTCTGAGCTACCGAGGGCCTGCCAAGAGTTGCTTCGACCGTTGTCAAAAGCGCGAGGTCGTAGGCACTGTATCGGCGCCGGCGAACCTAGCCGCTCGGTTGGCACGCTGCATACGCGGCTCCGCGTTGGCAGCACTCTGAACCACCTATGCGATTCTGATGACGTCGATCGCTGCTCCACCCTGGCGCTGCGCTGTGGCGATGTAGCGGCGTACCGTAACCCGCGTGTGCCCCGTGGCCAACGCGATCCGTCGTTTCTTCTCCCCGCGATGATGCCGGCGCGGGACTTCCAAAATCTCCCACATGCCGTCCTCCCGATATCCCATCCCACCTCCTCCGCCTGGCGGCATCGGCAGGATGTCTGAGCACGGCCTCGCGAGTCAGCTTACTGCTCGTCCCTGCAAACCAAGTGGATCATGATTGTGGCAACCAGGGTGGATCATGATCCTGGTAAACTCTCCCCTCGGGGTGGATCATGTTTGTGGATTCCGGCCCACTGTCCGAGATTTGTCCGAGTCCTCATCCCAACACCGTACAACTCACGACAAGTCGCCAGGACGCGGAGTCGGATTTCGTCGGCGTTTTTCAGGTGTCGTTGGGGTGCGTGTTAGCGTCCGCATGCAGAAGAAGTAGCCGGGCGGCCGAGCCAACCGGCTCGGATACCAGGGTCCGATCCGAGAGTTCGGAAAAACCTGTACAGCCCCTGCAGTTCGATCCGCACGACGACAGCTGCTTTCTGCGTGAGCCGGCTGACTGTCCCAGTCCCGAAGCGCCCGGTCCGACAGTCGGCAGCTACGGTAGTGGCGTTGGCTTGCGAGGCCCGCATTGCGGGGTTGGTTTGACAGATGTTGTCAGATATGACAACACGGCCACATGAGGTGATAGAGATCGGCGAGGAACGATGACCCCAAGAACACGGCCCGTTTCATGGATCAGGGCGGCGTTGAAGGAATTCGAGACCTTCCCTGAAGGAGCCAAGTCGATCTGCCTGGCTGCGCTGACAATCGCGGCTGAGGGCGGCAAGGCCGATATCGCGAAGCCCATGCACGGCATGGGATCGGGCGTGTTCGAAATCGCCCTGGCGTTTCGCCGGAATGCGTTCCGCGTGGTGTACGCGATGCAGCTCGCGGATGAAATCTGGGTCGTCCATGCGTTCCAGAAGAAATCGACGCAGGGTATCAAGACGCCGAAGCGCGAGATCGATTTGATCAAGGACCGTCTGAAAAAGCTAAAGGAGATGTTGCAATGAAAAAGGAAAAGTTGGACGTCGTCAGGGGAAGCGGGAATGTATTCCGCGACCTTGGCCACACGAACGCGGATACCGAGCAATTCAAGGCCATCCTAGCTGCCGAGATTATCAAGGCGCTCGACCGGGAAGCCCTGAGCGTACGCGCTGCGCATGACCGAACAGGGATTGCAGCGGCCGACTTCTCGCGCATCCGCAATGCGCAACTCGGCCGGTTCACCGTGGATCGCCTGATGTCCATCATCAACCGGCTCGGCTCGCGCGTGGAGGTGAAAGTACGGGCTTTGGC
>CAZYTR010000324.1:0-2031 GCA_964650365.1 uncultured Alcaligenaceae bacterium | reverse complement strand
AGCGAACGGGCAAGCGACCGATGGCAGCCAGGGTCGCCGCAAGCGTCAGCGCGAGCAGCGCCGCCGGCCAGGTGCGAAGCAGCAGCACAGCGACGACCGCCAGGAGCAGCGCCGCGAGTTTCCAGCGCGGGTCGAACCGGCTCAGCAGCGACTCAGGGCAGGGAAGCTGCTCGATGCGGCCGGGCATGTTGTCTTTCTCCCTTCTCCACTCAGCGGAGAAGGGTCGAGAAGGGCCGGGAGTGAGGGCCTGAACCATCACCAGCCCCAGCCTAGTAGACTGTCAATCCCCGAATGACGGGGTGCGGAGCCGTGCTTTTTACCCCGAAGATGTCATGAGTAAAGGCGGTCTCCCCCCGCAGGTCGAGTTACACTCGCCTGAAGAATACTGCGTTGGTATTCAGGGGATCTGGCCTCAAGGGCCGAGACTTGTGGAGACCGCCATGAACAATGATATTCTCCTCTGCGTCGATTATCACGATGAAAAATCCGTCATCCGCCGCTTGGACCAACGCTCCGGCACCCAGGACGTTTTCACCGTGCCCACCGACCGGCAACGCTTTGCCGAAATCATTGCCGACGCCCAGGCGCAGCTCCGTCGTCGCCGATCCGGCCAGGTCGTCTGGGTCCAGGAAAGCACCACCGGCTGGGCGCGCGTCCAAGCCTTGCTCGCCGAGCGCGACCGCGTTGTTTTCGTGCTCGCCAACGTCGTGCAGATGCCGCTGCCGCCCAAGGCGCGGCGGCGCAAGACCGACAAGATCGACACCGCCCGCATCCAGCGCGAGTACCTCAACGGCGAACTGCCGCAGGCGCACCAGCCGTCGGCGTGGTGGCGGCAAGTCCGCCGTCAGGTAGCGATGCGCGAGAACCTGGTGCGCCGCCAGACCGCCTTGCGGAACTGGATCAACCGCTACCTGGCGCACGAGACCTGGGCCAGCCGCGCCAATCTGTGGTCGGGCAAAGGCCAGGACCGGCTGCGTGGGCTGCTGCTGACGTTGCCCGAGAGCGACCGGCAGATCATCGACTGGAAGCTGGACGAGCTGGCGCTGCTGCGGCAGCAGCGAGTCGCGGTGGACGCCGTGTTGTACCAGTTGTATCAGAACTGGCCCGAGGCGCAGCGGATCGATGCCATCAAAGGGATCAGCGTGGCGGCAGCGGTGTCGATCGCGGCGCGGATCGGACCGGTCGAGCGGTTCGCCGACGCCGAGCAGTTGATTGCCTACGCCGGGCTGGCGCCGGGAGTGCAGCAGTCGGACCAGACGCGCCGCGACGGCCGGATCGGCGGCGGCGGCACCGACAAGCAGCTGCGGCACTATTTGATCGAGGCGTCGATCTGGGCGCGGCAGGTGCCGCGCTACCAGAAGACCTACGAGCGGACGGCGGCGCGACGCGGCAAGAAGATCGGCCGGCTGGTGGTGGCGCGGATGATGCTGCGAAGTATTTACAAGATGCTGCGCGACGGCGTCGCCTTCGAGGCGGCCGCGGTCGCCGAGGCCGGCGTGTAAGGGCGCTGGCGGCAGGAAGACAGGTTCCGCACCGTCAGGTGGGTTCGCACGGCGAGCTGCGCAAACCCCATTTGGGCATTGACCCAACTCCCGAAGAATCGGCCGCCGTGTATCCCATAACATCCTCGGGCCCGGAGCGCGACCAAGCGGCCGGTGACCCGCCATAGAAGGTTGAACCACGCTGGCGGCAGGGAACCAAGGGGAGCGGGAAGAAGCCACCACGGCAGGGGTGGCCACGGAGAAGGTGCGGCCACCGCTAGGATTCCGCAGTGGCTGCGAAGGAAAAGAACTCAGGGAAGTCGCAGGAAAAGCGTGCATGTTGCTGTTGACAGACCGCCTTTACTCATAGAAGGGGTTGCATCACATAGCCCAGGGTTGCCGCGCAGCGGCTACCCTGGGTGAAGCGACACCGTGCGCGCCTACCCCGAAGGGGGTGCGTCAGCCCCCGGTGACGCAACCCCTTCTATGAGTAAAGGCGGTCTGTCAACAGCAACATGCACGCTTTTCCTGCGACTTCCCTGAGTTCTTT
>CAZYTR010000323.1:0-2695 GCA_964650365.1 uncultured Alcaligenaceae bacterium | reverse complement strand
GGAGAGTAAAATCTCTGGGCTTTTCGTCCGGGGGCACCACCCCGCGCCGGAGCAAAACTTCCTAGGAGGAGGCACTACATGAGCACCCAGAAAGACAAACCCGTGGCTTCGCGCCGCAAGTTCCTGTCGGGCGCGGCAGCGGCTACGGCCGGCGCAGCGACGCTCGGCTTCCCGATGATCGCGAAGGCGCAGGCGCCGGCGCCGATCGTCATCAAGATGCAGGGCGCTTGGGGCGCCAAGGACATCTTCAACGATATGGCCCAGGAGTACGTCACGCGCGTCAACGATATGGCCGGTGGGCGCCTGCGCATCGACTACCTGATCGCCGGCGCGGTGGTAAAACCGTTCGAGGTGATGGATGCGACCAGCAAGGGCGTGCTGGATGCCAGCCACGGCGTGCCGGTGTACTGGTATGGCAAGTCGAAGGTCGCGTCGCTCTTCGGCTCGGGCCCGATCAACGGCATGGATGCGCACCAGACGCTGGCGTGGATCTATCGTGGCGGCGGGCTCGCGCTGTACAACGAACTGCTCGCCAAGATCAACCTCGACGTGGTGGGCTTTTTCGCCATGCCGATGCCGACCCAGCCGCTGGGCTGGTTCAAGAAGCCGATCAAGGATGCCGCCGGGCTGAAGGGCCTGAAGTACCGCACCGTGGGTCTCGCGGCCGACCTGTTCCAGGAAATGGGCGCGAAAGTGACCCAGTTGCCCGGCGGCGAGATCATCCCGGCGCTGGAAAAGGGCGTGATCGACGCCTTCGAGTTCAACAATCCGACCTCAGACATGCGCTTCGGCTCGCAGGACGTGATCAAGAACTACATGATGGGCAGCTACCACCAGGCGATGGAGTTCTTTGAGATCGCCGTCAACAAGAAGAAGTGGGCCACCATCCCGAAGGACCTGCAGATGATCATGCAATACGCCGCCGAGGCCGCAAATTCAGCCAACTGGTGGACCGCGATGGACAACTATTCGCGGGACCTCATTGAGTTGAGGGACAAGCACAAGGTCAATATCATCCGCACGCCGAAGTCTATCTTCGTCGAGCAGTTGAAAGCCTGGGACAAGCTGACCGCGAAGCTCTCGGCGGAGGATCCGTTCTTCGCCAAGGTGGTCGAATCGCAGCGCGCGTTCGCGAAACGCGTCGCCTACTACATGTTCGTCAATGAGGCGGACTACAAACTCGGTTACGAGCACGTGTTCAAGACCAAAGTCCCGGTCTGAGCCGGGCGCAGGTCGAGTCTGACGGTTGGGGCGTCACCCCCGGGTGGCGCCCCATTTTCTTCCCCTTTCCGGGTTGAAGCATGCAGCGACTGATTTTCGCGATCGACCAGTTGAACAAGACCGTCGGGCATGCGTTTGCCTGGTGCATCATCATCGTCACTTTCGGCACCTGCTACGAGGTGTTCGTGCGCTACCTGCTCGACGACCCCACCAGCTGGGCGTTCGACCTGAGCTACCTGATGTATGGCGCGGTGTTCTACATGGCCGGCGCATATACGCTTTCCCGGGGCGGCCACGTGCGCGCGGACATGTTCTATCGGTTGTGGCCCGAGCGCACTCAGGCAAGTGTCGAACTCGTTCTGTACGTACTGTTCTTCTTTCCCGGCATCCTTGCCCTCGTCGTGGCGGGGTGGGGCTATGGCACCGAGTCGCTGCGGCTGCGCGAGGTGAGCGTCAACAGCCCCGCCGGCATGCCGATCTGGCCGCTCAAAATGATGATCCCGATCGGCGCCGCGCTGATGGCGCTGCAGGGCTTTGCCGAGCTCATGCGCTGCGTGCAGTGCCTGCGCGACGGCCGGTGGAGCGCGCGCATGCATGACGTCGAGGAACTCGAAAAGCAGATTCTCGAGGATTACGCCAAGAAGGCCGCCGCCCAGAACGCGCAAGGAGCGGCATAGTGAGCGATCCGGCAGTCGCCCTGACGATGCTCGGGATCCTGGTGTTCGCCATCATGATCGGTTTCCCGGTCGCCTTCACCCTGATGGCGCTGGGCGTGGGGTTTGGCTACTACGCCTACTTCCAGCCGCACCAGGACTTCTTCGACAACCGCGTCTTCTACCTGCTGACGCAGAACACGTTCACCGTGCTCAACAACGACGCGCTGGTGTCGATTCCGCTGTTCCTGCTGATGGGCTACCTGGTCGAGCGCGCGAACATTCTCGACAACCTGTTCAAGAGCCTGCGCATCGCGCTCAAGGGCGTCCCCGCCTCGCTCGCGGTGGCGACGCTGGCCACCTGCGCGCTGTTCGCAACCGCAACCGGCATCGTCGGCGCGGTGGTGACGCTGATGGGCATGCTCGCCTTCCCGCAAATGCTCAAGAACGGCTACGACGTGCGCCTCGCTTCCGGCGTGGTCTGCGCCGGCGGCTGCCTCGGCATCCTGATCCCGCCGTCGATCATGCTGATCGTGTACGGCGCGATGGCGAGTCTTTCGGTGGTCAAGCTGTACGCCGCGGCGATGGTGCCAGGGTTCCTGCTCGCCGGGATGTACATCCTGTACGTGATCGGCGTTGGAATCGTCAAGCCGCAGATGGCGCCGCCCCTGCCCAAGGGGGAGGGCGATATCAGCATGGGCGAGCTGCTGCTGCTGCTGGCGAAATCGTTCTTCCCGCTCGCGGCGCTGATCCTGTCGGTGCTCGGATCGATCATGTTCGGGTTGGCGACCCCGACCGAAGCGGCCGCCGTGGGCGCGTTC
>CAZYTR010000322.1:0-3336 GCA_964650365.1 uncultured Alcaligenaceae bacterium | reverse complement strand
GAGTTCGAGAACCCCGACTACTTCAAAGATCCCGAAATGATCAAGAAGTACCAGACGCGCGGCGTCATCCACTGCTGGGCGAATCCGGACGGCACCCAGAGGATCGAGAGCACCGGGCCACTCGGAAAGAAGCGCATGGAGACGATCGACGAAGAAGTCACCGCCCTCACGCTGGACTACCTGGAGCGGGCGAAGAAGGCCGACAAGCCCTTCTTCTGCTGGTGGAACTCCACCCGCATGCACATCTGGACGCATCTGAAGAAGGAGAGCGTAGGCAAGACCGGCCTCGGCATCTATCCCGACGGCATGGTCGAGCACGACGGCCACGTCGGCCAGATCCTCGACAAGCTCAAGGAACTGGGCCTTGATGAGAACACCATCGTCATGTATTCCACCGACAACGGCGCGGAGAAATGCACCTGGCCCGACGGTGGCGCGTCGCCTTTCCGCAACGAAAAGGGCACTGGGTGGGAAGGCGGCTTTCGTGTTCCTTGCGCCATGCGCTGGCCCGGCGTCATCAAGCCCGGCACCGTGCTGAATGACGTCTTCTCCCACGAAGACATGCTGCCCACGCTGCTCGCCGCCGCGGGTGAACCGGACGTGAAGGAGAAGCTCAAGAAAGGCATGAAGGTCGGCGACAAGACCTTCAAGGTCCATCTCGACGGCTACAACCTCACCGACGCGCTCGCCGGCAAGGCGCCCAGCCCGCGCCACGAGTTCTTCTACTTCAACGACGACGGTTCGCTCGTCGGGCTGCGCTACGACCAATGGAAGATCGTCTTCGCGGAGCAGCGCGCGCACGGGTCCGATGTATGGCAGGAACCGTTTACCGTGCTGCGCCTGCCCAAAATCTTCAACCTGCGCTCCGATCCGTTCGAGTCGGCCGATCACGAAGCGATGGATTACGGGCACTGGCGGTTTGATCGCGTGTTCCTGATGGTGCCTGCGCAGGAATACGTCGGCAAATTCCTCGCCACGTTCAAGGAATTCCCGCCCAGCCAGAAGCCCGGCAGCTTCTCGCTCGATAAGGTGCTGGAGAAGCTCTCGGAAGGTAACGGCTGACGGCGCGCTGAGACGGGCCCGCGAGATGGGATGAATGCGACCATCTCGCGGGCGAGTACGACAACCGGTTTCCCCGGCGGATGATGAATCCGCCGGGGGACCTTTTTTGATATTCGATGAGCCCGCAGGAAGAACAAGGGTCAGTGTCCATGGGTGTGGCAGCGGAAGTCCAGGACTTCTACGAACGCTATCCATATCCTCGCCCGGTCGACAGCCTCGATAACTATCGACTGCTCTGGCAGGACCGTCAGCGGCGGCGTGCGGACTACCACTTATGCTGGCCTTCGCGGAACTACCGCGAAGACTTTTCCCTATTGATCGCCGGCTGCGGAACATCGCAGGCGGCCAAGCACGCCTTGCGCTGGCCTAAGGCGCAGGTCACCGGCATCGATTTCAGCGCGACGAGCGTGCGCCATACCCAAGCGCTTAAACGCAAATACAAGCTCGACAATCTGCGGGTTCTCCAGCTTCCGATCGAACGCGTGGCCGAGCTGGCGACGCATTTCGATAAGATCGTGAGCACCGGCGTTCTGCACCATCTCCCCGATCCCGATGCGGGATTGCGCGCGCTGCGCGGCGTGCTCAAGCCTGACGGCGCGATGCATCTCATGGTGTACGCGCCGTATGGACGCACCGGCATCTACATGCTGCAGGAGTTCTGCAAGCGGCTCGGCATTCACGCCACCGATGATGGGATTCGTGATCTCGTCATTGCGCTTAAGGCATTGCCGTCCGAACATCCGCTGGCCAATCTGTTGCGCGAGGCGCCGGATTTCCGCCATGAGGCGGCCCTTGCCGATGCGCTGCTGCACCCGCAGGACCGTGCGTATTCAGTGCCGCAGTTTTTCGATTTCCTCAAGAATGCAGGTCTGACATTTGGCCGCTGGTTGAAACAGGCGCCGTACAGCCCGCACTGCGGCGTCATGGCCAGAATTCCGCTGGCTCAGCGGATCGCACAGCTTCCCCCGGCAGAGCAGTATGCCGCCGTCGAATTGTTTCGCGGCACGATGGTTATGCACAGCGCGATTGCGTACCGCGACGACGACGCCGGCGGCGCGCAACAGGTCAGCTTCGCCGGCGACGCTTGGCTTGACTACGTGCCCATACGCATGCCGGACACGATCGCAGTTCAAGAGCGTTTGCCGCCCGGCGCGGCGGCGGTGCTGATCAACCGCACGCATACCTACACCGACATGTATCTGCCGATCGACGCACGGCAAAAAAAGATGTTCGACGCAATCGACGGCGCGCGCACGCTTGGCATGATCGCCGGCGAGCACGGGCAACGTGAAACCGCGCAAAAGTTCTTCGAGCAACTCTGGTGGCACGACCAGGTGGTGTTCGACGCATCTACACAGGAGAAAACCCCATGAAACACGAAACACTTTCCCGTCGCGAGTTTCTCGCCAGTGCAACGGCAGTCGGCGTGACGATGCTCATGCCCGGATACCTCTGCGCGGCACCGGCCGGAGCGAAGACCTTCACCATCCTGCACACCAATGACCTGCACTCGAATTTTCTCGGGTTGGGTCCGGCCGCGGACTACTCGCCGTTCACGCTCAACGACGACAAAACCCGCGGCGGCTACGCGCGTCAGGCCGCATTGATCGCGCAGAGGAAGCAGGCGCGCAAAGCGCAGGGTCCGGTGTTGGTACTATGCGCGGGTGACTACAGCATGGGCACGCCTTTCGGCGCCGCCAGTCGCGAGACCGGCAGCGAACTGCAACTCATGTCGCGAATGGGCTACGACGCCACCACCTTCGGCAACCATGAGTTCGACCTCGGGCCTGACGGCCTGGGCAAGTCCATCAGTGTGGCCGCCAAGGCGGGCCATGTGCCGGCGCTGCTCGCGTCGAATACTGACTTTACAGCCGATGACGCCAAATTGGCCGACCTCCAGCGCCTGGGCAAGGCTGGCGTGATCCGCCGGTACCGCGTGATCGAGCGTGGCGGCCTGCGCTTCGGCCTCTTCGGGTTGCTCGGCAAGGAGGCCATTTCCGTCACCGTCGGCGCCGGCGCGGTGAAGTTCGCCGATCCCGTCGAAACCGCCAAAGAGATGGTGAAGCTTCTGCGCGAGACGGAGAAAGTGGATGTGGTCATCGCGCTCAGCCACGGCGGCGTGGTGAAGGACAAGAATGGGCGCTACACCGAAGGCGAGGACGTGCACCTGGCTCGGGACGTGCCGGGCATCGACGTGGTGATCAGCGGCCACAGCCACACCGTGTTGAAGGAAGCGATCATCGTCAACGACCGCACGCCCGTGGTCCAGGCCGG
>CAZYTR010000321.1:0-9285 GCA_964650365.1 uncultured Alcaligenaceae bacterium | reverse complement strand
CAGGGCGGAATCAACGGCCGCAAGATCAACTTCATCAGCTTGGACGACGGCTACAGCCCGCCGCGCACCGTGGAACAAGTGCGCAAGCTGGTCGAGCAGGAACAGGTGCTGTTCCTCGCTGGCACGCTGGGCACGCCGCCGAACTCGGCGATCCACAAGTACGTCAACGCCAAGGGTGTGCCGCATATCTTCGTCAATACCGGCGCAACCAAGTGGGGAGACCCGAAGAACTTTCCCTGGACCTTGGGTTTCAACATCAACTACCAGGCCGAGGGCCACATTTACGCTCAGTACATCCTCGATACCAAGCCGGACGCCAAAATTGCCATCCTTTTTCAGAACGACGACTACGGCAAAGACTACGTCAAGGGCTTGAAGGACGGCCTTGGGGACAAAGCTGCAAAGATGGTTGTGGCCGAAGCCAGTTACGAGGTAACGGATCCGACGATCGACTCGCAGATCGTCACCCTCAAAGCCTCGGGTGCGGATACTTTCTATAACGTCACCACGCCGAAGTTTGCCGCGCAAGCAATCCGCAGGATTTACGACATGGGTTGGAAGCCGCTGCACATTCTCAACAACGTGTCGATATCGGTTGGGTCGGTGCTGACACCGGCGGGCCTGGACAAGTCAGCGGGACTCATCAGCGCTGCCTACCTCAAGGACCCGGTGGATCCACAGTGGAAAAACGATCCCGGGTTCAAGGAGTATGCCGCCTGGTTTAAAAAGTACTATCCGGAAGGAGACATCAACGACGGCTTCAACGTAGCCGGTTACCTGATCGCTCAAGGGGTTGTGCACGTGCTCAAGGCCTGCGGCGACGATCTCAGCCGCGAAAACGTAATGAGACAGATGACGAACATCAAGGACCTGCAACTGCCGATGATGCTGCCTGGGATCAAATGGAATACTTCTCCGGACGATTACTTCCTGATCGAATCCGCACAGCTTGTGCGCTTCGACGGCAAGGAGTGGGCGCGGTTCGGCAAGATCATTGGGAAGTGAAGAAAGACCGTGACGAACGTAACGCGTGACGACGTGACGGGTGACCGGTGACAAGTGACGGATGACGAGGGAGAAATGACGACGTAAGCGTAATTCCTTACAGTCATTACCCGTCCTTCTTCAATTCGTCCCTGATCCGGACAAGTACCTGCTTGTCCAGAACGTCTTTTTCCCGGTAGTCGGTCTTGGTCTTGATTAGACCGTCGATGTTGAGTACTTTCACCGGCGTGCCCTCGATCATCAGCTCGCGTACGCAAGGCCGGACCGATTCATAAGTCTCGCCATTCGCGGAAAACAGCAGATCGACCAGCAGATCGTCGGCGACCCTTATGTTCTCGACGTTGCCATCCGCGGCCGGAACAAACCACCCTGGATCGAGATCCTTGGACGCCGCCAGGAAGCTTAGGGCGCGAATGATCCTCTCGCCATTGGCGCGAGTCGGCTTGACTAGCAGGTCCACGTCTTCCGTTGCGCGCAGATAACCGTTGAGCCGCACCGCCTGCCCGCCTACCAACACGTACTCAACGCCTTCGTCGCGAAACCGCCCGAACAGCTTGAGCAGTGAATCATCCGTCGTCATTCCGCATTCAGTGCGCGCGCGACCTGCTTCTGGCGTTCGGCATCGAGGCGATTGAAGTACTCGTGCGATCCGCGCGTGACGCCTCGCTGGATTGGCGGCGCGGCATGGCGCAGCACGGCGTCCAGAGCGCGCCCACGCCGATATGCTTGGAGCGGGTTCAGCTCGATTTCTGAGCGGTTTTGCTGCCCAACGATGCGCATGGCGCAAGTGTAGGCCAGCTTCGCTCGTCCGGGCAACTGTCCCAGTTTGATCGATACGAGTCCTTAGGACGGGAGGAACGGTTGTCTGTCTCGAATCTTGTCAGTCTCAAGGGTAGAGCATTCCGACACGGTATCATCCAAATAGCGGGGAGCGGCTGTGACGCAGCCTTGTCATGTGTCAACGGGTGCGTGGAGGTGCGCGGGGTATACTGCGCACCGATAATAAAAAGCAGATCCGGAGGAAATGATGGACGGAAAATTCTTGCAGGGGAAGGTTGCAGTCATCACCGGCGCGAGCCGTGGACTGGGCAGGGCGATGGCGCTGGCACTCGGCGAGTCCGGGGCGAAGCTGGCGCTGGCCGGGCGCGACAAGGCCAAACTCGCGGAAACGCAGAAGCTGGCGAAAGAGAAAGGGGCGGAAAGCGAAATCTTCATCGCCGACGTGCGCGATGAAACGCAGGTCGGCAAACTCGCGCAGGACGTCATTGCCCGTTTCGGCGGCACGCAAATCCTCATCAACAACGCCGGCACCGCGGTGCGCAAGAACGTCGTCGATTTCACGCTGGACGAGTGGAAACTGGTGCTGGATACCAACCTGACCGGCGCGTTCCTGGTGTCGCGCGCTTTCATTCCGCACATGAAAGCGGCCAAATGGGGCCGCATCATCAACATCACATCGATCATGGCGCATGTCGGCAGTGCCGCCCGCGGGGCGTATTGCTCGTCCAAGGCAGGGCTGCTCGGCCTCACCAGGTGCATGGCGCTGGAATTGGCGAATGACGGCATCACCGTGGTGGCGATCAGCCCGGGCTTTTATGCTACAGACCTGACCGCGCCGTTGCGGGCCGACGCGCAGAAGAACGCGGCACTGATGGCGCAGACGCCGATGGCGCGCTGGGGCAAGCCCGAAGAGATCGGCGGGCTGGCGCGCTACATCTGCAGCGATGGCGCGTCGTTCATGACCGGCACCGACATCCTCATGGACGGCGGCTGGGTGGCGCAGTAAGGCCGTGAAGGTCGTGAATATCGTGAAGGTCGTGAATATCGTGTTTCGAAAGCCACAGGCGCACGCTGTGCTGTTACGGCATTCACGACATTCACGTATTCACGTAATCACGTAATGTCCGCGGAGCGGACATGAAGATCCTCGTTCTCGGTGCCGGAGTCATCGGCGTGACCAGTGCGTGGTATCTGGCAAAGGCCGGACACGAGGTCACGGTGATCGACCGGCAGCCCGCCGCCGGGATGGAGACCAGCTTCGCCAACGGCGGCCAGATTTCCGTGAGCCACGCCGAGCCCTGGGCCAATCCCGGCGCGCCGCTGAAGATCCTCAAATGGCTGGGGCGTGAGGACGCGCCGCTGCTGTTCCGGCTGCGCGCCGACCTTCGCCAATGGTCGTGGGGGCTGCGATTCCTGCTCGAATGCCTGCCCGGCCGTACCCGGAGCAATACGCTGACCATCCTGCGGCTGGCGCTGTACAGCCGCACCGCGCTGCGGCAACTGCGCCGCGATACCGGCATTGTCTACGATCACCTCGAGAACGGCATTCTCCACCTGCACACCGACGAGGCCGAGTTTGCGCATGCGCATGCACGGGTGGCACTGATGCGGGAGTACGGCTGCGCGATGGAACTGAAGAACACGCAGGAATGCCTGGCCATCGAGCCGGCCCTGCGAGCCACACGGATACGCATCGTCGGCGCGACTTATTCACCGGACGATGAATCGGGCGATGCCCATCAGTTCACCCAGAACCTTGCCGCGCTGTGCCGCGGAGAGGGCGTGGAATTCCGCTACGAGACTTCGGTCGAGGCGATCGCCACCGCGGGCGACGCGGTTACCGGTGCGGCGCTGCGCGATGCGCATGGCAGCAGCAAGATGGTGAACGCGGACGCCTGTGTCGTTGCGCTCGGCAGCTACAGTGCCTTCCTGCTCGCTTCCGTTGGCGTGCGAGTGCCGGTGTATCCGGTAAAAGGCTATTCGGTGACGGCCCCGCTGGCGCGCGCAGATGCCGCGCCGACCGTATGCATGACCGACGAAAACGCCAAGATTGCCGTGACGAGGCTGGGAAACCGTTTGCGTTCAGCCGGTACCGCGGAACTGGCGGGGTACGATACATCCCTCAATGAGGCACGCTGCCGGGCGATCATCGAACGTGTCGAGGAACTCTTCCCCGAGGCCGGCGATTTTTCAAATGCGTCCTTATGGGCGGGCCTGCGCCCGGCCACACCCAGCAATGTGCCCCTGATCGGGCGCACCCGCTATCGCAACCTCTTCCTCAATACCGGTCACGGCACGCTGGGCTGGACGCTCGCGTGCGGATCCGGTAAGGCCGTCGCCGACCTGATCGGCGCTCGCCGCCCGGAAGTCGAGTTTCCTTTTATTTAAGAAATATTGTTTCACCGCAAAGACGCAAAGAACGCAAAGGAAAGCAAAACAACTTGGCGGGAAAAAGCAGGGAGGTGGATAGTCGCGCCACCGCGATATATCGACCGGGTGCGGCAAATCGGAATCCCCCCGCTTTTTGACATGATTCGTTTGGTTTTCTCTGCGTTCCTTTGCGTCTTTGCGGTGAAAGTCTGGATTGACGGCGGCGTCGTATCCGCCTGAGAATAGCGCTCCCGGTTGTCACCCCGGTGCCCGAAAATGCGCCCGTGCGTGGCGACTGAACTCACTGTCCTTACATTCCCTGGAACACTGAATCATGGCTATTTTCTTGAAAACCGGCATTTCCGCCGAGCAGGATGCTGCGGACATCGCCAAGGTACGCAAGACCGTCGAGGACATTCTCGCCGACATCGAGAAGCGTGGCGACGCAGCCGTGCGCGATCTGTCTCAGAAATTCGACAACTGGTCGCCGGAAGACTTCCGTATGAGCAAGGGCGAGATCGAGGACTGCGTGCGCCAATTGCCGAAGCAGGTGATCGAAGACATCAAGTTCGCTCAGGCGCAGATCGGAAATTTCGCGCAGATCCAGCGCGACGCGCTGCGCGACGTGGAAGTGGAAACGCTTCCCGGCGTGATCCTCGGCCACAGGAATATCCCGGTGGGGAGCGTCGGCTGCTACGTCCCCGGCGGCAAGTATCCGCTGGTGGCTTCCGCGCACATGAGTATTGTTACCGCGCGCGTAGCAGGAGTGAAGCGCATCATTGCCTGCGCGCCGCCGTACCAGGGCAAGCCGCATCCGGCGATCGTTGCGGCGATGAGTCTTGGCGGCGCCGACGAGATCTACACCATCGGTGGTGTGCAGGCGATCGGTGCGATGGCGCTCGGCACCGCCACGATCAAGCCGAGCGACATGATCGCCGGTCCGGGCAACGCCTTCGTGGCGGAAGCCAAGCGCCAGCTTTCGGGGCGGGTGGGCATTGATTTGTTTGCAGGCCCGACCGAAACACTGATCATTGCCGACGAATCCTGCGACGCGGAGATGTGCGCGACCGATCTGCTGGGCCAGGCCGAGCACGGTCCGAATTCGCCGGCGATCCTGCTCACCAACTCGCGCCGCCTCGCCGAAGAAACGATGAAGGAAGTCGAGCGCCAGCTGCAGACGCTGTCCACCGCGGCAATCGCCGGCCAGGCATGGCGGGATTACGGGCAGGTGATCGTGTGCAAGGACTACGCGGAAATGGTGAAGGAGGCCGACCGCATCGCGTCCGAACACGTGCAGGTAATGACCAGGGACCCGGATTATTTCCTGAAGAACATGAGCAACTACGGTGCGCTGTTCCTGGGGCCGGAAACCAACGTCTCTTACGGCGACAAGGTGATCGGCACCAACCACACGCTGCCCACGCGCAAGGCGGCGCGCTATACCGGCGGCTTATGGGTCGGAAAGTTCATCAAGACCTGCACCTACCAGAAGGTGAAGCCCGAAGCCTCGGCGATGATCGGTGAATATTGCTCGCGCCTGTGCGCGGTCGAAGGTTTCGCCGGCCACAAGGCGCAGGCCGATCTGCGCGTCAAGCGCTATGGCAAGCGCAGGGCAGCGTGAAAGGCCGTGAGTACCGTGGATATCGTGAATATCGTGAATAACGTTAACGCGCGTTGACTGGTCTTACGAATCACGACATTCACGACATTCACGACATTCACGATATTCACGTAGTCACGATCAACCTCAGATTGCTTGAGCGATGACGTTCGACAAATCCCTCCGGGACCAGATATGCGTCATCATTGGCGGCTCCGGAGCGATCGGCTCCGCGATCTGCAGGCATTTCGCCGAGGCGGGCGCGACCTGCATCGTCACCTACAACCAAGGCAAGGAGGCGGCGAAGAAACTGATGCTGAGCCTGCCGGGGCAGGGACATTGGGCGGCAAACGTGCCGGTTGAAGACAGCAGCGCACTGAACGTTTTTGCGGCCGACGTCGAGGCCAAGCACGGCCGGCTCGACGTGCTGGTCAACTGCGCCGGCATTACCCGCTACGTGCCGCACAATGATCTGGACGCGCTCGACGATCGCTTGATCGACGATATCTTCCGCGTCAACTGGCGCGGACCGTTCGCTGCGGTAAGGGCCTTCCGCAAAATACTGGCGGCCGGCGAGGGCGGACTGGTGATCAATATGTCCTCGATTGCCGGCGTCACCGCAATGGGCAGCAACGTCGCTTACTGCGCCTCGAAAGCCGCACTCGATTCGATGACCAAATCGCTGGCACGCGCACTGGCGCCCGAGATCCGGGTCGTTTCGGTTTCCCCTGGCCTGGTGGACACCGACTTCGTGAAGGGCCTGGACAAGAAATGGCGCAACGAGCAGGCGGCACGCACCCCGCTCAGGCGCCTTGCCACCGCTGACGAGATCGGCGCCGCGACGCTGGCCGTCGTCACCCACTTCCGCTACTCTACCGGCTGCATATTTCCGGTGGACGGCGGCCGGCCGCTGGCCTGAACTGGCCAGAGCCTGATGGCGCAACCCTACGAAGCAAGTTCCTTCCCCTGTATGCGGGGGAAGGTTAGGATGGGGGCTGCTCGATTCTGCCCCCACCCCAGCCCTCCCCCGCGCTACGCGCAAGGGAGGGAGTCTGAAAAATCTCGCTGCTTAAGGTAGTGCCATTGAGGTCAGAGTCCTTGTCGAATTTCAGCAGCCTCTACAACGATGTGATCATGGATCACATCAGGAACGCGCGTAATTTCTGCGAGCTCCAAACCGCGAACCGCAAGGCGCATGGCGTGAATCCGCTGTGCGGCGACATCTTCAACGTCTATGTGCGGGTGGAGGACGAGCGCGTCGTGGAGGCAAGCTTCCAGTGCGAGTGCTGCGGAATCTCGATGGCTTCCGCCTCGGTCATGACTGAGGCGATCACCGGCAGGACGGTAAGTGAGGCCCGATCGCTGTACCGGCACTTCGAGCGCCTGCTGAAGGATTCCGCCGGAGCACCCAACCAGCCGGGCGATCACGATCAGCTAGCAGTGCTGGCGCTGATCAGGGAGTTTCCCTCGCGCGTTAACTGCGCGTTGCTCGGCTGGCAGACGCTGGATGCCGCGCTCGACGGACGTTCGGAATTGATGATCGGCTGACGGCCTGTGCCAAGCCCGGCTACTGCGGCTTGCAGATCTTGCGCAGGTCGTCGCCCGGAAACACTGTCAGCGCTTCGACATTGCCGCTCGCGTTGAGACGCACGGTGAGCCCGTTGAGGTAACAATACATCCGCATCAACGCCGTTGCGCCGCCGTCGCCGGTTGCGGTCATTTGTCCCACAGATTGTGGTTTGCCGAAGCTCGCCCTGACCAGCGCCTCGGACGAACCGAAGCGCACGCCTTCCCGGGTCTGGAAGCTTTCGACGCGATCAACCCCGATGGAATAGACGGTTTGATCGTGTTCCCGCACCAGAATCAGGATCGAGCCGTCCGCGGCTCCAGGGTCCGGGTAGCTGTACAGCAAAGCCGGCCGGCCACCGGGCAAGTGCGAGTTGGTGCTGGACACCGGTTCACCGAATACCTCGATCATTTCGCGCAGCGGCATATCGAGGAACACCGGCCCGACCCGAACGCCGGGAATCACGGTCTTGTCGTGTACCAGTTTCTCGGTGGCGGACGCTTCCGCCTTTGCCGGCGGGGGTGGCTCGGGCTCCTTCTTTGTCGATGCGCAAGCTGTCAGTGCCAGCAGCACAATCGTAACCCACAGCAAACGCAGCGAATGGCTCATATGGTCCTAGGACATCCTAGAGTTCGGTCTTGTACCGCTCCCCGACCGCGCGATCGAAATCGGCGATTGCCTCGCGCTGAAGGCCGCCGCTCTCGGCGATTTCCTCGCCGAAGGAGATAGTCATTTTTTCCAGCCAGGACTCGGTATTCCACAGTCGGCTGCGCAGGAAGGCCTTGGCGCAGTGGAAATAGCACTCGGTGACGGTGACCCGCGTTATCAGCAACGCCGGGCTGCCGCGAGCCGCGAGCCTCGCGCGCCGGTCGGCGTCATCGAGCAGTTCTGCGGTTCCTTGCACGCGAAGAGTCTCGTTGGTGCCGGGTACCAGGAAGATCAGTCCCACATGCGGGTTTTCAAGAATGTGGGTGAGAGAAAAGATGAGCTTGTTGCCTTTACGCTCCGGGATCAGCAGCGTGCGGCTGTCCTCGACTCGCACGAATCCGGGCAGGTCGCCCTTGGGCGAAACCGTGGGACGGCCGGCCGCATCGCTGGTGGCGAGCATGAACATCGGCGACTTGCCGATGAACTCGATAGCCCGGGCATTCAGTTCCCGATGGATCTTCAGGGGCACCTGCTGATTGGCCGAGCCAATGATTTTTCGCAGCGCCTCGACGGTCCCGACTTTTGCCACCGTATCTCCTTATTTCGCTTCCGCTTCGATCTCTTTGTCGCGTTCCTGCTTCTGCTGCTCCAGCGTCGAACCCAGCTCGGCGCCTTTGTTCATGGTGCGCGCACCTTCCCGGATCGTTCCTGACGGCAGGCTCTCGACGTTCTTCACCGGCGCAGAACTCCTGGCAGCGTCGGACGCCGGCTCTGGAGGAGGGTCGCTCTTCCCACATCCGGTAATTACTGCGACCAGAAAGAATACCGAAGCGGTAAAAGCATTACGCATCACGATGTCTCCCCTCTAGCCTCTAGCCTCTAGCCTCTCGCCTCGATCCCCTCACGCCTCTCGCCTCACGCCTCACCTCTTATTTCATCGTCGGCATCACGAACTCGGCGCCTTTGCGGATGCCGGTGGGCCAGCGCGTGGTGACGGTCTTGAGATGGGAGTAGAAGCGCACGCCCTCGGGGCCGTAGGCGTAGTGGTCGCCGAAAAGCGAGCGCTTCCAGCCGCCGAAACTGTGGAAGGCCATCGGCACCGGGATCGGGACGTTGATCCCCACCATGCCGATCTGAATCCGCGTGGCGAACTCGCGTGCAGCATCGCCGTCGCGCGTGAAGATCGACACGCCATTGCCGAACTCATGCTTGTTGACCAGGTCCACCGCGGTTTCGAAGTCCGGCACGCGCACCACTGACAGCACGGGGCCGAAGATTTCTTCCTTGTAAATGGTCATTTCCGGCTTGACGCCGT
>CAZYTR010000320.1:0-3356 GCA_964650365.1 uncultured Alcaligenaceae bacterium | reverse complement strand
CGGCGTGTTGATACCGCCAAAAGGCTATCTGCAGAAGCTGCGCCAGATCTGCGACAAGTACGGCATCCTGCTGATATTCGATGAAGTCATCACCGGGTTCGGCCGCACCGGCAAGGCCTTCGCCGCGCAGACCTTCGGGGTCACGCCTGACATGATCACCTGCGCCAAGGCGCTCACCAACGCGGCGGTGCCGATGGGCGGCGTGATCGTGAAGAAAGAGATTTACGACACCTTCATGGACAAGGGTGGCGCGGACAGCAACATCGAGTTCTTCCACGGCTACACCTATTCCGGACACCCGCTGGCCTCGGCCGCGGCGTGCGCATCTCTCGACCTGTTCAAGGAAGAGAAGCTTTTCGAGCGCGCGGCGGAACTCGCGCCCTACTGGGAAGACGCGGCGCACTCGCTCAAGGGCCTGCCACACGTGATCGACATTCGCTCCATCGGACTGGTCGCCGGCATCGAACTGCAAGCCATTGCCAACAAGCCCGGCGCCCGTGCATTCGAGGCATTCCTGCGCGCCTACAACAAGAACGTGCTGATCCGCACCACCGGCGACACCATCGCGCTGTCGCCGTCGTTCATCATCGAGAAGAACCAGATCGACCAGATCTTCGATACCGTCCGCGACATTCTCAAGACACTTCCTTAAGAGCGCGTTTAACACGAAGGATCACGAAGGAAAGACAAGAAAGGAACACGAAGGACAAGCGAAATAGAATGGTTAGAACCTAAATTATGTCAGGAGCGCGAATCCAAGGAGGAGCCTTGGACCTTTACGTGCACACAGTGCTTCCGATGCGGGAATTGCGATCATCGCGTCATGAAACTTTTGTCTATGGTTTTCCTTCGTGCGCCTTCGTGATTCCTTCGTGTCCTTCGTGTTAAATGAGGTTTAAAGGTTTTCAATGAAATTCGTCATCGCCCAGATGCAGCACGAGACCAACACCTTCTCGCCGGTACCCACACCGTGGGAGGAGTTCGGGCCAAAGGGCCCGTACCTCGGCCGCGACGCTTTCGAGGCAATGAAGGGCAAGGGAATGGCCATGGCGGCGTTCCTGGACCTGGCTGCAAAGGCCGGCGCGCAGCTTGTCACTCCGATCGCCGCGTGGGCGAATCCGAGCGGGCCGGTGGACGGCAACGCCTATGACCGCATCTGCGAGGCGATCTGTAATGCGGTCGCCAAAGGCTGCGATGCGGTGTTTCTCGACCTGCACGGCGCCATGGTGGTGGCGGAGCGCACCGACGACGGCGAAGGCACGCTGCTGGAAAAGCTGCGTGCCATCGCGCCACGCACGCCGATCGCGGTATCGCTGGACCTGCACGCCAACGTCACCGAACGCATGGTGCGCAACTGCGACGTCATCACCGGGTACAAGACCTATCCGCACGTGGACCAGTACGAATCCGGGCAGCTGGCCGGCTCCATCCTGATGCGCATGATGAATGCGCAGGTCAAGCCCGTGATGGCGTGGGGCAACGCGCCGATCCTGGCGCAGACGCTGCGCCAGAACACCTCCGAAGGCGCGATGAAGGATTTCGTCGATGCCGCGCGCGCGGCGGAGCGCGGCGGCCTGCTGGCCGCCACCGCGTTCGGCGGCTTCCAGATGGCTGACATTCACGACGCCGGCATCAGCGTGGTCACCGTCGCAGACGCCGGCAAGGCCGCAGCCGTGAGCGCGTGCAATGCGATCCTCGACGTCGCCTGGGCGCAGAAGGAAGATTTCATCTACCGCGGACAGCCGCTCGAGCAGTCGGTCGCGCAGGCGAAGCGCATGGGCGAACAGTCGGGCGGGCCGATCCTGCTGCTGGATCATGCCGACAACTGCGCCTCGGGCTCAACCCAGGACACGATGTACGTGCTGCGCGAGGCGCTGCGCCAGGGCCTGACCGGCATCGCGGTAGCGCCGATCCGCGATCCGGAAGCAGTCGCCAAATTGATCGAAGCCGGCAAAGGCGCGCGGGTCACGCTGCCGGTGGGCGGCAAGATGGACATGCCATCGATCCGTCGCAAGGGCGAGCCCTTGATGCTGAGCGGAGTCGTCCGCGAAATCACGGACGGCCAGTACACCATCACAGGCCCGCAGTTCACCGGAATGCGCTGCTTCATGGGCCGCACCGTGGTGCTCGACACCGAGACTGCGCTGGTCGTCATTTCAGAGCGCAATCAGGAACCCTGGGATCGCGGCGTATTCGAGAGTGCCGGCATCGACCCCGCGCGCCAGCGCTATCTGTTGCTGAAGTCACGGATGTACTTCCGGCCGGTGTTCCTGCCGATCGCGAAGGGCATGGTGTTCTGTGACGCTCCCGGCGTGTCATCCTCGGACTGGACCGAGTTCGAGTACCGCAAGTTGCGGCGGCCGATTTATCCGCTCGACCAGCATTTCGCGAACGGCCGCAACGCTGCCGCCGCCTGATTGTTATTTCGGATTTAAAAAGCACTTAACGCAGAGGACGCAGAGGAAAGGCAGGAGAAAAAAAGCATACCCGGGTTGAATTCTTTCATTGGCCGACGATCCATCGCAGTGAAAGTGGGCGGCACAAGTTCACAAACCGCCTCTTGTTAACCCCAAGTCGCTTTTCCTCGTTTTTGGTTTTCCTCTGCGTCCTCTGCGTCCTCTGCGGTGAGTGTTTCGTTCTGCGGTGAGGGTTTCGAAGTACTAGGAGACGGGAGCAATTACATGAACAAGCCACTCGATCAGGAGTCAGTCCTGAAGGAAATCCGCCACTTCATCGGCGGCAGGGAAGTTGCCGGGAGTAGCGGCCGCTTCGGCCAAGTGTTCAATCCGGCGCTCGGGCAGCCAGCGGCGCGGGTTCCGTTCGCCAGCGAAAGCGAAGTCGCCGCGGCAGTCGATGCCGCGCACAAGGCCTTTCCGGCCTGGGCTGCGACCCCGCCGCTGCGCCGTGCGCGGGTCATGTTCAAGTTCAAGGAGCTGCTGGATCAACACGCCGATGCGCTGGCGGCGATCATCACCAGCGAGCACGGCAAGGTCCTCTCCGACGCGAGGGGCGAAGTCACCCGCGGCGTCGAAGTCGTCGAGTTCGCGTGCGGCATCCCGCATCTGCTCAAGGGCGAATTTACCGAACAGGTCGGTACCGGCGTGGACAGCTATTCGGTGCGCCAGCCGCTTGGCGTATGCGCGGGCATCACGCCGTTCAATTTCCCGGTGATGGTTCCGATGTGGATGTTCCCGGTGGCGATCGCCTGTGGAAATTCCTTCGTCCTCAAGCCTTCCGAACGCGATCCGTCGGCGAGCCTGTATCTCGCGAAACTCCTGAAGGAGGCCGGCCTGCCGGACGGCGTGCTCAACGTGGTGCACGGCGACAAGGTCGCGGTGGATGCGCTGCTGCATGAT
>CAZYTR010000319.1:0-6367 GCA_964650365.1 uncultured Alcaligenaceae bacterium | reverse complement strand
CCACTACTTTGACCACATCAATCAGCTTGTTTAGCTGCTTGGTGATCTGCTCGATGACGTCGTCGGACCCGTTGGTGACCACGGTCATGCGCGACAGCGACGGATCTTCCGTAGGTGCGACGGTCAGCGACTCGATGTTGTCGCCGCGCGCCGAAAACAGCCCGGCCACGCGAGACAGCGCGCCCGGCTCGTTTTCCATGAGTAGGGAGATGATGTGGCGCATTTGGACTAAACCAGGATCATCTCCGACAGGCCCTTGCCGCCCGGCACCATCGGAAACACGTTCTCGGTCTGGTCGGTGATGAAGTCCATGAAAACGAGGTCGTTCTTGCGGCCAAACGCCTCTTTGAGCGCCGGCTCGACGTCCTCCGGCTTATCTATGAGCATGCCCACGTGGCCGTAGGCTTCGGCCAGCTTGACGAAGTCCGGCAGCGCGTCCATGTAGGACTCGGCGTAGCGGTTGCCGTGGAAGAACTGCTGCCACTGGCGCACCATGCCCATGTACTTGTTGTTGAGGTTGACCACCTTGATCGGCAGGCGGTACTGCTTGGCGGTGGAAAGTTCCTGGATGCACATCTGGATGCTGGCCTCTCCGGTCACGCAGGCGACGGTCGCCTCCGGATACGCGAGCTGCACACCGAGCGCGTACGGCAGCCCCACGCCCATCGTGCCAAGGCCGCCGGAATTGATCCATCGGCGCGGCTTCTCGAACTTGTAGAACTGCGCCGCCCACATCTGATGCTGGCCCACGTCCGAGGTCAGGTACAGGTCCATGTCCTTGGTCAGTTCGTAGAGCTTTTCCATCACGAACTGCGGCTTGATGATTTTCGAGGTGCGGTCGTACTTCAGGCAATCGCGGCCCCTCCACTGCTCGATCTGCGTCCACCACGCCGTAACGGCGGCCGGGTCCGGGCGCTCCTTGGCGGCCGCGAGTTGGCGATTCATCTCCTGAAGCACTTCCCTGACGTCACCAACAATTGGCACGTCCACCCGCACGCGCTTGGAGATCGACGAGGGGTCGATGTCGACGTGGATGATCTTGCGGTCTTCCTGGAAGAAATGCTTCGGGTTGCCGATTACGCGGTCGTCGAAGCGCGCGCCGATCGCGAGCAGCACGTCGCAGTTCTGCATCGCCATGTTGGCCTCAAAGGTGCCGTGCATGCCAAGCATGCCGACGAACTGCGGATCGCTGGCAGGATAACCGCCCAGGCCCATCAACGTGTTGGTACACGGGAAACCGAGCGTGTGCACCAATTGCGTCAATTCGGCGGACGCGTTGCCGAGCACGATGCCGCCGCCGGTGTAGATCATCGGCCGCTTCGCATCCATGAGCAGCTGGATCGCCTTCTTGATCTGCCCGCCATGCCCCTTGATCACCGGGTTGTAGGAGCGCATCGTCACCGACTTCGGATAGAAGTACGCGGTTTTGGTGGACTGCACGTCCTTGGGAATGTCGACCAGCACCGGGCCGGGACGACCGGTCGCGGCAAGATAGAAAGCTTTCTTCATGGTGACCGCGAGGTCCTTGATGTCCTTCACCAGGAAGTTGTGCTTCACGCATGGCCGGGTGATCCCGGCGGTGTCCACTTCCTGGAAGGCGTCCTGGCCGATGGCGTGCGTCGGCACCTGGCCGGTGACGATCACCATCGCGATGGAATCCATGTGCGCGGTGGCAATGCCGGTCACCGCGTTGGTCACGCCGGGGCCGGAAGTCACCAGCACCACGCCCACTTTTCCGGTGGACCGGGAATAGGCATCGGCGCCATGCACTGCCGCCTGCTCGTGGCGTACCAGGATGTGCTTGATCTTTTCCTGCTTGAACAACTCGTCGTACAGGGGCAGGACGGCACCACCCGGATAGCCGAAAATGAACTCGACGCCTTCTTCCTGAAGACATCGAACCGTGATTTCGGCACCGGACAATTCGGTGGTAACGCCAGCGGTCAATTCCATCGAAACACCATTCCTTTGAAACGCCTAAGTGGAGAATATTGCTGCGAAAACCTGTGAAGATACCGGCAACGTGAAGGCCGGTCAAGGATGGGTTCCCGCGCCAAAAATGGGGCGCAATCGGATCGCTACGCGGGGCCGGCGAGGTGGTTCCGGACTACTGGCGGGCGCGGACCCAGCGCTTCCAGGCGTCGAACAGGCCGGGATCGCGCGCGGCGATCACGGAACGCTGCCACAGCGTGTCGGCCCAGAAGTCATCCCGGTTGAGGCTGGACATCAGCCCCCCGGCTTCCTCCAGGATCAGCGAACCGGCGGCGTAATCCCAGAGCTTCTGCCCGCCGTGAAGATAGACGTCGAAACGCCCGGCGGCGACGTAGCACCATTCCAGCGTGCTGGCGCCGAAATTACGCTGCGAGGAATAAGGCGGCGCCGCAACGAGTTCGCGCGCAAGCGGCTCGGGCAGACGCTTGAAGTCCACTTGCGCCATGGCGTTGCGCAGGTGCCGCACATGCTCCTTGATCGGCAGGCGCTCGCCGTTGAGGAAGGCGCCGCCCCCCTTCTCGGCGCAAAACACCTCGTCGGCAACCGGATCGTAGACCACGCCCAGCACGCTCCTGCCCTTCTTCATCAGCGCCACCGACACCGCGAAATAGGGCAGTCCATTGACGAAGTTCGAAGTGCCGTCTATCGGGTCGACGCACCACAGACCCTCCGCGCCCGCCAACCAGTATTCAACCTGCTGTTCGGGGGTCATCTCCTCGGCAACGATCGGCCCGGAATAGATTTCCGCAAGCCGGCGGGACAGCGCCTCCTGGGCGGCGATATCGGCTTCGGTGAACAGGCTGCCGTCAGACTTGCGCTGATGCGCCACTTTCAGGTAACGCGGCATGACCTCTTCCTTCGCCACGTCTTTCACCGCCGCAATTACGCGTTCGAGAATGCCGGGTAGAGGTTTCTTCAGCGCCGCTTCCATTTGATCGAACATCCCATACTGGGGATTTGGTCCGCGGGACCGTGCGCGGTTTCCGCCACAGCCTTCATGGCCTCGAACAATTCGCGCCGCGCGTTCGCCACCGGCGAGGTGCGCGAGGCGTCGAGCCGGCCCCGGTACTGAAGTCCATGATCCTTGTCGAAACCGAAAAAGTCGGGCGTGCACACCGCGCCATAGGCGTGCGCGACCTCCTGGGTCTCGTCGAAGAGGTAGGGAAACGGGAACTTGAGATCGCGCGCAACGCGCTGCATGTTTTCGTACGAGTCCTCGGGATAGTCGTCGGGATCGTTCGAACTGATCGCCACCGAGCCAATGCCCAGCGCCTTGAGTTCGGCACAGTCGCGGATGATGCGATCGCGCACGGCCTTGACGTAGGGGCAATGGTTGCAGATGAACATCACCAGCAGCCCCTTGGGCCCGGCTAATTCGGCAAGCGTGTAGCGTTTGCCGTCGGTGCCCGGCAGATCGAAGGCGGGCGCCTTCCAGCCGAAATCGCACACCGGTGGTTGAGCACCCATCGCCTACGCCTCCAGGAAATTGCCGGCGCTGGCCCGCCGTATCGCGGGATGCTGCGCAGAAAGCCTGTGACCACAATCTTGTTGCATGGCAAAATCTTAACATGAATAAGGAGTTGCATAAGAAATCTGCCGCTAAATCCGGCGCTCGGTTCTACGTTCCCGGCAAGCTCGGCAACGGCTCGGAAGTGCGGTTGCTTCCGGAAGCCGCGCATCACGCGGCGCGGGTATTGCGACTTGCGGTGGGCGAACCGGTCACGTTGTTCGACGGACACGGCGGCGAATTCGAGGCGCGAATCACCCGCATGGACCGGGGCGAGGTGACGCTCAAGACCGGCGCGCACCTCACCGTCGAGCGCGAAGCACCGCTCGAAATTTTGCTGGCGCAAGGGCTCTCGAGCGGGGATCGCATGGACCTGACGCTGCAGAAGTCGGTGGAACTGGGAGTCGCGGCGATCCAGCCCGTCGCCACCGAGCGCAGCGTCGTGAAGCTGCGCGACGAGCGCGCGGCGCGGCGCGCCGAGCACTGGCAAAACCTGGTGATCGCCGCCTGCGAACAATGCGGCCGCAACCGCGTCCCGCCGGTCGCGCCGTTGCTGGGCCTCGGCGAGTGGCTGGCGCAATTGGCCCAGGCCCGTGATGAACTGCGCCTGATGCTATCGCCGCATGCGGCTGTGTCGCTGCGCGAACTCACGCCCGCGCGCGGACGCGTGATACTGCTCGCCGGACCGGAAGGCGGGCTTGCCCCCGGTGAAGTACAGGCGGCGCAGTCGCGCGGATTCGCGCCGGTGCGTCTCGGCCCGAGGGTTTTACGCACCGAGACCGCGGCGCTCGCCGCGCTGGCCGCGATCCAGGCTCTGTGGGGTGATTTCTGAAAGCACCCCTCTCACCGCAAAGACGCAAAGAACGCAAAGGAAAAACGCAACCGTAGAGTTCCCCAGGAAGGCACGGGGTAAAGATGGGTGAGGATGCGCCGGATCCCAGCGTGTCAGGCGCTGTTCTGCGCGACGGCATACACCTGCTCCGCCACGGCCTTGCCCTTGAACTGCACGTCTCCGAGCGCGATGAGCGGCACACCGACCCCCAAACCATCGCGCGTTGCCGAGTCGATCAGAATCGCGCGCTGCACGTTCTTGGTATGCGCCTCCAATCGTGCCGCAAGGTTGACCGTGTCGCCGATGCAAGTGTAGGTGGCGCGCTGCTCCGTGCCGGTGTAGCCGGCCACCACGTCACCGGTGGCGATGCCGATGCCGATGCGGATCGGCGCCTTTCGCGCGGCCACGCGCTCCTGGTTGAACTGCTCGACAAGCTCGATCATCTCCCGCGCCGCGGCCACTGCGCTGCCGGCGCAATCGTCCAGCGGCAGCGGCGCGCCGAAGATCGCCATCAGCCCGTCGCCAATCATCTGGTTGACCACGCCGCCATGGCTGCTGATGGCGTCGAACATCAGCGCGTAATAGGCGTTCAGCAGCTCGATCGTTTCTTCGGGCGGCTGCGACTCGACAAGCGCGGTGAAGCTGCGAATGTCGGCGAACATCACCGTCGCGTGAATACGTTTGCCACCGAGCGCGAAGCCCGACTGCTGCATGTCTTGCGCGACTTCGGAGGTGGCAAAGCGCCGCACCATGTCGCGCAGTTGGTCGCGCAGACGTTTTTTCTCGATGCTCGCGCCGATGCGCGCTTTCAGCAGCACCGGGTTGATGGGTTTGCTCAAATAGTCCTCGGCGCCGAGCTCGATGCAGCGCACCACGTTTTCCAGGCCTTCCAGCGATGAGGTCACGATCACCGGCAGGTCGCGCAACTGGCGGTCGGCGAGCATGTGTTCGAGCACCTGGAAGCCGTCCATCTCGGGCATCTCGATGTCGAGCAGAATCAGGTCGAAGGATTCACGGCGCAGCATCTCGAGCGCGACGCGCCCGTTTTCGGCCGACGCGGCTCGGTGACCCAGCAACTCCACATTGCGCGCCAGCAGCAGGCGGTTGACTTTGTTGTCGTCGACCACCAGCACGCGGGCGGCGCTGGCGCGTAGCTCAGCCATTGCACAAGCCGGTCAGCCGCGCAGCGACGCGGCCGTATTCCTGGGACAGGGCATCCAGCGCATTCGACGCCCCGGCATCGGCCTGGCGCGCAGGGTCCAGGCCTTTGTGCTCGAGTTCGCGCGCCATCGCGCCCAGCGTCATCGCGCCGAAGGTGTGGCTGTTCGACTTGAGCGAATGCGCCGCGCGGCGGAACTTGTCAGCGTCGCCCGCGGCAGCCGCATCGCGCAGCGCGTTAAGCATCTGCGGTGCTTCGGCGAGAAAGGTATCGACGAGTTCCTTGACGAAGTCATCGCCCGCAGTGTCTTGCAGTTCCTTGAACGTGGCCAAATCAATCGTTGCGTCAGACATGTCATCGGTCCTTGTGCGAACTCGTCTGGTTCAACGCTTTGGGCAACCGTATCATGAGAATCGGCTTGGTCAGGAAATCATCCCTCCCCTAGCCGGGCACATCTTGGGATCGTCTTGCATCGCGTTGACCGTCATTGCTACGCCAATATTGGCAAGCGCATCACACACCTTGATCGGCGTCTGAGCCGAGGGCTGGTAGGCACGCGAGCAACTCCGGCAACGCGGTCTGCACCGTGTCCCACACCACGTCGAGGTTAATATCGAAGTACCCATGGGCGATGCGATTGCGCATGCCGCGCATGCCCCGCCACGGTACTTGCGGATGCTGCTCGGCAAATTCCGGATATCTGTCCATCACCTGCGTGGCCGCCTCGCCGACGACAATCAGACTCATGACTACGGCGTTTTGGGTGCGCTTGTCGGCGCAGAAGTCTTCTTTACTCAGACCTTGCGTGAAGCTGCAAGCCTCAGCGGCGGCTTGCCGAATGTGGCCCAGATAGTCCGCCAGCCGGTTCAAACTCATA
>CAZYTR010000318.1:0-2745 GCA_964650365.1 uncultured Alcaligenaceae bacterium | reverse complement strand
CGCGAAGACTCCACCATGTCCACGAACAACACCGTGACTTGCTTGCGCTCGCCTTCGAGCGCGGACTTCGAGGTGAGGATTTTTTCGGCGAGGTGCTTGGGGGTGTAGAAATTCGGAGAACGCGGCGGCGCGATCGTGCCGGCGCCGCGCAGACCTTCGATCGCCTTGAGGAGCTTCTTGCGATGCCCCAGCGATTCGACCCCGAGGTCCCGCAGATCCTGATCCGTCAGGCTCTCAAGAAGTTCCGGCCCAATATCATTGCGCTGGAAAACTTCGGCATACTGGGGAAGGCCGAGCTCTGAAAGCCACGCTGTGATGGTGTCCACGAAATCGCCAGCCTTTCAAATTCGTCACGGCATCATCTCAGTCTATGCTTTGGAGTCGAACTTAACCACTCGCAGCGCTCCATGCGGCCTTTGCTTTCCCGCAGCCGTTAGAACTCAGCGGTAAGCAGCTCAACAATCCATACGGGAAGGAAGTACAACGAACATGTGATGTGGCTTGAGAACCGCGTCTGAGTGGATCCCGCCCTTCGCCATGTTTGGTCCTCGCGGCTACAAATTCTCGCCACCACTGGCCACGCGCGCGGCGGGCGCATTGGGTTCCCTCGTCCGCGCAACAAATTGACTAAGCGGGTTCTTTTTTCGCGGCGTCCGCACCGACCCTCTTCGCGTTTTGCTTCCTCAGCTTCTTCGCTCGCTTGGCTGCCCCTGCGAGGTCCTTCTTGGCTTTTTGCTTCCTTCGCCTGCTGTGCAGCATCTTGGTGTGACTCAATGGAGCCTCCGTTCGATGAGCTGTTGAATGTCTCGTTAGTCTGACCCGATTCTTGCGCTCCTGGCTAACTTATGTCGGCCGATTCGCAAAATGACAGAGAGCGAGCTAACAGAACGGCACCGGGCACCGGCGTCCGCTTTGGGATATTGCGATTTGATGCATTTTCTCCCGGTGCGGATAGATCACGAAATCTCAAAGCTGACCCTGTTCTCTTACAATTCTCTTACCGCGCCCGTCCGCGCATTGCGCCGGGGCGGCCCGGGAGGGCCATCCGCGTACCGTTCTCCGTCAGGTTTGTGCCATCCACGCGGAACACTGCTACGTCGCTGTCGAGCAGGTTGCCGACCAGCAGCCAGCGTCCGTCCGGGCTGAAGGCCAACGCTTCAGGCACGCCACCCACGGTGATTTCTTTCAGGCGCGTGACCTTCTTGCCTTCGATTCCGAAGACCAGGATGCAACCTTGCTTGCGGTACCACCAGGTATCCGGGGCTTGGTCACTTCCGCAGAGATTCCCCGTCACCGCAAGCTTGCCCGTAGGGCTTACTGCAATTCCTTCCGGGCCGTCGCCCGCCGACAGCACATCGATGATGCGGGGCGGATTGGCCTCCATGTCGATGACCGTGACGCTGTCCTCATTGCCGTCCGAGCGGCCATTGGCGCCCGTGTTCGCGACCAAGGCCAGCTTGCCGTCGGGTGTGACATCGCTGTTGTAGGGGTACCAGCCGACCGTGAGCTCGGGGCCGGAGACGGTGACATTTGTCCCGTCGATCGCAAGGAACGACACCTTGTTCGAGGTGGATTTGTTGATGATGGCGCGCTTCCCATCCGGGAAGAACGTCACGTGTGCCACCTGCTCCTTCGTGTCCACCTTGCCCAGCATCGTTACCTTCTTGCCTTCGATGGAAAGCACCGAGACCGAGGTTTCACCGCGGTTCGCCACGAGTACCAACTTGCCATCCGGAGAAATGCTCAAGCCCGACGGTTGCAGGCCGACCGTCACACTGTCGATGATCCTGGGCGGATTCGCCTCTAAATCGATCACGTGCAGCTTATCGCTCGGGACGAACTTGGAGTTGTCCTCGTTCAGCTTCACGGCCTCCGCCACCAAGGCCAGCTTGTCGTTCGGCGTGACTTGCAGATTCGTGGGCGGGCCGAAGATGCTGTTCGGCGCGGGTATCGTCGCGCGTACGCGCGGGCCATTGGCGCCGATATCCACGATGGACATGGATTGTTCTGCGCCGGGCTCGATCTTTATCTGCCCGTTGACTAACAGCGCGCGATTGTCGTTGCCGGTAATGATCACTTGGGCTGAGGCCGGCGGCATCAGCAATGCCAAGGCTGCCAGAGCCAGCGGCGCGATCAGCATCAGCGCCTTCCAACTGTTGAGTGTGAGCCGGATCATGTTCCTCCAGGAGAATTAAGAAGGGGTTTCCGAAGGGATCCTCGCATTGCGCGCAACGATGGATAGGGAATCGAACCGTATCACATGTCGCGGGACGCCTCAACGCGTGGTACGAGATGGGCACGCGGATGGCACCAGGGAACAAGAGTCAGGCACCAGTGTCAGGTTTGAGAAATTGCGATTTGATGCATCCGTAACGCCTTTCCTCTGCGCCCTTAAGGTGAAACACCTACGTCCGAAGTTGCTGCGTCAACGCTCTTGAACTTTCTTCCTCCGCGTGGTCACCGCGCTTGCCAGATCAGGATCTCGAAGATGCCTTCGGGCTTGAACGTTTCGCGGTAGTCGTAGCCGTTATTCTGCAGGATGCGATAGAGCGGCCGCGGCTGGCGGTCGATGATCATCAGCAACTGCTCGTCGGTCCCGAGCGTGCTCAGCGCGCCGAGCACCCGTTCCATCGGTTCGGGCGGCTCCAGGCCGCGCACATCGAGCATGATCCGGGTGCCCATTGCGATTCTCCTTGGCTTGCGACCGGATTCTCGTGATCTGCGGGCCCCGGCGTCCTTGATGTG
>CAZYTR010000317.1:0-7079 GCA_964650365.1 uncultured Alcaligenaceae bacterium | reverse complement strand
CGACCGAACTCACGGCGGCCGATGCGATCAAGCGCCACCAAGCGTTCGTTAAGAATCTGCCGACTTACCGGGAAACGGCGCCGCCGGTGCGTCTGGTGAAGCTGGTCGCGTACAACGATCTTGGGCACGAACTGGACGCCTACTTCGGGTTTCGCTCCGATGGCGAAGGCTGGGTAGCGTTGTGCGCGCCCGAGTGCGCGCCCGAGTACCTGTTCCTGATGCAGAAGATCCGCTAAAGACGAGGCAAGCGCATGGACCTCTCGGTAACTCAGATTCTTCCGGCGGATGCAGAACGGGCGACACTGATCGGCCGCGCCTGGGTGCCGGGACGCATTGGGGGGCCCAGCCCGGCGGTCATCGCCGGCGGCAGGGTTTACGACCTGGCGCGCGTAGCCCCAACCGTGAGCGAACTGCTCAACAGCCGCGACCCGGTGAGGATAGCGCGCGAGTCGGTGAAATCGGGATGGGCCGGCGCAATCGGCGAGATCGCCGACCTGATTTCCAATTCGCATGCCGACCGGCGCGATCCGAAGAAGGCCTACCTGCTCGCGCCCTGCGATCTGCAGGCAGTGCGCGCCTGCGGCGTGACCTTCATCGCCAGCATGCTCGAACGCGTGATCGAAGAGCACGCCAAGGGCGATCCGCTGAAGGCCGAGGAGATACGCCGCAGCATCGGCGCGGAGATCGGCGCCGAGCTGAAGTCGGTCAAACCCGGCTCACCGGAAGCGATGCGACTCAAGGAATTGCTGATCAGGCGCAACCTGTGGTCGCAGTACCTCGAGGTCGGTATCGGTCCCGACGCCGAAGTGTTCAACAAGTCGCAGCCCTTGTCGGCCGTCGGGATCGGCGCGGAGATCGGCATTCGGGCCGACTCGTCCTGGAACAATCCCGAGCCGGAAGTGGTGCTGGCGATCAACCGTGCCGGCGCGGTAGTCGGGGCTGCTCTCGGCAACGACGTCAACCTGCGCGACTTCGAGGGGCGCAGCGCACTGCTGCTCGGCAAGGCCAAGGACAACAATGCCAGTTGCGCCATCGGGCCATTCATTCGCCTGTTCGACGAGCGCTACGGAATCGACGGCCTGCGCAAGACCCGCATTCATGTCGAGGTACTGGGTCCTGAGGGCTACCGGCTCACCGGCGAAAGCCAGCTCGCCAATATCAGCCGCGATCCGCTTGACCTGGCGTCGCAGGCGGTGAACCGAACGCACCAGTACCCGGACGGCGCGATGCTGTTTCTCGGCACCCAGTTCGCGCCGACCAAGGACCGCGGCGAGAAGGGCAAGGGATTCACCCACAAGCTAGGCGATATCGTGAGCATTCGGGCGGATGCTCTCGGCATGCTGGTGAACCGCGTCAGCCACTGCGACAAAGCACCACCCTGGACCTTCGGAATCAACGACCTGATGCGTAATCTGGCAGCAAGAGAACTCTTGTAGGTCCGAGGTACGAGGGCCGAGGTACGAGAAAAGGTCTTCCCCGCCTTTACAGCTTGTCCATGAACTCCGCCATTCGGCGGCGCATCTTTTCGTCCGGCAGTTTCCCCACGCCAGCCTGCATGTTGTCCACGAGATGGTGCGGCTTGCTGGTCGCGGGGATGACGCAGGTTACCGCCGGATTGCCGAGGATGTACTTCAGGAAAAACTGGCCCCAGGACTTGCAGTCGAACTCTGCCGCCCACGCCGGCAAATCCTTGCCGCGCACGCGCGAGAACAGGCTGGCCTGCGCGTACGGGCGGTTGACGATCACCGCCGTACCGGTTTCCTGAGCCAGCGGCAGGATGCGCTCCTCCGCCTCGCGCTCCTCCATCGAGTAGTTGAACTGCGCGAAGTCGAATTCCCTGGTCGTCATGAGGCGCTCAAGATCGGCGTATGCGCCGGAGTGGTAATGCGTGATGCCCATGTAGCGGATCCGACCCGACGCCTTCCACTCCTGCAGCGTTTTCAGGTGCGTGCGCCAGTCCAGCAGGTTGTGAATCTGCATCAGATCCATGCGCGCCACTTTCATACGCCGCATGGATTCTTCCATCTGGTGGATGCCGGCCTCTCGCCCGCTGGTCCACACCTTGGTCGCCATGAACAGCCGTCCGGTGATTCCAAGGCCTGCCGCGAGGTCGCCGACCACGGACTCCGAATGACCGTACATCGGTGAGCTATCCACCAGTGCGCCGCCGTGCTGTGCGAACAGGCGCAGTACTTCGTTCAGAGGTTCGCGTTCGCCGGCGCTGTTGCCGACGTCGAAGCTTTGGTAGGTACCCAGCCCGACCACCGGCAGCAATTCGCCGGTCCGGGGTATGGGGCGTTTGGTCACGGTGAATGCGGCGGCATCAGCGAATGACGGGCCGCCCATCGCCACCCACGCTCCCCATCCCGCCAGTGCCTGCAGAGTTGCACGGCGCGTTAGTGTGATCGGTTTCGGGTGCATCGGTTCGCCTCCTCCAATCCTGCGTCTTACGCATATCCTCCTGGGCACGGCCGAGCATCCATCCGGTGCCCGCCCAGAGAAGTGCGATCGGCACGCCGACGAATGCGATTCCCGCGAAACCCAGGCCGAGGATGCGCAGGCCCTCGAACAGCCAGCCGCTCACCGCATCACCGCCGCGGAACACGACCGTATCGATGAAATTCTTGGATTTGTATTTTTCTTCCCGGTTCAAAACCGTAAAAAGAATCTCGCGGGCCGGCCTTGCGATCGCGTACTCGCCGGCCCGGCGCAGAACCTGGAACGCGACCAGGACCGTGAGCGTCGGCACGAGCCCGATCAGGAAGAAACCCGCCACCGCCAGTCCCGGGAGCACCATCAGCGTGGTGCCGATCCCGAAACGCCCGATCAGCCGGTTCACGATGAACAACTGGCAGACCAGAGTCAACACGTTGACGGCGAGATCGATCTGCGCGAACAAGGCGGTGCGTTCCCCCGAATCGGAGATCGCCATCGAAACGATATAGGCCTGATGAAAGTACAGGAATGTGCCGAGTACCGTGCCGAACACGACGTACACGCCGATGCCGAGCAGATAGGGAGATTTCAACGCAGCGGTGACGCCGGCAAAGATGTTGCCGCCGATTGGTTGTTCGGCGGCGCGGCGGCCGATCTCGACCTGTTCGCCGGGATTGCGTGCAACCCGGCCGGCCAGGCGATAAATGCATAGCACGGCCATCAGCAGCAAGCATGCGGACAGCGGCAACAGATTTGCGGGGCCGGTGGCAGGGGCGAGCATTGCCGTGACAGTCGGCCCTGCAAGGGCACCGAGACTGCCACCCGCAGAAATGAAGCCAAAGAGCCGGCGCGCCTGCTCGTTGCGGTACAGGTCGGCCATGAAGCTCCAGAACACCGACACGACGAACAGGTTGAACACGCTGACCCAGATGAAAAAGGCCTGCGCAGTGAAAGTCGGAGCGATTCGGAATTTGAGCAGGACGTAGAAGATGAGCAGGATGGCGACGAAGAACAGATAGACGATCGGCAAAAATTTGCGGCGCGGATAACGGGAGGAAACCCAGCCGAACAACGGTACCGCGGCAAGCATGGTCACGAATGTGCCAGTGAACAGCCATTGCAGATTTTCCACCCCGCCCTGAATGCCCATTTCATCGCGAACCGGGCGGAGGATGTAATAGCCGCACAGCAGGAAGAAGAAATAGGCAAATGACCACAGCATGGCCGTGGCCTCGCCCTGCCGGACCTGAACGAGGCGGCCGAGCAGCGCGGCGGGAGTCAGTTTCGTCATCACGTCGTCCACATTCTAACCAACCTCGGGAAACGGCTGCGAAAGGCGACGGTACCCCTTGAAAAAAAACCGCACTTTCCGTTTTCTTTGGCGTATTATGCGCGCGTGTTGCATGGCTTTGCGCCCCGACCCGTCTGCGGCGCAGGCTTGAGTGAAAGTGTTCGGTATCGGTTCTGCCATACGCGGTTCACCTGTAACTCCAACATCGGGTGCACCCCGTTTTACAAACTTTTTCTGAGGAAATATCATGGCAACTGGTACCGTTAAGTGGTTCAACGACTCGAAGGGCTACGGCTTCATCACTCCGGATGACGGCGGCGACGATTTGTTCGCACACTTCTCCGCGATCAACATGCAGGGCTTCAAGACCCTCAAGGAAGGCCAGAAGGTCAGCTTCGAAGTCACCACCGGCCCGAAGGGCAAGCAGGCGTCGAACATCCAGAACGCCTGAGCTGCATCGGCTCAGAACAGAAAACCCGCTTCGGCGGGTTTTTTGTTGCCCGCAGCAAATGCCCCGATTACAGTTACCATCAACCGCCTTGATCCTTCCGAGAATGCCGGTTTCCTTCCAGGACGTGCGCAGCGCTGCCGCGGCTATCGCCGGAGCCGTGGTTGCCACACCGTGTCTGCATTCACGCACACTTTCCGCGATTGCCGGCGCACAAATCTTCCTGAAGTTCGAGAACCACCAGTTCACCGCTTCGTTCAAGGAACGCGGCGCATTGACAAAGCTGCTCTCACTGAGCGCGGCACAGCGCGCGGCCGGTGTGATCGCGGTATCGGCCGGTAATCATGCGCAAGGAGTTGCCTACCACGCCAGGCGGCTGGGCATTCCGGCTGTGATCGTCATGCCGCGCTTCACCCCACACGTAAAAGTCGAGCACACCCGGGCATTCGGCGCGGAAATCATCCTGCGCGGCGAGAACTTCGACGAGGCCAAGACCTTTGCGCTGGAGCTCATGGTGCAACGGCATCTGACGCTGGTCCATCCTTATGACGACGACAAGGTGATCGCGGGGCAGGGGACGATCGCACTGGAAATGTTCGCCGCGGAACCGGACCTCGATGTGCTGCTCGTTCCGGTCGGCGGCGGCGGCATGATTTCCGGAATGGCCATTGCCGCCAAGTCGATCAAGCCGGGCGTTGAGGTCGTAGGCGTGGAGACCCTGCGATTTCCCTCGATGTACTGCGCCTTGAAGGGCCAGAAAGCCGAGTTCGGCACCAATACCATCGCCGAGGGCATTGCGGTCAGGGAGCCCGGAAAGCTAACGCTGGAGATCGTGCGCAACCTGGTGGACGATCTGATCCTGGTCGATGAGGGTGACATCGAAGAGGCGATGCTGTTGCTTCTGGAAATCGAGAAAACCGTCGTCGAAGGCGCCGGCGCCGTGGGACTCGCGGGACTGCTGAAATACCGCGACCGTTTTGCCGGAAAGAAAGTCGGGCTGGTCCTGTGCGGCGGCAACATCGATCCGCTCACGCTTGCCGACATCATCGAACGCGGCATGGTGCGCAGCGGACGGTTGACGCGGCTACAGGTACAACTGCGCGACCTGCCGGGATCGCTTGCGAAGGTGACCGCTTGCCTGGCTGAAGCCAATGCCAACATCGAGGAAGTGCATCACGAACGCGCGTTCACCCGGCTGCCGGCACAGACCGCGGAAGTGGACTTCGTCCTGGAAACGCGCGGCCACGACCATGTCCTGCAGATCATCGCCGCACTCGAAGCGGCGGGCTTCAAAGCAAAATTGCACAACGAGGGGTGAGGCGAGAGGCGAGAGGCGTGACAAGAATCCAGTCCTTGCGGACAAAAAAACTTCCCGAAGAAACGGCGCGAAGGAACTGTGAAAAGTCAAATCTGGACTCCTTTGCGTTCCTTTCTTTTTACTTGGCGTACCCCTCAAGGGGGTATTGAAATGAATCCTTTGCGTCTACGCTTTTATAGCCGGTCGCTAGACCGGCTGTCGATGATCGCCAGCCCCTGAAGCTCCGTCCTCAGATTTTTACAAGCGCCCGCTCGAGAAAATCCAACCTGTCCTGGCCTCAGAATTTATTTGGCTTCGAACGCAGTACTCAACGTTGCCGCGTGAATTTCTGTACGCGCTTGCCGGTATCCACTTCGCCGCTGAACAGATTGCCGCGCGAATCGATGGCGATCGCGTGCACCCAGTGGAATTCGCCCGCATAGCGCCCCTGCCGGCCGAAGGAATCCAGCTCCTTTCCGGTCTCGCGAAGCAGGATGTGAATCTCGTTGTTGGTCCCGTCGGCAACGTAGAGGTATTTCTGTTCCCGGTCTTCCGATAGCGCGATATCCCACACTGAGCCGACGAAGCGAGTATTTGGCTCCAGCACGTATTCCGTCACGAACGCGCCGTCCTTGCGGAAAACCTGGAGGCGGTCGTTGACGCGGTCGCAGACGTAAACCAGCCCATCCCCCGAAATGCGCACGCAGTGCACCGGGTTGCGAAATTGTTTCGTGATCAGTGCGGCGGGATCGTATTTTCCGGCATCCGCATCGTCCGGCAACTTTCCGTATGCGCCCCAATGGCGTTTGTATTCACCGCTTCCGGCGTCGAATACCACGACGCGCTTGTTGCCGTAACCGTCGGCGATGTAAAGCTCGTGCGCGGATTCGTCCACGATCGCCAGCGCGGGCCGGCCGAGGTAGCGTTTGCTGTTGCTGCCCTCGGACTTGCCGGTTTCACCAATTTGCTTGATGAATTGTCCATCACGGGTGAATTCCAGAATCTGGTGATCGTCTTTCTCGTTGCCACCGATCCAGACGTGATCGCGTGCATCGACGAAGATGCCGTGTTCCCGGAGCGGCCAGTCGAATCCGCTGCCCGGCCCGCCCCAGGCCTGCAGCAGGTTTCCGGATGGATCGAATTCGAGTACTGGCGGGGCCGGTAGGCAGCATTTCGATATCGGCGGATCGAGCGCGGCGCCTCGTTCATCGTCTTTCAGAGATCTGGGACGCTGTAGGACCCAGACATGGTCGTGCCGGTCCACCGCGATGCCACCGATCTCTCCGAAAATCCAGTTGTTCGGCAACGGCTTCGGCCAGAACGGATCGACGCGGAAGGCCGGCACCTCTTCTGCCAAAGAAACCTGCGGAATACCCACCCATGCCAGCGCGGCAACACCGACGAAAATTATCACCGGTCCGATGCGCTTCATTCGCTCCTCACTTTGGGCCATGATCATGAGAGTGTACGTTTTGACTCAGATAAAGTGCTTCTAAGCACGAGAATCACTCCTATGTCACGTGCTTCGCTCGCCGGATCAATTGGATGTGCTGGTCCGGCCCCAGTTGTCGCGAATATGCAATTATGCAGGCCTGACCCTCGTGACT
>CAZYTR010000316.1:0-2423 GCA_964650365.1 uncultured Alcaligenaceae bacterium | reverse complement strand
CCCGTGGTGCAGGTGTCCAGCAGCGACAGCAGGGTGGGGGCAGGTTCGCCACGCAGCGTTTCGGAGAGCTCGAGATTGCGCCGGGTGGCGGCGTCCATGCGGACGTACGCCGAGTCGCGTTCGACCAAGAGCGCGCGCACGTGCGCGATCGACGTTCCCTGGGTGGCGCGCGCATATTCGAACAGAGCGCCTGCGGCCCCCAGCGCGGGGCCGAGTTCGTCTGCACCGAAGCCGGAGAGATCGCGGGTCTCGAAATGCCGGGTCAGCGTCCGTACCGCGGCGTCGCGGTCGAACTGCCAGGGCGCCAACCGCTTCACCGCGATGCTCGTACCCTGGAGCGCCTGATCGCTGAAGTCGTCGGGGGCGAGGATTTCGGCGGGCTGCAGCCGCTGCAGTTCCGACGAAAGATGTTCCCGTTCTGTTTCCTCGGCGGTGAATCGGCCGCTTGCCAGAGACAGCCAGGCCAGCCCCAGCAAATTTCCCTGCGGGTTGAGCGCGAGCAACAGGTTGTCGCGCTTCTCGTCCAGCAGCGCCGCGTCGGTGAGTGTTCCCGGTGTGACTATCCGGGTAACCTGCCGTTCGACCGGGCCCTTGGAAGTGTTGGGGTCGCCGATCTGCTCGCAAATCGCCACCGATTCGCCAAGCCTGATCAGCTTGGCGAGGTATTGCTCGACCGCATGAAAGGGCACGCCGGCCATGCGAATCGGCTCGCCGGCCGACTGGCCGCGGCTGGTGAGCGTGATATCGAGCAGCTTCGCGGCGCGCTCGGCGTCCTCGAAGAACAGCTCGTAAAAATCGCCCATGCGGTACAGCAACAGCTTGTCGGGATGCTGCGCCTTGATGCGCAGGTACTGCTGCATCATTGGCGTATGGGTGGAATGCGTGGCCGCAGTGGCGGACACGCTCATTCTGCGAACACCTCCTGCAAAGTACCCAACGTCGCCGTGAGGGTTTCGGGTTTGATCGCGCCCAGCCGCTTGACGAGTCGCAGCTTGTCGAGTGAGCGGATCTGGTCAAGCAGGATAAGCCCCGACTTTCTCTGGAATACGACCGGGATGCGAAACGGAGCGGCCCGGCCTTGGCTGGTCATCGGTGCGACGATTACGGTTCGCAGCCAGTTATGCATTTCGGGGGGAGAGATCACCACGCAAGGCCGGGTCTTCTTGATCTCGCTCCCGACCGTCGGATCAAGCGCCGCGAGCCAAACCTCGCCGCGCTTCACCATTTGTTAGCCTGATCGTCGGCGTTGGCGAATTCGGGCCAGATCAGCGCATCGTCTCTTGAATCGGCAATCGCCCGGGCCGCTTCGTCCCATCCCGCGCGCGGCTCGGTTCGCGGCTTGCGAATGACGATTGCCCCGTTCTCGACGACCATTTCGGCCTCGCCTTCCAGGCCGGCCTGTGCCAGTACCGGCTTGGGGATGAGGATGCCTTGGGAATTACCCAGCTTGCGGATTGGCGTGCGCATCGGATTACCTTGAAGATCGGTCAATGTTGTAACAATGTTATAACATCGTTCGGCGCCTTGCAAACCTCAACGCTTTCGCACTGGCCACGCGGATCAGGTGTTCAAGGTCGGAACGCTGCATAAATGCGTTCCCGCTCTTCGGCGGTAAGCACGCCCGCAAACGGCGTGGACTGCCGCAGCCTCGTAGCACGTTCTCCCGAATCTGTAATGACGTGAGCGATCTCCGGCCATGGCTGTTGGAGGATGGCGCGCCATTCGTCCAGTGCGCCCGGCACGTCTTCTTCAAATCGCGAACGCCAGGTCTCCAGAGTCTTTTTTACCTGCTTCAGAAGCGTGGGTTTGAGCTCGATCTTCTGCGCGACGAGACAGTGCATGGCCAGGCTGCGCGCTTCGATGATGCGATGCTTCAGCGCACCGCCCGACAGGATACGCAGCGGGGTTTCCAGCCGCGTGACCACACGCAGACCCGCCGCGCGCTGCCGTGCGCGATACCGGCGCATGCGTTCGGCGGCAGTTTGCGCCTTGCCGGTGGATGGGCGCCCGCGGCTCAAGAGGGGTACTGAACTAACGATGATCCTTCTTCTGGATCCTCGGAAAATCTTATACTTGCTCCGGTGTCGATGCCACGAATCCCCCCGACAGGTGGTGCAGTTGTGCGGGGGACGTGCCATACGAGGCACGAACAAGGCCTGTTCCGGGTCAGTTTATTTTGGAGAGACTGTGAGACAGAACAAAGTCAAATCGATTTGGCAAAGCGGTGGCGCCGTGATCAACGGCTGGCTGGGAATTCCCAGTTCCATCTCGGCCGAGAACATGGCGCAGGCCGGCTGGGATTCGCTCACCGTGGACCTGCAGCACGGCCACGTGGACTATCAGACAGCCGTCACCATGCTTCAAGCCGTGAGCACGACGCCGACGACACCCCTTGCCCGCGTACCGTGGCTCGAACCCGGCAT
>CAZYTR010000315.1:0-1845 GCA_964650365.1 uncultured Alcaligenaceae bacterium | reverse complement strand
AATCGGAATCGCCGCGGCATTCGTGCGCTTCAAGATGCCGCTCGGCCGCGGCGGTGCGCTCTCGGTGCAGGATGCCTACGACCTCGCGGCGTACTTCACGCGCGAACCGCGGCCTCATTACGACGCGAAGGCGGGGGACTGGCCGCGTGGCGGAAAGCCCGCAGACGCGCACTAGTTGTGAAGTCTCAGGAGGTTGTCCCCTCGATCCAACTGGAAGAAGCTGATGGTTCCTACGCCGTCAACTGCAACCAGGAGGAGCGAGTGGACACCCATAAGAATGCCCCAATGACGCCGGCAGGGCGACTGCGAATTGTTCAAGCGGTGGCGGCGGGCGAAGCCATCAGCGCCGTGGCGTTGCGGTTGGCGGTCGACCGGAAGACTGTGCGCAAATGGGTAACGCGCTATGCCGAGGAGGGAGATGTGGGGCTGCAGGACCGCAGTTCGCGACCGTTGCGCTCGCCTAATGCTATTGCCCGTGGCACGGCGCAGCGGGTGCTGACTTTGCGCCGGCGCCGCTACACGATGGCTACGATTGCGCGCACTTTGGGGATCGCCAAGGCCACCGCTGCGCGGGTACTGGCGCGGGCCGGGCTGAGCCGGTTGGCGGCGCTGGATCCGGCGCCGTTGCCGCAGCGCTACGAGCGGGCTACTCCGGGCGAGCTGTTGCACATCGACATCAAGCGCCTGGGGGCGATCCGCGGGGTAGGCCATCGCATCACCGGGGATCGCCAGACCCGCAGTCGCGGCGCCGGCTGGGATGTCACCTATGTGGCCATCGATGATCATTCGCGGGTTGGCTTTGCCGAGGTTTGGCCGGCTGAAAACGCGGAATGTGCGGCCGGCTTCTTGCAGCATGCCTTGGCCTACTACAAAGCCTTGGGCCTGCGCATCGAACGCATCATGACCGACAATGGCAAAGTGTTTGATTCGCGCCTGTTTGTAGCAGTGTGCGAGCACCACCGCATCAAACGGCTGCACACTCGTTTCTATCGGCCGCAGACCAATGGTAAAGCGGAACGATTCATCCAGACCGCCATGCGTGAGTGGGCGTACGGGCGCACTTACCGACACTCGCGCACGCGCACTGCATACCTGCCCAAATGGCTGCATCATTACAATTGGCATCGCCCGCACAGCGCCATCGGCGGATTCCCACCCATCAGCCGCCTCCAGCTCACTGGGGACAACGTGCTGAGTCTCCACAACTAGTGTCGGAGTAGTGTCGGAGTAGTGTCTGACACCACCCGGTGTCAGACACTACTCCGACACTACTCCGACACCGGTTTCAGTTCCGCCCGGTTTCAGTTCTTCGGGTAGCCGGTTTCGGGGGCGGGAACGGTCTCGGCCCTGGATTCATTGCCGGTCGAGGACGCTTCCTGCGCGGGCCGGCCGATCGCTGCGCGGCGGGGCGCGGCGGTCTTGGGATAGCCTGCTTCGTCCAGCATCGCTTGCCAGCGCGCCTCGTTGAAGCCCTTCGCGATCAGCTTGTCGCCGACCGCGAGCACGGGCGCGTTTAGTTCGCCGGTCAGCGCCTGCAGGCGCTTTCCGCCTTCGGGCGATTGCACGTCGACGGTCGAGAACGGCACGCCGCGGCGGTTCAGCAGGCCCACTGCGTTGTCGCACAGCTCGCCGCAGCCGAAGGTGTACAGCGTGACCGGAAAGCGCTCCATCGCCTGCTGCGAGGCGATGGGCAGCTCGTTGTTCTCGATGTAGTTCGCGCCGACGCGCTTGGTCTGCAGGTCCTTCGCATCCGGCGGCGGGGGACGGTCGGTGTAAACGACACGGCCGCTCGGGTCGACATAGCGGTAGACCTGCTTTTCCTGGGTCTGGGCAGCAACGGCAAAC
>CAZYTR010000314.1:0-2140 GCA_964650365.1 uncultured Alcaligenaceae bacterium | reverse complement strand
GGGTCTCACCTTTGACTGTGTACTTCTGCCCAAACTGGTGGAAAATAACTTCCAACGCGTGACGGGCGAGCGCCGCCGTCGTCTCCTCCTGGTCGGCATCACCCGCGCTACGCAATGGGTTTATTTGAGCACCGTTCGCGGCTGGGAACTGGGCGACCAGGACATTTTCAGTAAGGCCGCGACCAACGGCGATTTGTTCATTAAGGAAAACGCCAACGCCGTTCCGGTGTCCGCCACTCCAACCGCCGCGCCATCCGGCGACGACGACAACGATGCCTCGTTCCTATGAACACCACCTTTTGGATATGAGACCACAAACCGAATGCCACGACGCGGCGGCGGCAAATGGGCCACACCGCTCGCCAACCGAGGATAACACTATCATGTCGACCTAGTACATAGACACGTAAGTTACGTTACGTAATGTCGGCCCAGTTTGCGATCTGCGTCTTGCCGGGTGAATCCCCAACGAATCCCGTGATGTTCGTCGTTGCGGCGGCGCTGCCAGGCTGCCACCTCGGCGACCAAGAGTTCGGCATTGGTGAACCGCCGTCCGATGCATTGGCGGTTGAGGATCCCGATTTCCAGTTCGGCCATGTTGAGCCAACTGGCATGCTTGGGGGTGTAATGAAACTCAATCCGGTTCAGCAACACCGCCGCGGGTGCGACACCCAAAACCTCCTCGAACGAAGCGCGGAAGTGGGTGTTCAAGTTGTCCAGCACCAGATGCATTTTCCGGACCCCGGCGTAAGCCGTCTGCAACAGGCCCGCCACGAACCCGACAAAGTCGACCTTGGTCCGCCGGGCGGTCACCGCGACTTCCCGATGCCCACCCAGGGGCTCCACCGCCACAAACAGGTTGCGTGTTCCCCGACGAACGTACTCGTAGTCCTGCTTGGCCTCTCGGCCCGGCCGCAGATCCAGATCCGGCCGACTGCAGGCCAGCAATTGGCTGCTCTTCTCGTCCAAGCAAACCACCGGTTCCTGCGGATCATAGGGCCGTGCATACAGATCGCACAAAGCGTACATCCGCTCCCGATACTCGGCGGTGATCTTCCCAATGCACCACATCGCTTTGCGCCAGGGCTTCAAGACGTTTTTTTTAGCCACCGCCGAATTGTCTCTCGGCTCACTTGACGCAACCCGGGCCGTTGCCGCGCCGCGGCGGTCAGAAGCTTGACCGTCCAGCGCTTGGCTCCTTCGGGAGGCTGCTGGCAGGCTAACGCGACGACCTCGGCTTCCCCGCCGATCAGATACCGGCGTGGGGCCCCCGAGCGGGTCACGTCATGCAAGGCGTAGTCCACACCCTTCTCCTGAAACGCGGAGCGGGTACGCCAGATGACCATCCGACTGAGCCCCAACACCTGGCTGATCTGCTCGTCGCTGACGTTACGATCCAAGGCCGCCAGAACGTGCGCTCGATTGACCTCGCGCGCCGAATGATTACCGCGGAAGCGCAGGGTGTCGACCGCTTGGCGATCCGCCGTACTGAGTTGCACAGAAATGCGTCGCATACCGACGTGACTATACGTAACGTTACTTACGTGTCAACGTACTAGTGCCGGAAGTGGCGCACGCCCGAGAACACCATGGCCAGGTTACGTTCGTCGGCCACCGCGATCACCTCGGCGTCTTTCTTCGAACCTCCTGGTTGCAGCACTGCGGTGGCACCCGCCTCGGATGCCGCAATCACGCCGTCTGGAAACGGAAAGAACGCATCGCTGCAGACCGCGCTGCCGAGGAGCGGGAAACCCGCCTCCCCAGCCTTCCACACGGCGAGCCGGGTGGCGTCCAGCCGGCTCATTTGACCGGCCCCAATCCCGAGCGTCCGATCCGCGTGCACGAAGACCACGGCGTTGGATCTCACGCCTTGAACGACGCGCGCGCCAAACAACATCGCCCGCATTTCCTCGGGAGTCGGGGTCCGCCGGGTCACCACCTTGAGATCGGACTCGCGGATCGTGCGCCGATCCCATTCCTGGACCAGGTAGGATTCGGCGCCGACACTACGCACCTCGAGGGATGCAGTGTCGAACGGCGGGCGCAGGATTCGGATGAGACGCAGGTTCTTCTTCTTCCGCAACACCTTCAAAGCGGCCTCCTCGAAATCCGGCGCCGCGATCACCTCGGTGAACTGCCC
>CAZYTR010000313.1:0-2538 GCA_964650365.1 uncultured Alcaligenaceae bacterium | reverse complement strand
ACTACATCAAGCTGCAGATGAACGCCTGGTGCGTGCTTTCCGACAGTGGAACGCTCACCGAGGAATCCTCAATACTCGGCTTCCCTGCCGTGATGGTCCGGCAGGCACACGAGCGCCCGGAAGGCATGGACGAGGCCACCGTGATCATGGCCGATCTCAAGCCCGCGCGAGTGCTCGACGCGATCGATCTCGCCGTCGCCCACTACGCGCGCCGCAAGCAGCCGTTCAGGACGGCAGCCGATTACACCGCCGACAACGTTTCGCAGAAGGTCGCGCGCATCATCCTGAGCTACACCGATTACGTGAATCGTAAGGTGTGGCACAAGGTTCGCTAGGCGTTCCGGGGTAAATTGTTTTGCGTCACGTTTTGGTTACCGGCGCATCGGGCTTCATCGGCCAGGCGTTATGCGACGCGCTTGAGGTGCAGGGGCATCAGGTCCGCGGCGCCACCAGGAAGTCGCCGGATCGGGTGCAGAGCCCGGCGTTTGTGGTCGGGAATATCGGGCCCGACACGAACTGGCGTGCAGCGCTCGCCGGATGCGATGCGGTCGTACATCTGGCGGCGCACGTGCATGTGATGCGCCGGCAGGCCGGTGACGCAACTGACGACTTTCATCGCGTCAATGTGCAGGGCAGCGAAAATCTTGCGCGCCTGGCGGCGCGAGCCGGCGTGCGCAGATTCGTGTTCCTCAGTTCGGTCAAGGTCAACGGCGAGACCAGTGCGGAGCGCGCCTTTGTCGAAACCGATGCCGTCATGCCGATGGATGCCTATGGCTTATCAAAGGCGGACGCCGAGAAGAGGCTGCGGATCATTTCAACGGAGACCGGGATGGAAGTCGTTGTCGTGCGGCCGCCGCTCGTCTACGGTCCCGGTGTCAAGGCGAATTTCCTCAGCCTGCTGCGTATAGTCGATTCTGGCGTTCCATTACCTTTTTCATCGATCTCTAATCTGCGTAGTCTGGTTTACGTCGGCAATCTGGTCCATTCACTGGGAGCCTGCCTGGCGCACCCGGCCGCGGCTAATCGCACGTTTTTCGTCAGCGACGATCACGACGTTTCGACCCCGCAGCTCATACGGGAGATCGCCGCTGCGCTGGGAAAGAAGCCGCTGCTTTTTCCGCTTCCGCCAGCGCTGCTGCGTGGCATCGGCGCGCTCACTGGGCGGACAGAGCAGATTGCGCGGCTGACCGGATCGCTGCAGGTGGATATTTCGCGCATCAAGTCCGAACTCGGCTGGAAGCCGCGTTTTTCAATGCAGGAAGGATTGGCGGAAACGGTGTCCTGGTACCGCTCACTGCGCCGCTGACGCCAGCCATTTCCACAAGAAAAAATACGTAAGGTCGGAGGGCTGTCTTCCTGAAGATTACGCGCGCTACAGGTGTTGCGTACCATCAAGTTTGGCAAGAGTCCGGTCGAAGGTGCCGAGTGGCAGATGCCCCGCTTTCCGGGCAATTTCCAGAACGAGGCAATCGGAGAAACCCAACGAGGGACGGGAGCGGAAACGCTCCAACGCCAGTGCAACAACGTCTGAATCCTGAAACGTCAATTCTCTGTGGTTTAGCAGTCGGTCGAACGCATTCGCAATCTGCGCTGGCGAGCGGTTATAAACCGCGTCGAGAACCCAAAGCGTTTCCGCCAAGACGAGGTGAGACACCCACGCCCCTTTTGCGACAAATGACTCGGCAGCTTTTACCTGATCCGCATCGTCACGCGCGATCAGGCGCACAAGCAAATTGGTGTCAACCGCGCGCATGCTTCTTCTGAATATATTTTCCGATGCCTTCCTTCAAGCTTACAGACTTTTTTTGCGGGGGATGACCGCCGGGAAACAGCACTTCGTGTACTTCCGTCGAAGTGTGCTGCCCGGCTCTCCGAACAATTACCTCGTTATTTTTCTCATCCCACTCGAGAATGGACCCAGGCCCGAGCCCGAGTTTCTTGCGAATCTCGGAGGGCACGGAAATCTGACCTTGGGCAGTAAGTTTGGACTGGGCAAGCGGCATGATCGGTACATTACCAAGGTAATAAGTCAACGTCAATGCGATGGCCGGGGCTTGTCTGCTGCCCGACAACTCATGGTTGACCCGTGGCGCAAATCCGTCCTCGAAGATGTGGCGAGATGATATCGGACAGTCCAAGTTTCGTCTTATATAATCGCCGCGATGGAAACCGGCGCCACCGTTCAACTGTTCGCCCCAGTCCTGGCCGGGATTCTCTCCCTTGCCACCGTGCTTATCCTCCTGAAAAGCCGCAGTCTGCCGCTCGATCACCCGAATCAGCGATCTTTGCATGCCGTTCCGGTTCCGCGCACGGGCGGCATCGCAGTGATGATCGGCGTACTGGCCGCGGCGCTAGTGCTGAGGGCTGAAGCTGGACTCATGGTTCCGGCGGCAGTGCTGGCGGCAGTTTCTTATTTCGATGACCGGCATGCGCTGTCTGCATTGACCCGATTGACAGTACATTTGGCGGGAGCCGCAATATTTCTGTGGGCCGCCGGGCCCTCGGGCAACTGGATTGTGCTTGTGGTTCTTTGTTTCG
>CAZYTR010000312.1:0-32849 GCA_964650365.1 uncultured Alcaligenaceae bacterium | reverse complement strand
CTGGTGCCAGTGGAACGCAGCCTGCTCGCCCTGGTACTTGGAAAGAGCGTAGGGGTACTGGGGCGCGATCGGGTGGTCCTCCCGCGTCGGCACCTGCGCCAGCCCGTAGCACGAGGAGGATGCAGCGTAGACGAACTTCTCCACCTTCGCGCGGCGCGCGCACTCCAGCACGTGCACGGTGCCCAGCACGTTGGCCGACAGATACTCGGTCGGCCGCTCGATCGAAGGCACGATGTCGCCGATGCCGGCGAAGTGAAATACGAATCGTGCGCCGCCGAACAGCGAGTCTTCGGGCTTGCAGCTGCGAACGTCCCGCTCATCGAGCGTGAAATCTGGATTGCCGGCGTGCGCCGCGACATTCTCGCGCCGGCCGCCGTAAAGGTTGTCGATGGCGCGCACCGCGAACCCCTGCTCGAGCAGGAGGTCCACCATGTGGCTACCGATGAACCCGGCGCCGCCCGTGACGACGGCGATCGGGCGCGCGCTCATGCTGCCTTGAGCTCCTTCAACCGGCGCACGTTGAAGTAGAACGTGTCATCCATGCTGCGCGGGAGCTTCTCAGCCTTGAATGCCTTGCAGAGATCGCGCACCGCGTCCTCGATGTTGCGCTTGGGCTGGAAGCCGAGAATGCGCCGGATCTTGTCGGAGTTGACGTGGTATGACCGGATGTCGTCGGTCGGCGTGGTGACGATCGGAATGTCGCCCTTGTCGGGGAACTCCTCCTGCACCACGCGCTTCACGATCTGCGCGATCTCCATAATGGAGAGATTCTGGAAGCCGGCGTTGAAGGTCTGCCCGGCGATATTCTCGTCGGGTACCTCGAGCAGCAGCTTGTAGAGATCGCACATGTCCTGGATGTGCAGGTTGGGGCGTTTCTGCGAGCCGCCGAACACGGTGATCTTGCCGGCGTTGATGGCGTGGTTGGTCAGGATGTTGACCGAGAGATCGAGGCGCTGCCGCGGCGCGTAGCCACACAGCGTGGCTGGGCGGATCGTCACGCAGACGAACTCCGGCGACTGGTGTTTCCACAGCAACGGCTCGCACATGCCCTTGTACTTATTGTAAAGCGTGAGCGGCACGAGGGGATGGTCCTCGGTTACGTCGGGAGACTCCGACACGCCGTACACCGAGCTCGAGGAGCAGTAGATGAAGCGCTTCACGCCCGCCTGCTTCGCCGCGACGACCATCGGCTCGAAAGCGTCGAGGTTGATCGTGGTCGAGAGCTTCTCATCGAGCTCGAAGCTGGCGTCGTTCGAAATGCAAGCGAGGTTGATCACCCCCTCGATACCCTTGAACTCCTGCGCCAGGCGCGCGCCGTCGCGGATATCGGCCTTGACGATCCTGAGGTTGGGGTTGCCCTTGGGCAGGAAATGGTCGCCGAAATACATGACATCCAGCGCCGTGACCTTGTAACCCGCGTCGAGTAGCTGGGGAACCAGCAGGCTCCCCACATAGCCGGCGCCGCCCGTGACGAGAATGTTCTTGAATTTCATGGTCTAGGCCGCTGCCTTGGTTCGGATTGTGAAACCCGCGGCTTTCGCGTCCTTGTAGAACATCTCGACCGTCTCGAGGGAGTACTGGCCGAGGTCTTTGCCGACGAGCGAAAGCTTCTTGAGGATATCGTTGGTCGCAGTGATGATGTGGCAGCCGACCGCGTCGGCCTGAAACACGTTGAGCAGCTCGCGCGGGCTCGCCCAGATGAGCTCGGCCTTCGGCTTCGCCTTCATGACCTTCACCGACTGCGCCATGATCGGCAGCGGATCGACGCCGGTGTCGGCGATGCGCCCGGCGAACACCGAGATGATGGCAGGCGTCTTCGCGGCGAGGCGCTCGGTGACGCGCTTGACCTGGTCCAGGGTGAGGAGCGCGGTGACGTTGAGCGTCACGCCCTTTTTCGACAGCCGCTCGATCAGCGCGCCGGCGAACTCGCCGCGCGTGTTGGTGACCGGGATCTTCACGTTGACGTTGCGGCCCCAGGACGCGATCTCGAGCGCCTGCTGCTCCATCTCGCCGAAATCGTCGGCGAACACCTCGAACGACACCGGCCGGTCGGGGATCGCCTTGAGCACCTCGAGGGCGAAGGCTCTGTAGTCGGTCACGCCGGCCTTGCGCATCAGCGTCGGGTTGGTGGTGAAGCCCTTGATGAGCGGATTCGCCGCCATTTCCTTCATGCCGGCGAGATCGGCGCCATCGGCGAATAGCTTCACCTTCAACTTGCTGGTTTCGCTCACGAGTTTTGTCTCCCTTATCCTTTGGGATTTACCTGACGGACCGCAGGATGAAGCCGGCCGCTTCGGGCAGCGATTTTACCGCAAGGTACGGTTTGTCGGGTCTTTTTTCCGAGTATCCGTAGTCCACGAAGTAAGCTTTACACCCCGCCGCCTGGCCCGCCGCGACGTCGCGCCAGCGGTCGCCGACCATGAAGCTTTGAGCGAGGTCGATTCCGAGTTCGCGCGCCGCCTCGAGCAGCAATCCGGGTTTCGGTTTGCGGCAGAGGCAGTTATCGGCGTCAGTGTGGAAGCAGACCTTGAACGCATCGATATCGAGAGTTTTGGCGAGCCGCGCGTGCATTGCTTCGACGACTTCGCGCCGTTGCTTACCTGTCGCGACGTCAGGCTGATTAGTAACCACGACGTTCATGAAATCGGCGGCGCGCAGGCTGGCCAGGGCATCGCCTACGCCCGGAAGTATCTCTAGCGCCTCGATCGTGTCCGGGGGATACGGCTTGCCCTGCCGGACGATAGCCCGGTTCAGCACGCCATCACGATCGAGGAACACCGCTCGCTTCATCGTCACAAGGCCTTGGAGGCATTCTAAGGATTGCAGCCAGTTGCTGCACAATACCTCCCTCCGTGGACCTCATCTTCAATAGTCGTTTGGATTTTACGAAATGGGCCGTCGCTCGCGGCTTGCCGCGCGACTCGCTCGTCGTCATCGACGTCGGCGTGCAAGGCGGCGAGCATCGTCGCTGGAATGTCTTCGGCGATCGCCTGCTCCTTCATGGATTCGATGCCATCCGCGATGTCGTGGAGGGGCTGGAGGCGCGCGGGCGCCCCAACCGGCACTACCACTGGATGGCGATAGGAGATCGGGACGGCGAAACGCAGTTATTTTTCAATGCCGCCGATCCATATTCCAGCTCCCTGTATTCCGCCGGCCCAAGTGCCTACAACGAGGCGGGCGCGCGCCGCGAGGAAGTCAGGACGGTTCCGATCAGGCGGCTTGATGCGCTGCTGGACGACGGGACGATTCCGCTGCCTGATTTCCTGAAAGTGGACGTCGAGGGGTTCGAGAAGGCGGTGTTCGAGGGTGCGTCGCGCGTCTTGGCATCACCGCTGCTCGCGTTCGAGGTCGAGACGAGCTTCGGCGCCAGCAGCGTCTATCCGGCCACCCACTTCGGAACGCTGCTCGAGTTTGCCACGCAACACGGGTTTCGTGTTTACGACCTGAACTACAACCGGATTCCTACGGCGAGCTTCCAGCACGCGCTTGAAATGGCAGGCCGCCGCCCAATCAAGGATCAACGCTCTGTAGGCAAGATCTGCACGATGAACGTGCTGTTTTGCCGCGATCCGGTTGGCGAAGCGAATGCCCCCAACACTTATGTGAAGCTACCCGCGCCGCTTGCGCCCGAGAAGCTCGTCAAGCTGCTCATGCTCCTCGAATCCTATGGGCTCAACGACATAGCAATCGATGTGCTGAAACGATTCGAGAACCAATTGGCCGGACACCTCGACGTCGCTAGCGCAATCCGCCTGCTCGCAGATCCGGATTGTCGGCTGGACGAAGAGCTCAATTTGATGCTGCATTCGATCAGCTGGAAAATTACGGCCCCGCTGCGCGCCGCGCGCCGCCTCTTGCGCATCTAGACATACCTCTAGCGTAACCACTGCATCGCGGCCACGCCGCCGGCTACTAGTCCCGCAGCGAGCAGCCGCCGGCGCCCGAATGCTTCACCGAGGTAACGGCTGCCGATGAAGGCCGCGAACACCACGCTGGTCTCGCGCAGTGCGGCGATCTCCACCATGGGGCCGAGGCCGAGCGCGACCATGGCCAGCGTGAAGTTCCCCAGGCCAAGCAGCGCCGCAGCAATGCTTGGCTTCCAGTTCGCCACGAGAAACGGACGAACGGCGCTCGTTCGCGCGAGCGCCACCGACGCGGCGGTGCAGCTGCCGTCCAGCACCACCAGCCACACGATGTAGCCGGCGATTGTCCCGCCCGCGCGCAGCCCGAGGGCGTCGAGATAGGTGTACGACGCAATGACAAGCCCCGTGGCGAACGCGTAGCCGAGCGCGCCCCGCCGGCTTGCCGCGGCGCGCGCACCAGGTGCGGCGATCAGGAAGATGCCGAGGCACACGATCGCCACGCCTGCCGCTTGGCCCCAGCCCGGCCGGCCGATACCAAAGTACAGCGCGAGCCCTGCCACTGCGAGCGGCGACACGCCGCGCGCGACCGGAAAGACGGCGCTCAAATCGCCGCGCCGATACGCTGCGGCGATTAGGAACGCATACAACGTGTGCAACGGGACTGAACCAAGGATGAACGGCCAGGCTTCGCGGCCGGGAGGAGAGACGAACGGCAGCAAGGGCACCAGCGCAAGCGCCGACACACCGCTCATGAATCCCCGCGTGATCAAGGGATCGCCGCTGATCTTGATGAGGGCGTTCGTGACCGCGTGCAGTAGCGCAGCCGAGAGTACGAGCACTACCGCCAGGGTCTCAATCGGCACGACAGGGGGCACGTTCGTTTATCATCAGCGCGATGGATAGGCTTATAGCAGACGCGGTTCCAGTCCGGCCGGCCGAAAAGGAGAACGGCGCGCGGTTGAAAGCGCGAATCATCATTCCGGTTTGGGGCGCGAAGTACATCGCGAGGATGGACGCCGCGTGCCTTCCTGCGCTGCTTGCTCCCGGCAACTTGCCGCACCTGGCGCAGCACTTCGATTGTGAATTGGTCGTGGTCACGCAAGCCGAGTGCTTCGAGGCGGTACGCAACCTTCCCGGGATACGGGCCGCCGCCCGATACGCCCCGCTCAAGCTGGTAGCAATGGACGATGTCCTGTCGCACCCGAACTACTACGGCTACACCATCACGCACTCCTTGTTCCGCGGCTTTACGGATCTGGGCGAAAAAGCAAAGGATGTATGGTGCCTGTTCCTGAACGCGGACTTCATTCTGGCGGACGGCTCGTATCAGGCCTTGGTAAAGCGCATGCTCGCCGGGGAGCGCTGCATCCTTTCGCCGAGCTACTGCACCATTGAGGAAGAAGTCCGGCCGACGCTCAACGCGTCGATCGCCGCGGCGGGCGGAATCCTAGCGTTGCCGCCGCGCAAGATGGCCGAGCTGATACTCGATCATCGTCACTATACGATCCGCGCGAAGACCATCAACTGGCGGATGTACCGGATCGATCATGTCGATCAGTTCTACTATGCAGTGGACCGGTATACGCTCCTCGGGAAACAGATTCCCATCGCAGTGGTCGCCATGCGGCCCGAGCGCGTACCGCCGGAACCTCTCGCGTTCTGGGATTATGGCGTTATTTCAGAGGTCATTCCCAGCGGGAAGATCTGCGTCCTTGGCGATTCGGACGATTTCCTGATGATGGAGCTGCGCGTGAGGAAGGGAATGTCGAACTGGCTGAAGCTCGGCTGGATGGACAAGGACGAGATCGCTCGAAGCCTGAGCCGCTGGAGCACGAAGGACCAGCGCATCTGCCCGGAATTTCCGCTGGTGCTTCACAGCCGTGACATACCGCAGAAGGCGGCCGAGGGCCTTGCCGCCCTGGAAGCCTATTGGGCGGATGTGAAAAGCCGTATGACACCCGAGCCACAGAGCTATCGCGACCATTACATCTGGACCGGCACCCTCGACCTACATGCCAAGTGGTTGAACAGCCTCTCCGCCGCGCCCGAGGCAGCAGAACAGGGAACCGGCCAGGCCGCCGAGCGCCCGTTGGGCGAGCTCCTCGCGACGGCGCTGCGCCTCTCTTTCGGCATTGGCAGCGCCGTGGGCCGCGACAGGTTTCGCCGCTCTGTATTCGAGTGCCTGCAGGTCCTCTATCGCGCCATGTTCGGCCGCTTGCCCAATGTCGGCTACTGTCACCCGCAGCGCGTGGATCTCCTGCCGACGACAGACTACCTACAGCGTACCTGCGCTGGGGCCCGGCGCGGGCTTGCGATCTGGTCGCTGCCGAGGGCCACGATCGCGCCGTTCCTGAAGCAATGGCTGCCCGAGGTGGTCCCGGCGAATACCGAAGCGTTGATGAGCGCCGATGAGCTGGCGAAACTCTCGCAGCAGGGACCGTTCGACGTCTGCTTCCTCGAGCTCGTGCGCGACGAGATCACCGGTTTCGGCAAGCTGTATCCGCTGCTGCGCCCGATGATGAAGCCGGGCGGCAAGGTTGTCGTCTTCTACCAGACCAAAGGGATGCAGCGCGTAAAGGAGCGCGATACCGTCCTGATCCATTCCGGGCTGCCAGGCGAAGACCTGCCGCAGCTAGATTTTCGCGGTGGTTTCCTGTCGCACTCCGTGCAGGCGATGTGGGAATTGCTCCAGGACCGACTGGAAAACGGCGGCACCCGGGAGTTCATACGATTCGCATTCCTCGCTACGCTGCTTGCGCCGCTTGCCTTGCTCGCCAACATGTCTGCGTCGCGGCAGCCGGGCCGGTTCAAGGCAAACTGCACCAGCCTGCTGCTGGAAGTCACGGTGGTTTGATGAAGTACGAGGAATTTTTTGTCGACCGGTACGAGAACACCACTGCGGAGCCGGCGTTCTACTGCGGCGGCATTGTCAAAATGAACCCGGGCGCCCGGATCATCAAGTCGCGCCTGCTCGGACCTGTGTATCTAAACCGCAATACCCAGGTCGGCCCGGACGCCGTGATCGGCAAATACTTCGGCATGAACGAGAGTTGTTTCGTGGCGCGGGCGACCGTGGGAGCTTATTGCTCCTTCGGTGCGCGCACCTCGATCAACCCGTTCAATCACCCGATGGACTGGTTGAGCATCAACGAGTTCCAGTACCACCCCACCTCCTTCGACTGGATTCCGGAATACACGCAGATCAAGCGCCTGGAGCGTACGCCGGAAATGTTCCAGCACGTCATGATCGGAAACGATGTCTGGTCCGGTCACAACGTGAACGTCATGCCGGGCGTCAACGTGGGCGATGGGGCAATCCTTGCTGCGGGCGCAGTGGTCACTAAGGATGTGCCACCTTATGCGATCGTGGCAGGTGTGCCCGCTTCGGTGCGGCGCTACCGTTTTCCCGAGAAAATCATCGAGCGGCTACTGCGTGTGAGGTGGTGGGACCTCGAGCTTTCCGAGCTGAGCGGGTTGCCGTTTCGAGACGTCGAGCGCTGCCTAGACCAGATCGAGGAAATCCGCGCCCGGAAGGGCCGCTAGCGATGTCCGCCGCTGCTGGCCGCGACGCGATCCCGGGCATCCTCAGGCAATTCGGCGTCCCGCGAGACGCAGTGTTGGTGGTACACAGTGCCATCGCGGGCCTGAGCCGCCAGGGCTATCGCGCCGAGGCGATGATCGAGAGTGCCCTCGAGCACCTCTCGGGCGGGACGCTGCTGATGCCCACCATGACGTGGCGCACCGTCACGCCGCAAAGCCCGGTATTCGACGAGCTGCACACGCCTTCCCATACCGGCGTTCTGACCGAGATCTTCCGCACGAAGTACGCCACGGCGCGAAGCCTGCATCCGACACATTCCGCGGCCGGGGCCGGGCCCCTCGCAAAAACGCTGCTCTCGACGCATCACCTGAGCACCACCCCGGTTCCCGCCTCCAGCCCATACGCGCTAATGCGCGACTACCCGGCCTACATCCTGATGATCGGCGTGGGCCTCGAATGCGTCACCGCGATCCACCACCCGGAGGAGGCGATCGCCCCCGATATCTACGTGAAGCCGATGGAAGAGGCGGAGCGTTACGAACTGCGCCTGCGCGAGGGCGCGGCCGTGAGCTATCTGCTGCGGCGGCACCTGCGCCCGCGCGATCGCAATTTCCAGAAATATGGGCCGCTGCTCGCGGCGAAGAACAAGATCCTGGAAGGCGACATCAGCGGCGTGCCCTGGAAGATCGTTCGCGCTGCGGACCTGCTTGCCGAGGTTTTCGCGCGCTTAGTCGAGCGCCGCGACTTCAACCTCGCGTAGAACGCTAGCCGCCGAACTTGCGCTTGATGCGGTTGAAGATCCGCGTCTTCAGCTCTTCGACGAGCTGCCTTCCCGGCACGTCGGTGAGGTATTTCCCACGATAGCCGTCGAGGCCGGCGCCGTCGATCACGATGGAATAGCGCCCCAGCGTTTCTTCAGGGACCATTCCTTCGTACATCTCCTGGAAAGGAATCCCGAAAGGCTTATCCTGCAGCTTGCGCAGGAGCACGACCAGGAGATGCGAAGTCTTGGCGTTCAGCGCGAGATGATCCATGAGGCCACGCTCCCATGGAATTAGGCTCGCGAGCTGCCAGTCGGGCCCAACCCAGACCCCGAGCGATTCGTAGGCGTTGTACCTCGCGAGCGCGCTGAAGAAATTCGGCTGATAATTGAAAAAACCATGCTCGAGGTGCACCGTGAAGGGAACCGCGTGCAGCATCATGCCGCCGACGCGGCAGAATTCGTGCATCACCTTGAAACAGTTTTGCTGATTGAGAAGATGCTCGCTCGTGCCGTGATTGGTGACGAAATCGTAGCGGCTGGCATGCTCCGTCGGCACCGCATCGAGGTTGAGATCGAAGCGCATCGAGCCGTAGCTCGGGTCAAGGTCGAGGCACTGGTACTCGAAGCCGAGCGCCTCGTAGAGCTCGCGCGCCGAGCCCTTCCAGTTCGCGAAGCGCTCGAGCATGTCGTCGCCCGGAGCGGGGCGGCCGAAGGCCTCGAACAGCGAGCCCACGAGCTTTTTCCTCGGACACCACACCGCTTGGGCGCCAAGTTCCATCACCTTGTGGACGCCCTCGAACCCGCCCAGCATCTTCATCTGGCGGTAGAGCGCTAACACCGGAGGACCAAGACCCATAGCTACCTCTAGCTGGAATTCAAGATGGCGGATCGCCTCGCATGATACAGAGAGTGGCTGGGCATTTGCGCGAGACCGTCTGGCATGAAACCGTGGCCGGTGAAGGCGCTTCTGGGCATTCTGCTTTCCGCGCTATGCGTGGCGCTTGGTGTCTGGGCCGTCAACTGGTCCGAGGCCCTCGAGGCCCTCAAGCATGTCCGAATCGAGTGGACGCTGCTCGGGGTTCTCGTCCTGTGCGCCACCTTCGCTTGCTACGCCTTGCGCTGGCGAGCGCTGCTTGGAGACCGCCCCCGGCTCCGCTTTCATCAGGCCTTCGGATACCTGGTGATCGGCTATATGGCGAACGCGGTGCTGCCGCTGCGGCCCGGTGACTTCCTTCGCGCTGCCCTCATCGGTGGCCGACACAACGCCAGCGTCGCGGCAGCGCTGTCGAGCATTGTGCTCGAAAGACTGTTCGACGTCGCAACGGTGATCGCCCTGGGCTCCGTGCTAGCGATCGGGCTGGACCTGCCCCGCGCGGTGACGATCGGCCTAGGGACTTTTGCGAGTGCGGGAATCCTGGGCGGCATTGCGATCGTGGCGCTTTCGATGCGCCCTGGAGTCCTGGCGGCACTCGAGAGGAGGCTCCGCGTGTCGGGTTGGGCCAGGACGCTGCTTCGATGGCTGCACCCGTTCGCAGACGGCCTTGCCGTCCTTCACCGGGCGCGCCATTTCTGGCCCGCTCTTTTCTGGAACGTGCTTGCCTGGGGAGGGATGATTCTCTATACGGCGTGCATGATTGCCGCGCTGGAGATTCCAGTACCTCCTGTGGCGGCGGTCCTTGTGGTCGTCGCGATAAGCCTTGGTGCCGCCATCCCGTCGAGCCCTGGCGCGATCGGCGTGTACCACGCCATTGCGGTGCTTGCTCTGTCGGTGTGGGGAGTCCCGACGGCGCTGGCGCTCGCGTTTGCGCTCGTCGCGCACGGCATCACGATTGCGCTGCATATCGGCCTCGGGGCCGCAAGCGCGTCGGCCCTGGGAATTCACAACGTGTTCAGAAAGGCTGTCTCGGCGGCAGATGCGCCTGCGCCAAGGCCATGAAGGCGCGAATCAGGTCTGCCGGACGCCTTCCGCGACGATCACACCCGCGAGCTTCCTGATCCCGGGCAGGCTGCCGAAAAACTGGTCCGAAGCAGAGAGCAGTACCTCTCCAAGCTTGCCGCGAAACATATAGAACAGGTGTGGTGGCAGGTAGGTGGAGTATCGGAAGACTGGCAAAATTCCGGAGGTCGTAAGCCAGCTGCGCCATTGTGTTTCATTGAACAATGGCTCGTCGGCTGCGTCCTCCTGCCAAAGTGTGCACAGCTTCATCGACCAATCGAATATCGGCCGCAAGGCGCTATCGTGCGGTTCAAGCATGTAGAAGCGACCACCCGGCTTCAGCACTCGGCCCGCCTCTCTGATGGCCGCTTCCGGATCGGCGAAGTGGTGCAGGCTACCGTAGATGATCACAGCATCCGCGACCGCGGAACTGATCGGCAAAGCCTCCGCCGAAGCCACCGCGTAGTCCGCGCGCTGCAGCCAGCCTCGCGCAGCGATCTTCTTCCTCGCCACGCGGAGCATCTCTTCGGAAAGATCGAATCCAATGACCTTGCAGCCGTGCTCGAGCAAAGGAATGCTTTGGCGCCCGGATCCGCAGCCTACCTCGGCAACGAGCGCGTTCGCGGGCAAATTCAATCTGAGCCATCGATGCAGCGTCACCGCATCAAGCACTCGGTAAAAGGGGCTCTCCACGACGTCCGTCTCATAGAGGTCGTGGTAGTCCCGGAAGAACTCAATCTGTTCCGAGTACGCTTTCATCTTCTCGTTAGAATCGCGCGAGATAGTTTCTGCCGACAAGCCATGGCGTGAGCAGAACGCCGCGTGCATGTCGTCGCGCCGAATTTTCACGGGAGTCAGATCGGCAATCCCTTGTTCGATGCGGAACCACTGGCCGGCCTGACGGTCTACGAGCCGGCCTTCAATGACATCGTTCCCGTCCGCCACGAATTCCTCAAGCGCGAACGAATTGCCGGTAACCGGGGACGCAAGCAAGGAAACGGATTCGCGCAGCACAAATTGATCAGGAACTGATTTTGGGCTTGCGATGAGGGTCCGCCGACGGTTGCCTGGAATGCGCGAAGGATCTTATTTCGTTTTCCGAAGCGAACTGCTTTATCGTCTTGGCGGGATTCCCGGCGACGATGGCGTAGTCCGGCACATCCTTGGTCACCACGGCGCCGGCGCCCACGACCGAATAGCGTCCGATCCGGATGCCGCCAATGATGGTGGCGTTGCTTCCCAAGCTCGCTCCTTCTTCCACAACGGTCTTGAGGCGCTGCACTTGCCGGTCGAATCTCGGATATAGGTCGTTGGTGAACACGACGCCATGCCCGACAAATACACCGTTCTCGAGAGTCACCCCGTCACAAACGAAGGCATGACTCTCGATCTTGCAATCGGCGCCAACCGCCACACCTCTCGTTATTTCAACGAAAGGGCCAATGAAAGTTCTCGCTCCGATCGTGCAGCCAAAAATGTTTACAAGCTTTGCGTCGAAGATCTTTACGCCCTCGCCAAGCTTTACGTCGGCATCAATCATCTCTTGTCACGATCCAACATGGGCAATTTGCGGATGGTGATCCGAAAGGCGAGCAGTTCGCGAAAAACCTTGAACCAGTCGGAACTGGTCACTTTGGAGGTCCCTGCCGAGCGGTCTAGTACATCGACCGGAATCTCTGCGTAACGTAAACCTCTGCGCGCTACCCAATAGAGGAGCTCCGTATCGAGGAACCAGCCCTTTGAGACCAGCGGTAACGACTGAACGAACTCGCGCCTGAAGAGCTTGAATGCCGAATTGACGCTGCGCATTGGAAGTTTGAGCAATTTACGCGTCAAGGCCGAGTATACCCAAGACTGAATTCGGCGCATTGGGCTTCGGGAATCACCCGATCGATAGCTCAGAACGCAATCATGATTTTGAATGAGCGGGATTGCCTTCAACAGAGTCTCGAGGTGAAACGGCAGGTCAACTGTCACCAGCCATACCAAGTCCATACGTGCCATGGCGTAGCCAATCTGCAGCGCGGCGCCCATGCCATTCCTTTGGCCTTCATGCACCACGTGGACGTTCGGCAGGTCGGCGCCCAACGAATCGCAGACTGCGCCTGAACCGTCGGTGCTTCCGCTTTCAATCAATAGGATCTCGAACGGTATGTGGTTGTGTAGGAGAAAGGCATGAATTGTCCGGACCGCCCGATCGCACAACTCAATCTCGTTGTAGATCGGCACTACAACGGAGACGCCAATGGGATTGGCCGGACTACTCATTGGATGCTTGAACGGCGGTGCACCTGCCATCTGTCGAGACAAACTCGAGAATCCTCTTCACCACAACGTCCACAATGGCGGGATCCATCTCCGGATACAGCGGCAATGCAATAACGCGTGCGCACAGACCTTCCGCCTTCGGCAGGCTGCCTCGGCCGTATCCGAGGCCAGTCAGCGTGGGTTGAAGATGATGCGGAAAGGCGTAGTAAACATTGCTCTGAATGCCGCAACGTTGAAGATGGCTGACCAGACCGTCTCTGTCGCCCAGGTATCGGGTCTGGAAGATGTGCCAGTTGCTGGTGGCGCCGGGCGTGATGTGCTGATGCCGGAAGTGCCCGGCCGGAAGGCCGCGAACGTATCGCTCGACCAGGGCTGTGCGAGCGGCGTTCATCGTTTCGAGCGCGCGCAGCTTGACGCGAAGGATCGCCGCCTGGAGCTCGTCGAGCCGGGAGTTTATGCCCGCGTGGAGGCAGGTGTCCTTGTCCACCATGCCGTGGTTGCGCTTCACACGCAGCCTGGCGGCATCCGCGGAGCGGTTCGTGACGATCGCGCCGCCGTCCCCGTACGCCCCCAGGTTCTTGGTCGGATAAAAGCTGAATGTGCCGAAATCGCCCATGGTTCCCGCCATGCGTCCTGCCAGGCTGCTTCCATGCGCTTGCGCGGCATCCTCGACGATGGGGATGTTGGGGCCTATGAGCTCGCGCAACCGGGGAATGTCGACGACATTGCCAAACATGTGGACGGGAAGGATCGCTTTCGTGCGCGGCGTGATTCGCGACGCAAGCGCGTCTATGTCCATCAAATATGTGTTCGGATCGACATCGACGAATACCGGTGTCGCATCGACTTCCAGAATTGCGCCAATGGTTGGCATGGCGGTGAATGGCGTCGTGATGACCTCGTCTCCCTTTCCGATGCCCAGCGCCTCCAGCGCCATAGCGATTGCGCGTGTCCCATCTGCTACTCCCACAGCTTCGGCCACACGCAGGTACCCCGCAAACTCCCGCTCGAACGCCGCCACTTCGTCGCCAAGCGTATAGCGGCCGCTCTCGAGAACTCGCTGGATCGCCTCGAGAATATCGGCGCGATGGGCTTCGAATTGGGCGCGAAGATCGACTCGGAAGATCGTCTTCACTCGCCACTCCAGTGCAGGAGATTCGCGGGTCCCATACCTACATCTTCTCGTCCAGAGAGCGAACGATGTCTCGATGGCTTAGTTCAGGAACCGCGAGGCGGATAGCTTCCACGAGGCGCTTCTTTTCCCATCTGTCGTCTGCCGCCACGGAAAGCACCATGCGCCGCGCGTCGGCGAGCGCGCTAAGATCCGGGGGCATCTGCCGTGCGACCGCAATTGCGTGAAAGCGGTTGGTGTCTACGTCCTCCTCGGGATAGGTCAGTTCCTCGAGCTCTTTTTCGCCCGCCGTATCCGCGGGTGTGAATACGCACGGCCAGCGGTGCCCCCCTAGCTTGCTCAGCAGAGGGCTCTTCTTGGCCGACAATTCATCTGGAAACAACTCGGGTTCGAGCCGGTGAAGCGCGAGTACGCGGCGAGCAACTTCAGGCATGAATATGGCGTCACGCATAGGATCGAGCCGGGGAACGAAGATTTCGCGATGCCGGCCCAGAAACGTGGCGAGCAGGCAAAGCTGAGCGGCTTCAAGGTGGGAGATGAAATAGCGCCGAACGTCGCTGGGCCCCGCAAGCGGTTGGCGTAATTGAAGCCGCCGCAAGAAGGAATGGGGCAGGCTACCCGCCGAGAACGCAACGTTCGCGAAACGCGCCGAGGTCCCCACGATCTCCTTGGCTGCCGCAAGGATCTTCTCCATCCAGCGTTTGCTGCCCCCCATCAGATTCGTGGGCCTGACCGCCTTATCTGTGGATACCGAGAACAGCCGGCCGCCAGTTGAGATCGGTTCGTCACGAATCAGATCCTCAAACGCCAGCACATTCGTTTCAATCATGCGCATCAGGCTGAACGCATCTCGTTCGGTCCGGACATGCTTGAGGGCCGAAAAGTTGAGCGCTGTCTGAAACACTCCTGCGTCCTTGAGGAATCGAGTAAACGCAGGACTGCCCATGGCCGCGACCGTACTGCGAAAATCGTCCGGCAGCGAAATGCCGGCGGAGCGCAAGTCGCGGACGAGGTCCGCGAGGGTGTTCTCGTTGATGTCCGCGAGGGCCAACGCCCGCGGAGAGTAGGTGACGAGCAGCTTTACGAATGAGCTTCCGATAGACCCTGACGCACCGATTACCAGTATGCGTTCCCTCTTGACGCGATCCCTCAGCTCCATCGCGTGCGCGTCGATATCCTCGCGAAACATCGATTGCGAACGCCCGGTGATAGCGGAGACGAACTCAGAGGGGACCGGCTCGATCCACGTCCATGAATCTGTGTTAGTCATGGTGAAATGCAACTCCGCCGTCGCTGTCCGTCAGGGCCGCCCCTTGTTAAAGCTGACGGTAGTTACCTATACTTCAACCTATTGAACTGTAGGGAAATTCTTGGCGCCGCATGGTAGCACGTCGCCGAACACACGGCGTTCTACAATCATTCGTGGGATTGAGATTTAGTGCAGAGCGTCTGACACGGGAAGCAACAGAAAATGACCAGCGGTAGTTCGTCACAAATCAGGAAAGCCGTGATTCTGGCGGGCGGTCTTGGCATGCGCTTGCGGCCGCTCACCAACATCATTCCGAAGCCGCTGTTGCCGATTGGCGAAAGCACCGTCCTAGAAATAGAAATCCTCGCACTCAAGAAGCACGGCGTTCAGGAAGTGTTCATCGCGGCAAACTACATGTCGGACTACCTCGACTCCGTCGTCGGAGACGGAAAAAAGTACGGCATCAAGGTAACAGTGAGCCAGGAGAACGAGCCGTTGGGCACCTGCGGCCCGTTAGCTCTGATTCAGGATAGGCTGGACGAGCCATTCTTCATGATGAACGGCGACATTCTTACTGATCTCAATTTCTCCAAGCTCGGCGCCTTCGCGCTGGATAAGAAGGCAGCACTGACGGTGGTGACCAAGGAGATCGCCATTCCATTTCGCTTCGGACGGGTGCTCGCCGATGGCGACTTCATCACGGGAGTCGAGGAGAAGCCGAGTTTCCTCCAGGAGATTCTGGCGGGAATCTACGTCCTTACGCCTGCCGTCTTCGATTACATACCCCGCGGGAAATACTATGGCGTCGACATCCTGATCAAGGACATGCTTGCGCGGGGCACGCCGGTCGCGAAGTATCTCACCAAGGATTACTGGATCGACATCGGCCAGCTCGAGGACTACGAGACGGCCAAGAAAGACGTCCAGAGCAACACGGTCCGCATCACTTGACATGCCAGGTACGGCTGCTGTCTTCGGTGGCGCCGGCTTCATCGGCAGCAACATCTGCCGCGCCCTGGCGGCGGCCGGCTGGAAAGTGCGCGCGGTCGACGGGCTGATGCCGCGCAGCTTTGCAGACCCCCGCCTGCTGGACGGAATCGAGAACCTCTCTTTTTCTCACTGCGTTACGGATACGTTCGATCAGGTGCCCGAACTGGTCGAGGGCGCCGAGCTGGTCGTGGATGCCATGGGCTGGACCCGGCACTTGGACGCGATACAGGACCCCGCCTACGACCTGCGCCTCAACGTGGCAAGCCACCTTCCAGTAATTCGCGCCTGCGCGCAGGCGGCGAGTAAGCCCCGGCTTGTCATTCATCTCGCTTCCCGCCATCAATACGGCCGCCCGGTGACGCCCGTCATCGACGAGAGTTCACCCATGGAGCCGATCGATGTGCAGGGGGTCCACAAGGTTGCCGCAGAGCGGCACTGGCGGATATTTGCGAGCGCACGTGCGGGCGTCGCCGTCGCCAGCCTCCGCTTCGGCAATACCTACGGCCCGGGCCAGCCTGCCGGGGAGGGCGATATCGGCCTCATCGGCGGATTCATGCGCGCCGCATTGCGAGATGAGCGGATCGTTGTATTCGGTAGCGGCCGCCGGCGCAACGTGCTGTATGCGCCCGACCTCGCGCAAGTGGTTGTCCGCTTGAGCGGGGCGCCCCTGGAAGTCGGGTTCGCGCCGCTCAACGTATCCGGGCGGGACACGACGATCCGCGAGCTGGCCGAGGCTGTGATCGCCGCCTCCGGCCGCGGAACTCTGGCGGAGGAGCCGATGCCGGAACATCTGGAGCGGATCGAGATCGGCGACGCGGTGCTCGACGACTCCCGTCTTCGTGCAACGATCGGTCAAGTACCGGTGACGCCGCTGGAGGAGGGGCTGCGCGCTACTGTGACGGACGTCAGGAATCGTCTGCAAAAATTCTCATGACACCGCCAACACTGGATTCGCCGCCACCGTCTCGTCGCCAGCGCGCGCAATTCGCCGTCATGGCGATTTTCATTTTTCTCTTTCTCTTTTTCGCGTTTCGCGCCGGCCTGGTGCGAGGTCTCCAGGACACGCTTGCCGACCAGACGTGGGGGCGCGCGCAGTTCGCAATTGGCTCTGCGATAACGTCCATGAAGCATGGGGGGTATGGTTATTCGATTGCCGGGCCGGTAAAGACGACGCTTGAATATGCTGGTTTGACGGGCGACCCAACCGTATTGAAAACCCTGGGTCTGAATTTTCCGGACAACCTGCGCAATCCGGTTGTTATCAACAAGGCGATCAGCAAGGCAGTCGAGTTGAAGGACATTCCTAACCAGCAGATCACGGGCAACGGCGGTGACGATATTGGGATGGTCGATTTCGTCAGGCTTTCTTTTGCCTTGTTCGGTTTCAATATGATTTCGTTCTACCTGACCTACTTCACCCTATTCGGGGTGTCCCTGCTTTGCGCGGTAGTCGCTTTCCGCACGTCGCCAGGCGTTTTGGCGGTTTTCTCATTGCTGGCGCTGGGACTGGCGTTTGTATTCGCATCAAGCCTTCTCAACCCGGAGATGAACGGCGTACTGGACCCGAGGTTCCTGAGCACGCTTTCCATCGTTCCGGCCGCGCACATTGCTCATGCCATGCTTGCGCGTTCTCCGTCGAGCGCAGGCAATGCGGCCTTGGTAGTCGTGCAGTCGTGCATTCTTGTCCTGGGCTATTGGATCCGTTCGTCGGCGTTGTGGACGTTGCTTGCGCTGGTGATACTGGCGGCCGTCCTGGTCGGATGCTCTCTAAGGAGCGGGGGGAAGAAAGACTTTCGAACACTATGGCCGGTCGCAGCATTGTCCCTGGTTGCCGTCGCTCACCTGTCTGCCGTGGCGCTTGCCCTGCACCCCGTCTACAAATCGGCAAACGAACGGCCGTACCACGGCTTGTGGCACGCGATGGTTTATGCACTTCAGTTTCACCCGCAATGGAAGGAGAAATACGCCGCTCAATTCGAGAATGCCACTCTTGATGAGCAGCCGGAAATGGTTGCAAGGAAATACCTGCTGCGACATCCACCTAGTGACCCGGATGAGGTCTACTTAACTGCGGATCGCAAGTATATTCGCTCGGGAGTTACGGAGACCTATAAGAGAAAGGCCTTACTCGAGTTCGTCGCATCGGATCCGAAGCTTGTACTGGAGTCCTACTTCGTCCATAACGTCCGCTTCTGCTACAAGTCGCTTTCGTATCACCTGTCGTCCCTCAAACGGCTGCCATGGCTAAACAAGCTTGGGGCGCTGGTGGCATTAATGGTGATTGCGATGCTTCTATTGCTCGACAAGCAGGAGCTGAGGCGTCTCATGTATGGCAATTTGATCTTGACCTTCGGTTTTCTGGTCTCGTTGAGCTACTTGATCATTACGGCGCCGAGTTATTCGGTGGTAGCGGATCAATTTTTCATGTTCCTCGCGATTGCCGGAGGCTGGACGGTGCTCGCGTTTGCCTTCGCGGTGAAATTCATTCGTGCCAAAGCATAGAACATCACGGCATTCGTAATGCGCAATCATGGTTGACGCGGTTCAACGCCGCGAGTTGATCGTTGCCGGCGTTGCACTGGTCGGGCTTGTGGCGGCGCAACTGCTTCTGTCCATGGCCATCCACGGCAGCAACTACTATGGCGTCGACGGCAAGATGGCCCAGGCGACCGTCCTCGCCACGCTGAATTTCGGCAACCCGTTCGATATTACCAGCATCAGCATGGTGCAGGGTGTCGGTTCGCAAATGCTGCCAAAGAACGCATGGGCGAATCCGGCTTTCTGGCCATTTGCAGTTCTGGACAAGGGGGTGGCGACTGATATGTCGGCTCTGGTAGCGCTCGCGTGTTACGCGAGCGCCTGCTATGTGATGGCGCGCTGCTTCGACGTCCCGGTAGTGCCCAGCGCGATCGCCGCCCAGCTCTGCATCGCACTTTTTGCGCCTCTACTGCTGATTGTCTATACGCCTACGAATTTTTGTCTGACGCCAGGAGACGCGGTCGTCTACGCCCCTTACATGGTTGCACTGGGTTTGCTTGTTCGACTGCAGCCAGGCTCGCGCCGCGATTTCGTCCTGATCACTTCGGCCATCGTGGCACTGGTGTTCTACAGTGTGTATAGCGACCCTTTGTTCACGATGCTTGCAGGCTTCAGTTGGGCCGTGCCGTTCGCGGTTGTCGTATTCGGATCGTTGCAACGGAAAACGATCGTTGTCCGGGCCGCGGCGGTCGCGTGTTGTCTTGGCCTTCTCATCATTACCGGTGCGGCGGAGTACCTGTACACCCTTTCGCAGTACACCGCGCGCGTACAGTTTGCAGCGGTAGTCGATCGTACTAGAGACCCCGCCTACGTTTCAGCAATGACCTACTCATCCAACATGAAGTACTTCTACCTCGCATGCATTGCTGGATGGTTGCTGGGTCTCATGACCCTGCGGGATCGGGCGAGGCTCCTGGTCATCGCGGGCGTCGTGGCCTTTGGCGCCCTTTTTCTATATAGCGTGATTTATCTCTTGCTGCTGAACGCGGTGTGGGTACCGCCAGTTCCGATCTATATCGAACAGTGCCTGTTTGTGCTTTTCATAACTGCTGCCATCGCTGGCGCCTGGGGCGCGCTACGCTGTGGCGCGTTGTTCATGTCGAACTTGTTATCACGGCATTTTCATGTCGGTGTGCGGCTGACGGCCGCGCGCATCGGGATCATCGCTACCGTGGCGAGCCTGATCGCGGTTGCATACATTCCTGCCATGGTCGCGCAATACGCGAAAAAGGGCGCCAGAGAGAAGGCCGAGATCTTTTACTTGCCCTGGCCGGACGAGCCGGAACTCATTGACTTCTTTTCGAAAAGAATCGGCCCGACGCCTGGCCAGCCGTTTCGGGGTTCAATCAACTTCCTGGCGGTCGATAGCGACACGGGCGACACCATGACCGACCTCTGGTCTCGCGGGATTCCCACCGTCAATGAATACAGCCAATTGTCAACGCCCCAATCCCTCTATTTCAATCACAAGCTCCTAAAGCGGGACGTACGGGGTCATCTCAATCGACTCGATATGTACTGGTCAAATGGTCAATATTCGGAGAGCTACTGGAAAGCCTTGCAGATGTTCGGGGTGCGCTTTAGCGCCGAGCATGGGAAGCCGCTGCCGAGCGAATACAACCCGGGTTTTCCATTGATCACGATGCCCTACCGCCCGTCGTCGATTGGAGGAGGGAAGCCTGGTTTTTGGTATGTCTACGAACTTCCGAGGCCCAACGTGGGCGACTACAGCCCTACCCGGGTTGTTACCGCCAACACGGGCGCCGAAATCATGGCGAAGGTCGCCACGCCGGGATTTGATTTCACGCAACAGGCGGTTCTTTCGGCCGCGATCGACAAGCCCTTGGTTCAAGCGCGCGACATGCACTTCTCGTACGTCCGTGGTGGTCTGCACGTATCCGGAAAGAGCGATGGCACTTCGTTGGTCGTCTTGCCGCAGCAATTTTCCAACTGCCTGCGGCCCCGAGATGCCCGTGCACGCCTCGTGCGCGCCAATCTGATGATGACGGGCATGGTGTTTTCCGGCGAAATCGATACCGATATCCTCTTCGATTACGGGATCCTCTCGCCTTCCTGCCGGCGGATGGATCTTGCAGACATGAAACGGCTCGACTTAAGGATCGATCTGCGCATGAAGCACCTGTCCGGAGATCGCCTGTTCCCCGATTGGGATGTTGCGATTGACAAACTTCGTACTGCCACGAAATCCATTCGATAGCAGCTCGCGAAAGCCACCAAACATCGACCTTGGGGGGATGAGTATGAGCGATGAACAAGCTCGGGAAATTGGAAAGTCCGTGTTGGCCTTTACGATAAGACTGGTCGTTTTCTTTGTCGTTCTGGTGATCGCGCTCGAATTTCTGCTCCCTAGCGCTGAGGAAATGAACGAGCAGGTCAAAAAAGTGCTCTCCGAAAGGAACAAGATATACCTGCTGGGGTTTGTACAAAATCCGGCGGCCCTGTACATGAATTCTGAAGCTGCGGAAAAACAGGGATTTCTTGACAGCGCAAAGCGGGATATGGAATTGGCCATCGGACTTCTCGAGTTGCACGGCGCCGACAAGCAGGTGCTGAAACGTTACAACGACAGGCTCGCCGAGCTGAAACGCAAGTCAGAAAAGTAAGCACGATGGATCTTTATTTCAATCGGACGGCAACGTTCACCAAGTGGATCGTGCATACACAGGCCTTGCGAGAACCCCTTGTCGTCATCGACGTCGGTGTCCTTGGCGGTGAGAACGTGCGCTGGCACATCCTCGGCGATTACCTGGTCGTTCACGGCTTCGACGCCATTGAGGAAGAAGTCGGCAAGCTGAGGCGGCAAAATAAAGGAAACGCGAGCCGGCATTACCACTGGATGGCGGTGGGGAACGAGGACGGGGAGCGCTCGTTTCACTTCAATGCCGCCAACCCGACCTCGAGCTCGATTTACGCGCAAGGGGAGGATCGTTCCCATCATTTCGGGGACAAGAGAACCGAGGCGATCCGCCGTGTTCCAATACGTCGCCTTGACACCCTGATGTCTGACGGCACCATCCCGCGGGCCGACTTCCTGAAAGTGGATGTCGAAGGTTTCGAGAAAGATGTTTTCGATGGAGCGCACCGCCTGTTGGGCGCAGATATGCTTGGCGTTGAGACCGAAACAAATTTCGGCACCAGCCCTACCTATCCGACAGGTCATTTCGCGACCCTTCACCAGATAATGCTGGAGCACCATCTCATGGTGTTCGATCTGGCCTTCAATCGCGTTCCGCGAGAAAGCTTTCAACAGGCGCTGGGTCGAAAAGGACTGCCGATGGTGGTCGACCAGTCATCCGTCGGCAAGGTATCCACGGTCAACGCTCTGTTCCTTCGGGACTTCACCGAAGAAGCGGATCGACCGCATCACTATCTCACGCCGCCCCGTGCGGTAAGTGTTGATAAGTTAATCAAAACGATGGTTATCTATGAATTGCACGGTCTGAATGACATTGCCCTTGATACCGCCGCGCGATTCCGTGAGCGGATAGGGCAGCGAATAGACGTTGACCATGCAATCGACCTTCTTGCAGATCGTGCGTGCAGAGGTGGAGGGATCTCGGGCGTCGATCTTCCTACGGATATCGACGCACTCAGGCAACGGATTCGGCAACTGGAGGAATCCACAAGCTGGCGTGTTACTGCTCCACTGCGGCGGATTCGCTCAGCGATGAGAAGGATTCTGAAAACAAGTTGACGGATGACGGGGCGCAAGATTGCCGTCCCTTGTTAAATCGCCTTTTGCCTAGCGGAGTAGGTTGCGCACTCTGCGCAGCACACGCTTTGCCAGATTCCGCGCAACTTCCTTGCCCCGGAAACTGTCCAGGGTGACCATCCCACCGCCAGAAGGAGCGGGGGAAGTTTTCACGATGTGAGTGTAACGGTGCCCACTGTAGTACTCGCCGTCAACGACGAGTCGGTATCGATCGGTTGAAGAGTCGGGCAACATTGATTCGTAGACGCCCTGTATCGGCACGCAAAATTCCGTGTCATGCAGCTTCTGTTGCACTACAAGTAGCAAGTGAGTGGTTTTCGAGTTAAGGACCAGAAACTCCAGCAGTCGGTCTTCCCAGGGCACGAGGCTCGAGAGAGTCCAGTCCGGCCCGACCCAGATTCCAATCGTTTTATAACTGTTGAAGCGTGCGAGCGCAGCGAAGAGGTTCGGCTGATAGTTGAAAAAGCCGTGCTCGAGGTGGACCGTGAACGGCACCGCATGCATCATGTAGCCGCCCGGCTTCGTGAGATCGTGCATTACCTTGAAGCAGTTGTACTGGTTGAGGATGTGTTCCGTGGTGCCGTGGTTGGTCGTGAGCCCGTATTTATTGCGGAATGCGGGCGGCACCGAATCGAAGTTCAGATCAATGGTCAGCGCCCCGAATTTAGCGTCGATATCCAGGCATTCGTAGCGCATGCCCAGGGCCTCGTGAAGATGCCGGGAGGGCGCTATTCCCGTGCCGGTCGAATTCAGGTAAGGCGCGATCTCGTTATCCGGAGGCATGGGACGGCCGTATGCATCGAACAGGTTTTCCAGCAGGCGACGGTCCGGGCACCAAACACCCTGCGAGCCCAATTCGACGACGTCCGTGATCCCATCGAACGCGCCGAGGCGCTTCATTTGAGTGTAGAGCGCTAAGATCGGAGGACCGAGTCCCATTAGTGTTGTCCCAAGAATGTTGTCGCGATGCTGGCAGGCAGCGCGTTTCGCCCAAGTATATCTGTGACAGCGGGATCAGGGGCGGCGCCTTGCCGGATCACGATATCTTGCCCCCTAGCAAGCCGCAGATCTCAGAGCTGATGAAACGAATATCGGTTTGGGTCAGCATTTGGTTTGCCGGCAGGGCGAGAATGGTTTCGCAGAGCCGCTCCGTAACCGGGAATTGACCACGCCTACATCCCAAACTTTTCGCCGCTGGCTGCAGGTGAATAGGGGTGTTGTAGTGCACGACGGTCTGCACGCCTTTTGCGGCAAGGTGTTTCTGCAGCTCGTCGCGGCGCTCTCACTGGGAGACGAAGTTGACGTAGGTGTGGAGCTCGTAGGGCTTGTCCTGCGGCAGGCGGATCGGCACGCCCTTCAACAGTTCGCGGTAAAGAGCGGCGTTCGCGCGGCGGCGCTCAATCAATGAATCGAGGCGGGTGAGGCGATAACGTAAGACAGCGGCCTGGATCGCGTCCATCCGCGAGACGTAGCCGAACTCGGTGACGGTATCGCGGTCGGCGAGGCCGTGGTTGCGGAGCAGGCGGACGCGCGCGGCGATTTCGTCGGAGTCCGTCGTGATGTAGCCCGCGTCGCCGAGCGCGTTGAAGATCTTGAGCGGGTGGGCGGAGAAGCAGCCCACCGTACCGAGCGCGCCGGCACGGCGGTTCCGATGCTTGGTCCCCATTGCCTGTGCGGCGTCTTCGATGATCGCAAGGCCGTGACGCTTGGCGATGTCCGACAAGGCGTCCATGTCGCAGATCGCGCCCCACAGGTGCACCGGCATGATTGCCGCAGTGCGCGGGGTGATCGCTGCCTCCACGGCGGCAGGGTCGATCAGCCCGTCCGGACGGACATCCGCGAAAACCGGGGTCGCGCCTGCCTTGGCAATCGCCGCCGCCGAGGCGACGAACGAATTGGGCGGCGTGATGACCTCGTCGCTGGAGCCGATGCCCGCCGCCAGCATGCCGAGAATGAGCGCATCGGTTCCGGAATTGAGCGTCACGGCGTGGCGCGTCCCGACATAGGCGGCGATCTCGCGCTCGAGCGCCTGGACGTCCGGGCCGCCGACGTGCATCCCTGAGGCGAGGACCGCTTCGATTCGCCGCATGATCTCGTTCTTCTCCTCGACGAACTGCGCCCCGAGGTTGACGTAGGGAATGCGCCATGCGGGTGCTCGGCTCATGCTTTGTAGAACTCCGTGATTGTGGCGGCGACGTAAGCGAGTTGTTCGCGCGACAGGTACTGGTGCACCGGCAAGGTAATGGTCGCGCGGGCGTGGCGGTCAGAGACCGGGAAATCGCCCTGCCGGTAGCCGAGGTGGCGCAACCCCGTCTGGGCATAGGCCGGCACGGGGTAGTGGATCTTGCACTCGATGCCGCGCTCCACGCACAGCTGCAGCAGCGAATCGCGCCGCTCGGCGAAGACCTGGTAGGTCACGTAGCTGTGCACGGCGCGGGAATCGCGCGGCGGCAGCTTGACCTGGGGCAGGCCCTTGAGCGCCCGGTCGTAGAAGGCGGCGTTCAGCAGGCGCCGGGAAGAAATCCGGCCCGCGTCCTCGAGCCCCTGCAATGCGATCGCCGCCTGGATGCTGTCGAGGCGGCTGTTTACCCCCGGCATCACCACGACGTCACGGCTCTCGAGGCCGTGATTGCGCAGCAGACGCAGCTTGGCAGCCAGCGCATCGTCGCCGGTCGTGATCACGCCGCCGTCGCCCCAGATGTTCAGGAACTTGAGAGGATGGAGCGAAAAGGCTCCGGCAGCGCCCCAAGCTCCCGCCGCGCGGCCGTCGAAGCTCGACTTAATGGCCTGGCAGGCATCCTCAATCACCGGGATGCCGCGTGGCTCTGTCATGGCTAGAAGCCGCTTCATGTCCACCATGGCGCCGCTCAGGTGCACGGGGACGATGGCCTTGGTGCGCGCGGTCACTGCGCGCTCGAGCAGGTCGAGATCCATGCACAGATCGTCGGTGCAATCCACGAACACGGTCCTCGCCCCGATGTCGTCAATGGCGCTGACGGTCGCGATGAAGGTATTCGCCGCGGTGATCACTTCGTCGCCCGGCCCGACGCCGACCGCCCTGAGCGCGAGGCGCAGCGCATCGGTGCCCGAATTCACGCCTATGGCATGGCGCACGCCGATGAGCGCGGCGAAGCGCTTCTCGAATTCGGCGACCGCGGCGCCGAGGGTGAAATCGCCGGTGGCGACGATGTGCCGTATTTTCGCGAAGATCGGCTCGGGGTCGGCGAACTGCTCCGGCAGGTATGAGAATGGGACGCGCACTCAGCTCTTGCCGAGGCTTGCGCGGCAAGCTTCGGCGACGTCGTTGCTGGTCGGGTAGAACTGCTCTTCGAGCTTGCTACTCGTCGGCACCGCGCTCTGCGGCCAGGTCACGCGCCGCGGCCGGCTGCGCATCCGGTCGCCGAGGGCCTCGCTGACCGACGCGATGATCTCCGCCGCCGCGCCGTACATACGCCAGCCGGGCTCAGCCACGACCAGGCGCCCGGTTTTTTTCACCGAGGTGAGGACGCTCTGGAGGTCGAGCGGCATCAGGCACCGCAGGTCGATCAATTCGGCCGATATTTCTTGATCGCCCAGGGCCTCGACGGCCTGAATGCACAGGGGCAGCATCGAGCCCATCGTTACGAGGGTTACGTCGCTGCCTTGCTGCCGCACCAACGCCTTCCCCAGATGGATGAAGTAGGGTTCGTCGGGTACATCTTCCTGCATCGTGAAGAGCGATCGGCCCTCGATAAAAAGCGTGGGGTCGTCGCTCATGATGCTGGATAAGAGCAGGCCTTTCGCCTCGGCAGGAGAGCCCGGCATGACGACTTGCAGGCCGGGCACATGCGCAAACCAGGTGTGAAGGCTTTTTGTGTGTTGCGGCCCCTGGCCCCACCCTTTGCCGACGATCGCGCGGATCGTCACCGGCATTTTCGCTCTGCCTCCCGACATGAATCGCCACGGTGCCATCCAGTTGACGACCTGGTCCACCGCGTAAAGCATGAAATCCAGCCGCTGGTGCACTAGCACCGGCCTCAGCCCCGCGTTCGCCGCTCCCGCCGCAAGGGCAGAAAGCCCGGCTTCCGCGATCGGCGTGTCAAATACCCGGCGCGTGCCGAACGTGTCCACGAGCCCACTGGTGGTGCCGAATATTCCTGACGCGCCATCCGCCCCGATTCCGAAGACGAAGACGTTCGGGTCGAGCTCCATAGCCTGACGCAGCGCTGCGTTGATGGCCTGCGCAAAACTCAATCGAGAGTGGTTCCCCCCTGACATACCGCCCTCTAGAAAGGTCCGGGACGGGCGTCGGACTGTCCGCCTTCGAAGCTAGCAGTAGTGTCGGAGATGAACCGGGTGGCTACTGCCGCGTACTCGCCCGACCAGTTGCTCGAAATCATTTTCAGAAAGTCCGGAAACTCGGCGCGCTTGGCCGCGGCGATCGCTGCATTGATCTGTGCCTCCGCGGCCGCTTCCTCGCGTGCAATCTCGTTCGTGCCGCCTGCCCCGGCCAGGCGCTCCCTCAGCATCAATACCGGGTCACGCTTTTTCCACTGATCGAGTTCGCCCGCCCGCCTGTAGTTCAGCTCATCGTCGCTCTTTGGTCCAACGTGAGCGCAGTGCCGGTATGTTTCGATTTCCAGAAAACGGGGGCCCTTACCGGTGCGGATTTCTGGAATGACGCGCTGCAGAGTCTCCAGGAGCAATTCCGCGTCATTGCCGTCGAGCTGTTCCGTGGGCAAGCCGAACGCGCGAGCCCGCTCCGCGAGCATGGGTGTCGACAGCCTCTTTTCGACCGGCGTATGCGCCGCATACCTGTTGTTTTCGCAGATCACGAGCAGCGGAAGCTTGTGTAGGACGGCAAGGTTGAAGCTTTCATACGTCACGCCTTCGTCGAAGCTTCCGTCTCCTATCACCGAGACGCTGATGTCATCGATGCCGCGGTACTTCTGCGCGAACGCACTGCCAAGAGGTATGAGGAGCGATCCGCCGACGATGGCGCCGCTGTAGAAGCTGCACTCGTGGGAAGCAAGCTCCATCGAGCCTGCCACGCCGCTATTGGATCCGGTCGCCTTCCCGTAAAACTCCCCCACCATTGCGTCGAGCGGTGCGCCCTTTGCCAGGTAATAGCCGTGCGACCGGTAGTGGGACATCAGGACGTCCGCCGGGCGCAGCACCTGGGCGATGGCTGCGGGCATGGCTTCCTGGCCGACGCAAAAATGGATCGGGCAGCGCATCTGGTCTGCCGGGTGATATTCCGCCATCAGCATTTCTTCCGCGCGCCGGATCAGGTACATCATCCGGTAGAGCTCGCGGGAGGCCTGTGCAGAGGTTTTGCTCTTGGTCATCGAAGAACCTGTCAATTGAATTTCATCCACCAGGGGCGAGCCGCCACAACTCCTTGAGCGCGGCAAACGGCCGGGCAACCATGCGACCGCGAGATGTTAGCCGATAACGCCCGCCGCTTTCGGCGATGTATCCACTCTCCATAAGCGTACGCAGGCGGTTTTCGAAGAGCGGCCGGCCTGCGAAGCGGGCATACAGTTCCGCGTCGGGCATCGCGCCGCCGCTGCTGTCGAGCAAAATCACGGTCTGGACTGACAGTGAGGTGAGGATGGTGTACAGGGCGGGCACGTACAGCACGAACAGGCAGGCGCTTCCCAGCAGGCCCATCGCCATCGCCAATGTCAGCGAAAAGATCTGCGGGCCGTCACCTGCGATCGCGACAATCGTCGCCAGCATTCCGCCGATGGATACCACGCAGGCAATCAACAGCGAACGGGCGCCTCCCGATCCTGCGCGCAGGCTGAAGACTTGAAGCCCGGCAAAAACGCAAAACCACCCGGCCGCAGCCACCAAACCGATCAGCGCAGGCGAAATCATTGGCCGACCGCCTGCAATCTGAAAAAGCGTCGAAGGCGGGCGAAGAGGGGAGCAAAAGCGGCTCCTTTCGGCGTGAGCGCGAGGGAGCCCGCCGATTTCCCAATGAAACCACCGGCCAGGAGATCGTCGATGCGCTTGCGATACATCCACGAAATACCCCGGCCGCGGCTGTAGCCCGTCATCATCTGGTCCAGATCGACCGGCTCGAGGGCCTCCATGAGATCAATCAAGATTCGCAGAGAGAAGCCACGATCCGCCAGATTATAGAGTTGCAGCACCCCGCCGAAAAAAGCGGCGCTAAAGAAAAACAGCATCGCGGCAAGATCGAGCCAGCGCGGCTCGGCGAGCAGCCCGGGGGCAAGAAAACCGAGATCCTCCGGGGTTTGCCCCCAGAGTAGCGCCAGAGCGACGAGGCAAGCCAGATAGCACAGCGTCAGCTGCCTGACGCGATGCGGGCTCTGCTTGTACCGAAGCGCGAGCGTTGCGACCACAAAAAGCATGACCGTCATCGCGCTGGCAAGGCAGATCGCCTTCATCGCCCGCCTAGCGATCCACCGGGGCATCGCCCCAGGGCTGCGAGAGTGTCCTGCGCAGATCTCCGTCGGGAAGATTGACCACGTTTACGCGCCGCAGCGCGTAAAGGTCCGACTGGACGATTTCCGGCAGGCATTCCAGGAATACCTTTGTCTGCCACGGATCGAAATTCGAGCTGATTGCCTTGCCGGTAAGGCCGTCCAGCGCGGGAGAAATCATCGTGCGGATGCACCTCACCAGGTTGTCCATCGAGGATTCGGCTTGCTCGATGACGGCGCGCGTCCTCCTGTACTGCAGCCGCCCGGCGCGCTCCTCGCCCGCCTCGATGGTTGCGTTGTGCATCTCGGTAGGAACGAACCCCGGTGCAACCGCGTTCACGCGGATGTCCGAAGAAGCGAGCTCCTGGGCCAGACATTCCGTCAGGCGGACAATCGCCGCCTTGGAGCATGCGTAGGCGCTGTAGTTCGGATAGGGGCTGAAAGCGCCGCCGCCCGCGAAGTTGATCACCCGTGCATGGTTGCCCCTGTTGAGAAGGGGCAGCATGTGGCGGATGACCAGGTACGTGCCCCTGAGGTTGGTATCCATGGTGCGCCACCAGCGCCCGGTGTCGGTCATCGAGACCGGACCGATCTCGCCGAAGCCGCCGGCGCAGTTGATGAGGACATCCACCGCGTCCGCCCGGGTGGACACTGCTTTGGCAAATCCGGCCACCTGCTGCTCGTCCGACACGTCGCAAACGTGCGCGGTTATGGATGGCGATGCGGCTGCGACGGCATTTAGGCGATCCGCTCGGCGAGCACAAATGAATACCTTGTGCCCGTCGCCCGCCAGTGCTTGCGCGAGGGCCGCGCCGATACCCGAACTCGCCCCGGTGATCACTATCCGCAATGATCCGCGCTGCGCCAGCTCGTTGACCGCAGGCTTCTTCCGCGACGCGGGTTTGCGCCCGAGGACATGCAAGTCCATGAAGAGCCGAAGGATGGTGACCGCAGCGTTGAGCGCATTGGCAGGCGTAATCGCCCGCGCTTTAGGCAGGTTCCCGGCGTCCACTGGCAGAGCAATCTCGAGAAACGAATATCCGGCCGCGATCGCTTTGAGGAGCGCCTCGGCCTGGAAGCCGAACCCGTGCGTAAAGACCGGGCTCTGCCTCAGGAATTCGACCGGATAGATCGTGAGGCCGTTGTAGTAGCGGACTCCTTTTCGAAACAGAAGATTCAGAATGAAACTGTACGAGCGCGACACGACCCGCTTCGGGAAGGGCATGGCCACGAGCAGGTTGTTCGCGTACGACGTGATGACTTCGGCCTTTCCGAGATTGCCGAACAAATCGACGAAGGAACGAAACGGCCAGGTGTTGTCAGCCGGCACATAAACGATGAAATCCGTGTCGGCCTCCATGCTTCCCTGGATCGTGCAGTAACCGAGACCCATCGGCCGCGGGTTTCGGCGAACCTTGGTGAAGGGATATTTCTTCGCTGCGGTTTCCGCGACCGCGGCCGTGCCGTCGGTGCTGCCGTCGTCGAATATTACGATGGCGAAATCCTCCACCGTGATGGAGAGCGCACGGAAAAGGCGGTCTACGGTAGGGAGAAGCGTATGGGAGTTGTTGTGGGCAACGACCAGAACCGTTAGCGCCCTGGCGCTGGACGACATTCAGTTACCGCGTCTTATCCATGCCGCCGGTGCGCTGCGCGGTGGGACGCGACGCGCCGATCCGATACCGGCGGAAAAGGCCGACTTCGGCAAGCAGGTCCAGAACCGTCTTCCAAACGGTGATCTGGTTTTTCAGGCTGAGCGCGGAGGAGCGGCCGGCGGCGCGTTCCTGGATCGCCACGTCGCATTGCGTGTAGGTCGCGCCGCGCGCGATCAGCTTGACGAGCGCTTCGGCCTGGTAGGCGAAGCCGCTGGTGCGGATCTCGATCGAGCGCAGAAGGGCGGTCCGATGCAGCACCGCGCCATTGTAGTATCTGACGTCGAGCCGGAACATCCCGTTCAGGAGAGCGACAAAGGTTTTCGACGCAAACGCCCGGAACCATGTGCGTACGCCCGGGTTGGTCGCCACGGGAATCACGATGTCGGCGCGTCCTGCATGGTGGAAGATCTCGCGGATACTCTGCGCCGGAAAGCCGTCGTCGCCTGGGATCATGATGACGTATTGCCCCTCGGCGCAGGCGACTCCCTGCTTATACGAACCGCCCAGGCTCAGGTTGACCGGGTTGTGCACCACCTTGATCCGCGGATCGGTTTTGGCAAGCGCGTGCATACGTTCCAGCGTGCGGTCTGTACTGCAATCGTCAACCAGGATAATTTCGTAGTCGCGTTGCGCAGGCATCGCGCTGCGCGCGGATTGCACCGTGGCGGCGACGTTGTCCTCCTCGTTGAAACAGGGAACGACGAAAGAGACCCAGGGTTGAGCAGTCATCGTGCCCCGTGGTTCAGCGCGAATGCCCGCGATTCCAGAGCAAGACTACCCCTCCCGGCAACGTAACGAGAAGGACCCCGAGTCCGAACAGGACGGATACGACGGTCGCCTCCTCCGGCCGGATGCCGAGCACTCCCAGGCCGAAGATGAAAATTCCCTCGCGCAGACCCCATCCCCCCGCGGACACGGGAATCATGGAAAACAGCAGCGCTGCTGGAACGATACAGAACCATTGATAGGGGCTGACTAGCAATTCCAGATTATGAGCTATGAGAAAAAAATAAACACGTTCAAAAGGTGCGTAACCGTGGCAAAGGCAAACGCCAGCAGGAATCGATACCGTACGAATGAATCCCGAAGCGCAACCGAAACCAGCTCGCCGATTTCAGTCAGCACAGGGTGCCGTCGATATTTTTCGGGCAGCAGAAGCAAGATCACGAACACGACGATCGCGATGAGGAAGATCGTCGCCCATATGAGCGCCCTCGGGATCCGGTCTTCCAGGTTTGGGATCAATTGCAGCAGGCCTGGCAGCCCCAGCGCGACCAGCAGCAACAGGGCGCCGAAACCGAGGCAGCGGTCGACGAGCAGCGCCTTGAAAGCTTGGCGAAGCGGTATCCCCACGCGATGCATAAGCCAGAGACGCATCGCGTCGCCGCCAACGAAACCGAAGGCGATCTGCTCGAAAAAAAAACCGCTAAGCTCGACTTGCGACGTGCGAAAAAGTGGTTGCTTCGTTCCGAGGCACTCCAGGAGGAGCTTCAGGCGCATGCCCGAAACGACCGTCATCTGTAGGGCGACCAGCACCAGGAACCCTGCTACCAGGAGTGGATTCAGCTTGTGCCACTGGCTGTAAAAAAAATTGAAATCGAGCCGTGTGGAGATCGCCCAGATTAAGGCCGCGGAAATGGCAAATTTCCCCCCAGTCATGAAGTGCCGTCGGTGGGCGAGTTGGGTGGAGTCCATGTTTCCCGAAATCTGTGGCCAAGCGCGTGCGGCGCGGATGTTACCGTATTGGCCCCAACCGTAACTAGGAAGCGAATTGACCCATCCGCAATGCCAGCCGGTGGATTGGGACGGGTAGGATATCGAATGGCACAATTCAGCGGAAAGATCCGCCTGTCGGTCCCGTTCTGGGGGGACGCCTACCTCGCCAGGGTGCTGAACCTCACTCTTCCGGCGCTGCTGGCGCCTGGGAATCTTCCCGCACTGGCGGAACAGTTCGACGTCGAGATTGCGCTTGTCGCGGAATCCAGGTTTTTCGGCGTTCTGAGGGATTCAGTTGTATTTCGCCGGTTGCAGGAGCACGCCGACGTCAAGGTCGTGCCATTGGACGATCTGCTCACGAACGTCGGGGGGGACTACGGGCCGGTGCTTACGTTCGCGTTGATCCGCGGCTACGAGGATTTGGGCGAGCGCATGCTCGACTATTTCCTCATGTTCCTGAATGCGGATTTCATTTTGGCCGATGGTAGTTACCGGACCGTTGCCAGGCTTGTCAAGGAGGGCCATCAAGTCATCCATTGCCCGAGCTTTCGCGCCTTACTCGAGGACGTGATGCCGGAACTGGAGCAAAGAGTCCGCAAGCAGGACGGAATTCTCGCGGTTCCGCCTCGGGATCTGGTCGCGCTCGCGTTGCGCCATAAACACATCACCGTGAAGGCGAGGATCGTCAATCAGAAACTCTATCATCAAAGATACATGGACCAGCTTTACTGGTATGTCGACGAGCAGACGCTGATCGGCTATCAATGGCCGGTTGCGCTTGTGGGGCTCAGGCCCGAACGGGTCGTAACAAAGCCGGTACTGATGTTTGACTATGGGTTCATCCCCGAAATCTGCCCGACGGCGAAGAAACATTTCATCGCCGATTCGGACGATTGTTTCATGCTGGAGCCAGAGAAACGGGCCTCCGGCCAGAACGAAATACGGCTCGGTTGGACCAAACCCGACGCGATCGCCGCTTACCTGGCGGATTACTCTACCAAGGAGCAGCGCGAGTGCGGCGAACAGAT
>CAZYTR010000311.1:0-6391 GCA_964650365.1 uncultured Alcaligenaceae bacterium | reverse complement strand
CCGAAGCCGGGCTTGACCTGTACGCGTTGGGACGGCCGCCCACTCGGACCGGAGGGCGCGACCCGTGCTGACGCACCTGAACGCAGCGCCTTCCGTTCCTAGGCGCGTGGTCGTGATGGGGGCGGCGGGATTCGTCGGCGGCGCCATCACGGCGCGGTTATTGCGCGACCGAGTACCGGTCCTCGCCCTCGGGCGGAGCGATGTCGACCTGCTCGCGTCTGGAGCCGGCGAGCGCCTCGCCGCGCTGCTGCGGCCAGAGGACGCCTTCGTGGCGGTTTCGGCCCGCGCGCCGTGCAAAAACTCCGACATGCTGGTCGAGAACATGGTCATCGCGCGCGCGATGGCGCAGGCGCTCGGCGCGGCACCGGTCGCGCACGTGATCAACATCAGCTCGGACGCGGTCTACGCCGATAGCGCAACGCCGCTGACCGAATCGTCCTGCGCCGAGCCCGGCTCCTTGCACGGCGCGATGCATCTCGCGCGCGAAGTAATGTTGCGCAGCACGGTCCAAGCGTCGATGGCGACGCTGCGCCCGAGCCTGCTTTACGGCGCCGACGATCCGCACAACGGCTACGGCCCGAACCGCTTCCGACGGCTCGCCGAGCGCGGCGAGCAGATCGTGCTTTTCGGCGAGGGCGAGGAGCGGCGCGACCACGTCTATGTCGGCGATCTCGCCGAGCTGGCAGCGCTGGTGCTCGCGCGGAAAAGCACCGGTGTGTTGAATGTCGCCACCGGGGAGGTCCGCTCATTCCGCGAGCTCGCGCAGATCGCGGCCCGGATCTCCGGCAAGAATGTCACGATCAAGGGTAGCCCCCGAAGCGGCCCGATGCCGCACGACGGCTACCGTCCCTTCGACGTTTCGGCGGTGCGCACGGCCTTTCCTGGATTCCGTTTCACCCCTTTTGAGGAAGCTTTCGTCAGTTGCTTTCATGGAGCCGCGCATGGGTAAGGAAGTCAATCTGCTTGCCAAGCTGCCAAAATCGAAGCGCAACGTCATCGCGCGCGCCAGCGGCAAGACGCCGGAGATCGTCGCCAAATCGCGTGAATACGGCTTCGAGTATTTCGACGGTCCGCGCGAGTACGGCTACGGCGGCTACCGTTACGACGGGCGCTGGGTGCCCGTGGCCGAGGACATCGTGAGGCACTTCCGCCTCAAGCCGGGGGACCGCGTGCTCGACGTGGGCTGCGGCAAGGGTTTTCTAGTGAAGGATCTGCTCAAGGTTTGCCCGGGCCTCGAAGCGTTCGGGCTCGATATTTCGGAATACGCGCTCATGCACTGCGAGCCGGAGGTGGTGGGGCGGCTGCACCTCGGCAGCTGCGTCCGGCTGCCTTTCCCGGACCGCTCGTTCGCCGCGGTAATCGCGATCAACACGATCCACAACGTCGAGCGGCCGGACGTGATTCGCTCGCTGCAGGAGATCGAGCGGCTCGCGCCGGGTTGCGGCTTCGTGCAGGTGGACTCGTACCGCACGCCGGAGCAGAAAGCGATGTTCGAGGACTGGGTGCTGACCGCCAAGTACCACGACTATCCGCAGGGCTGGATCGGGACCTTCAAGGAGGCAGGCTACAGCGGCGACTACTACTGGACCATCGTCGAGTAAAATCCGCGCCACATGAAACCCGAAAATCCGATGGGCTCCACGTTCGACGCAGTCGCGGCGCGCAAGCGCTGTTTCGGCTACCGGCGCCGCATCCTCGACATTTCGCAGACCGTAACCGCGCTGCACGCCGCGGGCGCGTTTTCCTGCCTCGAATTGGGCGACGTGATCTACCACGGCCTGATGCGGCCGGGCTCCGGTGGCGAGCGCTTTCATGACCTTTTTCTCATGTCGAAGGGCCACGGCTGCCTCACGCAGTACGTGATCCTCGAGAGTCTCGGCATCCTGCCGTCCGAGGAGGTCGCTCGCTACTGCACGCCGCAGGGAATCCTCGGCTGCCACCCCGACCGAGGCAATCCCGGGATCATCGCCTCCACCGGGTCGCTCGGGCATGGCATGGGCATGTCGACGGGAATCGCGTACGCCGAGAAGATCCAGGGCAGCGGCCGGCGCATGTTCACCTTGCTCTCCGACGGCGAGCTGCAGGAAGGCTCGACGTGGGAAGCGATGATGATGGCCGCCAACCTGAAACTCGACAACCTCATCGCTTTCGTCGATCTGAACGACCAGGCGAGCCTGGCGAACATGAGCGAGGCGCACCCGGCGTTCTATCCGGTGAGAGAGAAGTTCGAGGCGTTCGGCTGGGAAGCCGCGGAAGTAAACGGCCACGACGCTGCCGCGGTGTACGCGGCGGTCACCGCCCGCAAGGGCGGTAGGCCATTCGGCCTGATCGGCACGACCGTCAAGGGGCGCGGCGTGTCCTTCATGGAGCGGGTGCCGATATGGCACTACCGCTCGCCGAACAAGGATGAGTACCAGCAGGCGGTTCGTGAGCTGAAGGAGATCAGCTCATGAGAAACATGTTCGCCAACACTATCTATGAGGCTGCCAGAAAAGACCCGCGGCTGTGCATGGTGGTCGCGGACATCTCGCCCGCGGGCTCGATGGAGAAGTTCCGCCAGGAGTTCCCGGAGCGCTTCGTGAACGTCGGCGTCGCCGAGCAGATCATGATCGGAATGTGCGCCGGCATGGCAATGCGCGGGCTGCGCCCATTCGCCTACACCATCGCCACCTTCACGTTCTACCGGCCGTTCGAATTCGTGCGCGACGATCTCTGCTACCAGAACCTGCCGGTGACGATCGTCGGCATAGGTGGCGGCGTTACCTACTCCACGCTCGGCTCGACGCATCACGCGCAGGAAGACGTGGCGGTGGCGCGTGCTGTTCCGAACTTCCAGGTGCTGGCGCCATGCGATCCCGAGGAGACGAAGGCTGCGGCGCTGTGGACCGCCCAGCAGGAGATCGGGCCGGTGTACCTTCGCCTTGGCAAGGCGGGCGAGCCCAATCTCACGGCGAACGCGCCGGACCCGTTCGTCTTCGGCAAGGCGCGCTTCATCAAGCCGGGGACGAGCACCTGCGTGCTGGGCTACGGGCCGATCCTGAAAATGGGCACGGAGCTGGCGGCGCGCCTCGAGGCGCAAGGGGAATCCACGGCGATCGTTTCGCTCCACACCGTCAAGCCGCTCGATCTAGAGGGAATCGCGCGGATTCTGCAGAAGTTCCGCCGCGTGGTCGTTCTCGAGGAGATGTCGCCGAACGGGTCGATCGGCAAGGAAGTCAAGGCGCTCGCCTACGACTCCGGCTCGCGGGCGAAGGTGCACGCCTTTTCGCTGCAGGACGAATTCATCCATTGCTACGGCAAGTACGAGGAACTCCTCGCGGCGCACGGTCTTTCCATAGAAGCCATTCTGCAGCGCCTGGAGCGGGACTGATGGACCTGGCGCAGATCGAGCAGCGCATCACCGATCACCGCCTCGCCATCGACGGCGGCGCGAAGCTGCGCCAGACGCCCATGCCGCGACGCCTCGCGATGGGGGACGCGGAAGTCGCGATGCTCGACGAGGCGGTGCGCGCATACCGCGCCGAAGGAATCGACCCCGGCTACCAGGGCATCTTCGAGAAGCGCTACACGGATGACTTCGTCGCCCTGATGGGCGGGGGCTATGCGGACGCCGTGGCGACCGGGACCGCGGCGATCTGGCTGGCGCTCGCCGCGCTCGATCTGCCAAAGGGCAGCGAGGTCATCGTCTCTCCGATAACCGATCCGGGAACCATCGGGGCAATCATCCTCAATGGCCTCAAACCACGGCTCGCCGACACGCACCCGGATGGATACAACATGGGATCGGAGCAAATGCTCGCGCGCCTGGGCCCGAACGTCTCCGCCGCATGCGTCGTGCACGCAACCGGGCAGGCCACCGACATCGATCGGATCGTCGCGGAGGCGCATAAGCGTGGCATCAAGGTCGTGGAGGATTGCAGCCAGTCGCATGGCGCGACCGTACACGGGCGCGAGGTCGGGACTTTCGGCGACATCGCCGCGTTCTCGACCATGTACCGCAAGATTCACATGACGGGAGGCTCGGGCGGCGTGGTTTACTCGCGCAACCTGGAGATCTTCCGCCGCGCGCTCGCGCACGCGGATCGCGGAAAACCGCGCTGGCGCCAGGACTTCGACGATCGCAATCCGGAGAATTACCTGTTCCCGGCGCTCAACTGGAATACCGACGAGCTCTCGTGCGCCATCGGCATCGCCTCGCTCGGACGCCTGCGCGATACGATCGTCAGGCGGCTTGCGTTCGTGTCCGAGCTCGCCTCGCTGATGGCCGAGAGCGACACCTTTTTCCGCCTGCACTCCTGGCCCCCTTGCGATTCGCCGTTCATCCTGCCGGTCTTCGTGGACCAGCAGCGCAGCCGGCGCTGGAAGATCGAGGTGGCAGAAGCGGTGCGCGCCGAGGGTATCGACCTCAATCCGCATTACCGTTACCTGGTGCGCGACTGGCCCTGGCTGCGCCCCTATCTCGCGGACGATTTCGACGCGCCCCAGGCACGCAGCGTTCGCGACCGCAGCTTCTGCCTTTACCTCAATGAGAACTATGGCCCAGAGGAGGCCGCCGACATAGCCGCGGCGCTGCTCAAGGTGCATCGCGCGCTGACGTCGGATCAGCCGAAGCAGGGACTGCCGTCGATCCCGATCGTCGCTCGCTAGCGTTTTCCCTGGTTCCCAGCGAGCCAAGCGTAGTGGATGCCGCTGCGGCGGTGATCCGCGTGGACGATGGACGCTACCTCATGCAACTGCGCGACCGGAACCGGGATATCTGGTATCCGGGTCACTGGGGTTGCTTCGGGGGCGCAGTGGATCAAAGCGAAGGCCCGCTCGAGGCACTTCGCCGCGAACTTCGCGAGGAGCTGGAGCTCGAGCTCTCGTCCGCGAGCGTCGTCTCACGGCTGGATTTCGATTTCGGCCCAGTTGGACTGGGAAAGGCCTACCGCATCTATTACCTGGTGACGATAGCGGCGCCAGAGCTCGAACGGCTGGTCCTGCACGAGGGCGAGCGCATGGAAGCGCTTTCCTTTGCGCAGATTACCTCAGGCATTCCAGTGGTTCCGTACGACGCGTTTGCGATCCACCTGACCCACGCTCGCTCCAGTGTTTCGCCGTTGTATAATCCGCCCCCCTGACAAATCAAGGCGTTAAGTCACGTGATGAAAGACTGGAGCAAGGCGGATTGGGTCGATCCGAAGTACAACTGGAAGCCGGCGCCGGTGCCGGAACTGCCGCCGCGCGTACTCATCGATTTTGCGACCAAGTGCAATCTGCGCTGCCACATGTGTCCGGTGTGGGGCTTGGAGGACGAGAAGGCAATTGATTCAGTGGAAGGCTTGATGCCGCTCGATCGGGCACGCCGGCTGCTCGATGAGCTCGTCGCAGCAAAGCCCCTGATCCATCCTTGCCTTTATGGCGAGCCATTGCTGGCGCCGAATATCAAGGACCACGTCAGGCAGGCGAAGTCGCACGGCATGCCGTTTGCCATGAACACCAACGGTCTCGCCCTGACCCAGGAGCTTGCGGAGTTCCTGGTCGAGCAACGGGTCGATTCGGTCATGGTCAGCATTGACGCGACTACTCCGGACACCCTGAAAAAGGTCCGCGGCATCCGCAAGCTCGAGCGCATCGAGCGCGCGGTGTTCCTCCTGCTCAAGGTGCGGGGCGAGCGCGAGTTCCCGCGGGTTGGGGTTTCGTTCACCATCCAGGACACGAACCGGCATGAGCTCGACGCCTTCGTCAAGCGCTGGGTGGGCGTGGTGGACGTGGTGCGTACTGGCCTGGTGTTCGAAAACGGGAAATTCACGGAACTGCAGGCGCCTAAAGAGCGCACCGCATGCCCGGTGCTTTACAAGACGCTGCCAGTGCACAACGACGGCACCGTGACCGTGTGCTGCCTGGACGGCTTGCGCAGCACCAACATGGGCAACGTATTTGAATCCAGCGTCGAGGGCGTCTGGAACGGCGAGGCATTCGCCAAGATGCGCTACCACCACGAGACCGGGCAGTGGGACAAAGTGGGGTTCTGCAAGAGCTGCAACGGCTGGGCACAGTACGACTACGAGGAGGAAGTGCGCGACGGCCTCATGATCCGGCGCTCGCCCGAATTCACCTACTACAACAAGATTGCCCGCCTCGGAAACTGGCAGGGCAAACTTCTCGGCGGACACGCTGCGCCGCCCGAGTGGCTCGCCGAGCGCCGCGCCGCGTAGCCGGAAGCGCGAACTAAGCGCAGCGAGATGTCCGAAAGTCACGTCACACGCTACTTCGAGCAGGTGGCCGAGGTAGCGCGGAAGCTTGATCATTCGCGAATCGAGGCCCTGGTCGAAGAACTCGTGCAGTTGCGCGGGCGCGGCGGCAGGCTCTTCATTCTCGGGGTCGGCGGCAGCGCTGCCAACGCCTCGCA
>CAZYTR010000310.1:0-4138 GCA_964650365.1 uncultured Alcaligenaceae bacterium | reverse complement strand
AGGGCACAGGCATCGCGTTCGCGCTCGCAGGACCTCGCCAACCGCGCCGCCTCCTGGCTGACTTATATCGCGCTCGGAGTCGGCTTCACCACCCTTCTCGCCTGGGTGTATCTGGGCGAGAGCTTCGCCTTTGCGATCGAGCGCATGGTGACCGTGATGGTGATCGCCTGCCCGCATGCACTCGGGCTTGCCGTGCCCCTGGTGGTGGCGGTCAGCACCAGCATGGCCGCGAAGAGCGGACTGCTGATACGCGATCGGGCCGCCTTCGAGCGAGCGCGCAACCTGAAGGCCATCGTGTTCGACAAGACCGGCACGCTGACCGAAGGGCGCTTTGGCGTAACCGATGTCCTCGCGCTGTCCGACGTGGGCGAAAGGGAGCTGCTGCGGCTTGCAGCGACGTTGGAGAGCCGGTCCGAGCATCCAATCGCAAAAGGTATCGTCGCCAAAGCAGAGGAGCTGGATATCAGGCTCGGACAAGCTGCCGATTTCCGCAACCTCACCGGGCAGGGCGCGGTCGCGAAAGTGGATGGCGCCGAGCTGGCGGTGGTGAGCCCCGGTTATCTGGAGCAGGCCGGGATCACCGTGAACGATCCGCGCCTGGCCACGCTTGCCGCACAGAGCAAAACCGTCGTGGTTGTGCTGCGCGGGACCCAGCCAATAGGCGCGATCGCGCTGGCCGACATCGTGCGGCCGGAATCCCGGCAGGCGGTCGCCCGGCTCAAGGCGATGGGCATCCAGTGCATGATGCTAACCGGCGACAACCGGTCGGTCGCCAAAGCGGTGGCCGACGAACTTGGACTGGACGATTACTTCGCAGAAGTCCTGCCGGGCCAGAAAGCCGACAAGATCCGCGAAATCCAGGCGCGCGGGCTGAGCGTGGCCATGGTCGGCGACGGCGTGAATGACGCGCCGGCGCTGGTGGAATCTGACCTGGGCATCGCGGTGGGCGCCGGCACCAACGTCGCGATCGAATCGGCAGATGTGGTGCTGGTACGCAGCAATCCGCAGGATGTCGCCGACATCCTCTGGCTGTCGCGCGCCACCTACGGAAAGATGGTGCAGAACCTGCTCTGGGCGACCGGTTACAACGCCATCGCCATCCCCCTGGCTGCGGGGGTTACGGCCAACCTCGGCTTCCTGATGTCGCCGGCGCTCGGCGCGGTGTTCATGTCCGCCAGCACCGTCATCGTGGCCATCAACGCCCAACTGCTGGTGCGAGCGCGCAACTCATCCAAGGCCGAGTAATCCGGAGGGGAAAGCACAATGGAAAACAATCACGAGGCACACGACACCAGGACAACGAAAACTCGATGGGCGCTCATCGCTTTTCTGGGCGTAGCAGGTTTCTTTCTGGTCGCGGAACACAAGGCGCATGTGCTTGGTGCCCTCCCCTACCTATTGCTGCTCGCCTGCCCGCTGTTGCACGTGTTCATGCACCGCGGCCACGGAGGGCATGGCGGCCACTCCCCGTCCGCAGGCCACGATCATGGAAATAAGGCCGGAGACAAGCGATGAACACGGAGCCTGCTCTGACATACGGTTTATGGTGGTTGGTTGTCATCAACTCGCTGGTGTTTATCATTTTCGCCTTCAGCTTCGCCAAGCCGCAAAGCGCGCGCGACTGGCGCTCGCTCGGGGCAATTTCCGCGTTCATCGTGGCACTGTTCACCGAGATGTACGGCTTTCCGCTCACCATCTATCTGCTTTCGGGCTGGCTCGGCAGCCGTTTCCCCGGCATCGATTTCATGACCCACGACGCCGGCCATCTGCTCGAGACGCTGTTCGGATGGCGCGCCAATCCGCATCTCGGCCCATTCCATTTGCTGAGCTTTGTCTTCATAGGCAGCGGGTTCATCCTGCTTGCCTCGGCATGGGACGTCCTTTACAAGGCGCAACGCACCGGAACATTGGCGACCACCGGCCCATATGCCGTGATGCGGCATCCCCAGTATGTCGCCTTCGTCGTGATCATGTTCGGCTTCCTGCTGCAGTGGCCGACCCTTGTCACACTAATCATGTTTCCTATTCTGGTGTGGGTGTACGCAAGACTTTCCGGCGCCGAGGAACGCGATGTCCGCGCCGGATTCGGTGAAGAGTACGACCGCTATGCGGCGCGAACGCCCGCATTCTTTCCCCGGCTGTCGGGGCGGGACAGCGGTCTGCCGTCGGGTTGAAGGCGCCCGAGATCCCTCAAATGGCGATTAAAACTGAACTTAACCGACGACACGATCACCCTTTCAAGGGACGTCGCAGGAAACTGCAACCTTAGGCGGGGTTACGTTTCGGGTGGGTCTCCTCGCCCCAGAACCAGAGAGCGCCGCCGGACAGCAGCATGGCAATGGTTACGAACCAAAAGCCGGCCTCGATGGCCCCGGTAGCACTGGCCGCCAGTCCCATCCCCAGCGCGCCGATGGCGTAACCGATGTCGCGCCAGAAACGGTAAATCCCGATAGCGGAGCCACGCCATTCCGGATGGGAAATATCCGCGACCGCGGCGCTCAGATTCGGGTAGAGCAGCGCCATTCCGAGCCCGCTCAGTCCGGCACACAGCGCCCACCACCCTATGTTCTCAAAGACGAGCATCAGGCCCACGCCGGCCCCGCAGAGCCACATGCCCCAGACATTCAACATGTGCCGGCCCACATGGTCGGACAGTTTCCCGGTAAACAACTGCGCCCCACCCCATACGAAACCATAGGCGCCGACCACCCAGCCGATGCCGCTGATGCTGACGCCGTGGCGGTAAAGAAAAACCGGAAAGAACATCCATACCAGCGCGTCGACGAACTTTTCGACAAGGCCCGCCTGGCTCAGCGCCATCAGCCGCTTGTCGCGCCAGGACATGAGCGTAAAGATTTCCCAGGTCGTCGGCCGATTCGAGATATTCCTTGGGTACCGTGCCGCGTGTTTGGCCGGGTTGGTCGAATGCCTTGCCGCCTCGGCTCTCGCCCAGGGTCGCGTATCCTTGACCCACAGCAACGTGAGCACGATGGCCAGCACAATGACAGTCAGCCCGAACACGGCGACTCCCTGGCGAGCGCCGAGTGCGCCAGCCAGGTAGGCGGTAATGATTCCCGCGCCTGCAACGCCGACGTAACCCGAAAACTCGTTCAATCCGATGGTGAGTCCGCGCTGCTCAGGGCGAGTGATGTCGAGTTTTGCGGTCTGGGTCATCGACCAGGTGAGCCCCTGATTGACGCCGAGCAGAACCGTCGCCGCCACGATCCAATTCCAGCTTGGCCCCCACAGCAGCATCGGCGGAATCGGCAGCGCAGCCAGCCAGCCTAATAACAGCACCCGCTTGCGCCCGATGCGCTCAGAGAGCCGGCCGGCAACGAAATTCATCACGCCTTTCACGAAACCGAACGCGACCACAAAAGCGCTGAGCAACATGAAGGAGTTGCGGGGTACACCGAACTCGCTCTCCGCGAGTGCCGGTACAACCGTGCGCATCATGCCGATGGTGAAGCCCACCAGCAGTACCTGCAGCAACTGATGCGCGAACTGCCCGAGGTTATGGCGAATTCCGTGCAGGAGTTCGCGGGCGTGAGACATGACTGGCTGGGTCGTGAGCGTCTTCAGCCGACAATGTTGGCCGCGACAATCTGGTCCATGTTGGCGGGACGGACCGGAATCTCGCGAACCACGTAGTCGATGAATTTTTCCCGGTCGTTGATGGACAGGGCCGGATTCCAGCGCTTCTCGAAGCCCAGAGTCGAGGACGGTTTGCCCGAAAGCCCGGCGCCACAAACGCTGCCAGCCTGATGGCCGGGAAAGATCTCCACCGTGTCGGGCAGACGCAGAATCCTGTTCCGCAACGTATCGAAGAGAATGCCGGCCATTTCGCGCTCCCGCCCCGCCAGGTCCGGCCTGCCGACCGCGCCGACGAACAGCGTATCCCCGGTCAGGACAAACCACGGGTCACCGCCGCGGCGCGTGTCGGTGACTACGAGCGACATGGCGTCCGTCGTATGGCCCGGGGTGTGCATGACCTTGAGTATCGTATTACCGGCTTCAATGGTCTGGCCATCATGCAACGGCGTAAATGGGAACTTTACGAAACCCTTATTGCTCTCGTGCAGGCAGTAGGCCGCACCAGTCATCGCCGCCAGCTTGCGGCCGCCCGAGTAATGGTCGG
>CAZYTR010000309.1:0-19102 GCA_964650365.1 uncultured Alcaligenaceae bacterium | reverse complement strand
AGATCAACACCCAACGCAGAGGCACAGAGAAGAACAACGAGGGCACAGAGTATATTTCGCAAACGACAATTCGCAAATTTGCGGTGAGTTCCGAGCCTAATCTTTTCTCTGCGAACTCCATTTCCTCTGCGTCTCTGCGTTGGGTTTTCGTTTTTTGCCCCCTGACTAGGTCATGACCCAATCACCCAGTGTGCTGTGGCGACCGTCGCGGGAGCGAATCGCCAGGTCCAACATCACCCGCTTCATCCACCTGGTTAACCAGCGCTGGAATGCCGGAGTCAGGGACTCGCAGCAGCTCTACGACTGGTCGGTGCGTGAACCGGAGCAATTCTGGACTGCAATCTGGGATTTCTGCGGCGTGGTGCCCGAGACCCGGGGCGAACGGGTCCTGGTCGATGGCGGCAAGATGCCGGGAGCGAAGTGGTTTCCGGACGCGCGTTTGAACTTTGCCGAAAACCTGCTGCGGCGGCGCGACGACGACACCGCGATGATGTTCTGGGGCGAGGACAAGGTGCGCCGTCGCATGAGCTACGCCGAAGTGTACGACGCGGTTTCGCGTACTGCGCAGGCGTTGTCGGCCGCAGGCGTGAAGGAAGGCGACCGGGTCGCGGCGTTCATGCCGAACATGCCCGAGACCATTATTTTCATGCTCGCCACCGCCAGCCTCGGTGCGATCTGGTCGTCGTGTTCGCCAGACTTCGGCGCGCAAGGCGTTCTCGACCGTTTCGGCCAGATCGGGCCCAAGGTGCTGTTCGCGGTCGAGGGCTACCACTACAGCGGCAAGACCCACGATACGCTGCCGCGCATTGCGGAGATTGCAAGGAACCTGCCGACGCTGGCGCGTACCGTGATCGTCTCCTACACCCGGGAGCAACCCGCCCTTTCAGGGATCAGGAACGCGGTGCATCTTGCCAAATTCGTCGGACCGTATCGCGGCCGCGACATTGCGTTCCGGCGCCTGCCGTTTGACCACCCGCTCTGTATCCTCTACTCCTCCGGCACAACCGGCGTGCCCAAATGCATCGTGCACGGGGCCGGCGGCACGCTTCTGCAGCACCTCAAGGAACATCAGTTGCACACCGATTTGAAACGCGGCGACCGTCTGTTCTACTTCACCACCTGCGGCTGGATGATGTGGAACTGGCTTGCTTCCGGTCTCGCCACCGGCGCGACGCTGCTCCTGTACGACGGCTCGCCTTTCCATCCCGGACCGAGCGTGTTGTTCGACTTCGCCGACGAGGAGCGCATGACCGTGTTCGGCACCTCCGCCAAATACATAGACGCGCTCAACAAGGCCGGCGCCAAGCCGATGGAAACCCATCGGCTGGCCTCGGTCCAGACCATCACTTCGACCGGTTCTCCGCTGGTGCCGGAAGGGTTCGACTACGTCTATCGCGCGATCAAGAAAGACGTCCTGTTATCTTCGATTTCCGGAGGCACCGACATCGCCTCCTGCTTCGTGCTGGGCAACCCGACCGCTCCGGTGTACCGGGGCGAAATCCAGTGCCGCGGCTTTGGAATGAACGTGCAGGTATTCGATGACGACGGCAACGCGCTCATCGGTGCAAAGGGCGAATTGGTGTGCACCGCGCCCTTCCCTTCGATGCCCATCAACTTCTGGAACGATCCCGACGGCGCCAAGTATCACGCCGGGTACTTCGAGCGTTACCCGAATACGTGGTGCCATGGCGATTACATGGAACTGACCTCGCGCGGAACCGCCATAATCTACGGACGCTCGGATGCCACGCTCAATCCGGGCGGCGTACGCATCGGCACCGCCGAGATCTATCGCCAGGTCGAGCAACTCGATGAAGTGGTGGAAAGCCTGGTGATCGCACAAGACTGGGACAACGACGTCCGCGTGGTGCTGTTCGTGCGCTTGCGCGACGGACTGGTGCTCGACGAAGCGCTGGGGAAGAAACTCCGAACCCAGATTCGCCTCAACGCTACCCCGCGCCACGTTCCGGCGAAAATCGTCCAGGTGGGCGATATTCCGCGCACCAAGAGCGGCAAAATCGTAGAACTCGCAGTGCGCAACGTAGTTCACGGCAACCCCGTAAAGAATCTGGAGGCGCTCGCCAATCCCGAAGCGCTGGAGCAGTTCCGCGACAGGCCGGAGCTCCGGAGCTAGCGCCTCAGCGTCATCCGCGGCTCTTGAAAAGGGGCGGCAATGGGTACCCCAACCCTGTACTTTACCGGTACCCCCATAGGGTACTAGAGTGTCCGTGTCATGGGTTCCCCGAACATCCCCGCCGCCGGACGCACCGTCGAGCTTGCCATCGACGGCATGACCTGCGCTGCCTGCGCCACGCGAATCGAAAGAGCCCTGAACAATCTGCCCGGCACAGAGGCGGTGGTGAACTTGGCCACCGAACGAGCGCGAGTGCAGTTCGTGCCGGGCCGCACCGACGTAGCGAAGCTGGTCGAAACCGTCCGCAAGGCCGGTTATGACGCACGCGAATTGGCGCGCTCCACGCGCGAGGAGGAAAAGACCCGGCACGCGGAACTCTACCGCAAGGAACTACGGTTGTTCTGGATCGCGGTGGCCTTGACTGCGCCTCTGCTGTTTCAGATGGGCGCGATGCTCACTGGAGGGCATTCCTTTCGATACCCCCTTGAGGGGTACGCGGAAACGCTACCGCGCTGGCTGCAGTGGCTGCTCGCCACGCCCGTGCAGTTCTGGATCGGCAAGCGATTCTATATCGGCGCCTGGCACGCGCTGCGCGGCGGCTCCGCCAACATGGACGTGCTGATCGCGCTCGGAACTTCTATGGCCTACCTGTTCAGTGCGGTTGTGGCCGCTTTCGGCCTTCATGGGCAGCACGTCTACTTCGAGGCCAGTGCCGCGATCATCACCCTGGTGCTGATGGGCAAACTCCTGGAAGCGCGCGCCAAAGGCAAGACTTCCGCGGCGATCGAGCAGTTGCTGCAACTACAACCCAAGCGCGCGCGGGTAGAGCGTAATGGCGAGGCCGTCGAGGTGGATCTCGCCGCCGTGGTCCCCGGCGACATCGTGGTCGTGCGGCCGGGCGAGCGCGTCGCAGTGGACGGCAAGGTTATCGACGGCGCATCCAGCGTGGACGAGAGCATGCTCACCGGCGAAAGCATGCCCGTTGGCAAGCGCAGCGGCAGCCGCGTCTTCGCCGCCAGCCAGAACCAGGACGGCATGCTCAGGTTGCGCGCTACCGGCGTAGGCGCACACACGCAACTCGCTGAAATCGTGCGTCTGGTGGAACAAGCGCAGGGCAGCAAAGCGCCAATTCAGCGCCTTGCCGACCAGATTTCCGGCATCTTCGTGCCGATCGTCGTTGCCATAAGCACGATAACTTTCGTGGCATGGTGGACACTCTCCGGTGACTTCACCCAGGCCCTGATCAACGCTGTTGCGGTGCTGGTGATCGCCTGCCCATGCGCACTCGGGCTGGCCACGCCGACTGCGATCATGGTCGGCAGCGGGCGTGGCGCCCAATCGGGGATTTTGGTGCGTGGCGCCGCCGCACTCGAACGCGCCGGAAAAATTCGAACGCTGGTGGTCGACAAGACCGGAACCCTTACGCTGGGAAAGCCTGCGGTGACCGATGTAATTCCCGCGCCGGGCTCGACCGAGTCTGCGGTGCTGCAGCTGGCGGCCTCACTGGAAGGCAATTCCGAGCATCCGCTCGCGCGGGCTGTGCTCGCCCATGCCCGCGAGCACGAAGCGTCATTGCTTCCGGTCGAGGATTTTGCCGCGATCCCGGGATCGGGCGTGCGGGCCCGCATCGCGCAACAGATATTGCTGCTCGGTTCGCCGCGCTTCATCAAGGAACAGGGCGTTGCCATCGACGACACCACCGTGCTGCGGCTTGCCGGCGAAGGAAAGACGGTCGTCGTACTTGCGGATTCAGGGGCCGTGTTGGGTTACGTCGCGGTTGCCGATCAACCCCGCCCCTCGTCCGCAGCGGCAATCTCCCGTCTAAAGGCCCTGGGAGTCGAAGTGGTGATGCTGACAGGCGACAACGCCGCAACCGCGCGTGCCATAGCCGGCAAGCTCGGTATCAGCGAATTTCGCGCCGAAGTCCTGCCGGCGGACAAGGCTGCAGAAATTTCACGCCTCAAGATGGCGGGCGGATTGGTCGCAATGGCCGGCGACGGCATCAACGATGCGCCGGCTCTCGCCGCCGCCGATGTGAGCTTCGCCATTTCGTCGGGTTCGGATATCGCCATCGAGGCCGCGGACGTAACGCTGATGCGCAACGACTTGATGAGCGTCGCGGATGCGATCCGGCTGTCGCGCGCGACGCTGGCCAAGATCTTTCAGAATCTTTTCTTCGCCTTCTTCTACAACGTGGTCGGCATTCCGCTGGCAGCTTTCGGCATGCTCAACCCGGTAATCGCCGGTGCGGCGATGGCGTTGAGCTCGGTGTCGGTGGTGACCAATTCGCTGCTCCTGAAACGCTGGAAGCCGCAAAGGCAGCAATTGGGTGATTAAGTGATTGGGCGATTAAGTTAAATTCCTCAACCTGCCTGCTCACCCAATTACAGAATTACTCAATCACAAGGAACGGATATGGAAACGACAGTGCTGAAAGTGAACGGCATGACCTGCGGCGGCTGCGTGCGCAGCGTAAAGAACGTGCTGGAGAGCATCCGGGGCGTAATCAACGCCGAGGTGTCGCTGGAAAAAGCGCGGGCCACCGTGACCTATGATCCCGCGAAAGCCGAAGTAAAAAAGATGAAGGAGGCGGTGACCGATGCAGGCTACCAGGTCGCCTGACAAGGCGAAGCACCAGCACACCGTCGAGCGCGCCAACAAGGCGGAGTTGTCGAAACGCCTGAACCGCATCGAAGGCCAGGTGCGCGGCATCGCCAGGATGCTCGAAGAGAACCGATACTGCCCGGACATCCTTACCCAGATTGCCGCGGTGCGCTCGGCGATGGATGCGCTGGCCTTGCAATTGCTCGAAGATCACTCGCACGGCTGCCTGCAGGATGCGATCCGTTCCGGCAAAGGCACCACGGCAGTCGCCGAGTTGATGGACGTGGTCAAACGCTTCGCGCGATAAACACCGGCCCGTGCACGCATGCAGCTCCGGGGTCGCGTCGCTGCAGCGTCATGCCAAGGTGCGGGGTCTGGTGGTCGCCGCGGCCTGACGTCCACGCGCCAGCCGCTTTACCAGAGCTTCCACCACGGTTTGTTGTGGCCGAGCTTGGCGCTGGATCCGGGGAAATTCGTGTCCAGCGTTCGCTTGGCGTCGTCGCGCAAGTCGGCAAGTCCAATCTCGTCGTAGGCCTTGACCAGCACCAAGAGGGCGCGTTCGATCGCCGGTGCCTCGGGGTAGTTGATCAGCGCGAACTGGGCACGGTTGACCGCAGCGACATAGGCGCCACGCCGCAGGTAATACTCGGCCACATTCACCTCGGCTGATGCCAGCGAATTCACCAGGTAGTCCATGCGCGCGCGCGCATCGGGGGCGTACCGGCTCTGCGGAAAGCGCCTTACCAGCTCGCGAAACGCGTCGAACGCCTCCCGCGCCGCTTTCGGATCGCGCTCCGTCATGTCTTTCTCGGCCAGATAGCCCATCAATCCCAAGTCTTCATTGAAGTTGATCCGCCCCTTCAGATAGTAGGCGTAATCCAGGTTGGGATGATCGGGGTGCAACTTGATGAAGCGGTCGCAGGCCACCAGCGCCTGGGCAACTTCGCTGTCCTTCCAGTAGGCGTACGCGCTTTCGATCTGCGCCATCTGGGCGTACCGGCCGTACGGATAGCGCGATTCCAGCTTCTCGTAATAGCCAATCGCCTTCTGGTAATTCTTGCTGTCGAGTTCCTCCCGCGCGGCGCCGTAGATCCGTTCCGGACTCCAGTTCTTGGTTTCGTCGGCCGCGTCAAGCGCGCATCCGGCAACCAGCAACAAGGCAAGAATCGTTACACTACGTTTCATGACGGAATCCGCAACAAAATTGGCGAATTATATAGAAAACCCTTCGTCTGACCGGCATCATTGCCTCACGGTTCCCGTCCAATGTGCAGGCATGCGCCTCGATCAGGCGCTGGTTCGGCTGCTGCCCCGGTACTCGCGCAACCGTCTTCAGGAGTGGATTCGCAGCGGGCACGTGACCATGAACGGAGCACCGGCCTCCGCCAAGGCCAAGGTGTGGGGCGGGGAAATTGTCGTCGTTGCGGCGCAGCCGGCCCCCGGCGAGGCGTCCCACCGCCCAGAGGACATTCCGCTGCAAGTGGTCTTCGAAGACGACCAGATCCTCGTCATCGACAAGCCCGCTGGGCTGGTCGTGCATCCCGGTAGCGGCAATTGGAGCGGCACAATGATGAACGCCCTGCTCCGCCATGCGCCGCAGCTCTCCGGCGTGCCGCGAGCCGGCATCGTACACCGGCTCGACAAGGACACCAGCGGACTGCTGGTGGTAGCAAAAACAATCAACGCACAGGCCGACCTGGTGCGCCAGCTAAAGGCACACTCCGTTACCCGCGAATACTCTGCCGTGGTACACGGCGTGGTTGCGTGCGACGGCATCGTCGAAGCGCCGATCGGCCGCCACCCCGTAAGGCGCACCAGAATGGCGGTAGTGGCCAGCGGCAAGGCGGCCACCACGCACTACGCGGTGCTGGAACGCGGGTCGTCCTGGTCGCTGCTGTGCTGCCGCCTCGAAACCGGTCGCACACATCAGATTCGCGTGCACTTGCACTCGATCGGACATCCCTTGATCGGGGATCCGGTGTATCGCCTCAACAATCGCAGGACCAAACTGTCGGAGGAGGCGCTGGATTTTCCCCGTCAGGCGCTTCACGCTGCCAGACTCGCCCTTGTTCATCCGCAAACAGGCGAGACATTGACATGGCAGGTGCCGGCACCCCAGGACATCGCGCATTTGTTGTCGGCATTGAGAGATGCGTGAACCGCCTCGCGACTGGATCGTCCCAGACTGGCCGGCCCCGGCAAACGTGCGTGCGCTCATCACCACCCGCAGCAGCGACGGGAGTACGGGTCCGTTCGCCAGCATGAACTTTGGGCAACATATCGATGCCGATTTGCAGTCAATGCGGGCCAACCGCACATCGCTGCGGGATCTTCTTCCTGCCGAACCCAAGTGGCTTCTGCAGGTCCACGGCGCACAGGTGGTGGATGCCGACCAGCTGCAGCAGCCGGTGGAAGCGGACGCCGCGGTCGCCAGGAATCCAGGCTCGGTGTGCACTGTCCTGGTGGCGGATTGCCTGCCGGTGCTGCTCACCGATCGCACCGGCAGCGTAGTCGCGGCGGCCCACGCCGGGTGGCGCGGGCTGGCGGCGGGTGTTCTGGAAAACACCGTACGCGCGATGGGCGCCGCTCCCGATAAGCTGCTCGCCTATCTCGGCCCCGGTATCGGCCCTTCCGCCTTCGAGGTGGGCGATGACGTGCGCGATGCATTCTTGGTGCGAAGCGCGGATGCGGCGACCGCATTCGTCGCCCACAAGTCTGGCAAATGGCTGGCCGACCTGTTCGCGCTCGCCCGGCAGCGCCTCCGGGCAAGCGGGGTGACGCAGATCTATGGCGGCGGCCTCTGTACTTACTCCGACCCGCGGCGTTTTTTTTCTTACCGGCGCGACAAAATCACTGGTCGCATGGCGGCCCTCATCTGGCTCACCGACTGAGGGCTTGACAGCCCGGCTATACTGGCCGGCAGCTTATTTTTACAACCCCGTCTTCGTTCATGTCCACCCTTGCCTGGATTGTCGCCGCAACCTTTGTCGGCGCGGTTCTCAGCGTACTGGCTGCGGCGGCGTTCGCGCTGCGCACATCACCGGCACGCATCCCAATGCTGATCAGCTACGCCATCGGTGCGTTGCTCGGCGCGGTGTTCCTCGAAATCCTGCCGCACGCACTTGAGCAGGCTGCGAGCGTGCATACGCTCACCGCAGTGATCCTGTTCGGCATTCTCTTGTTTTTCGTGCTGGAAAAACTGGTGCTGTGGCGCCACTACCACGCCGAGGAATTCGAAACGCAGGATCATCACGCCGACCCCAACGACCAAGGCCGCAGCGGCATGATGATCATGGTTGGCGACACCATCCACAACTTCGTGGATGGCATCCTGATCGCTGCCGCGTTCATGGCCGACACCGGTCTGGGCATCGTCACCGCCGTGGCTATCATCGCCCACGAAATCCCGCAGGAAGTCGGCGATTTCCTCATTCTGCTGCACTCCGGTTTCAGCCGGACGCGCGCCTTCGTCTTCAATCTGGTCTCCAGCCTCGCTACGCTGATTGGCGGTTTGCTCGCGTATTTCGCACTACAGCCGCTGCAGCAGTGGATTCCGGCGCTACTCGGGCTGGCAGTGGCCAGCATGCTTTACGTTTCGGTGGCCGACCTGATCCCCGGGCTGCACAGGCGGCCGGAGCTGCGTGCCACGCTCGAGCAGGTGTCGCTCATATCGCTGGGCATCGGCTCGATCGTGCTGGTGGGCTTCCTCGCAAGAGGTCACGGGATATGAACTCACCAGCCCGATCCCCTCCCGACGCCTATCAGGAACTCGCCAAAGCCAATCAGGGCCTTGTCGAAGATTTCCTGCGCCGGCTTCCCTCTTCCGGCCGCCTCGAATTCACTGAACTAATGCGCAGCCTGGCATTCGGTTCGGATTCGCAACGCGAGAAGCTGCGCTCGCTCCAGGAACGTCTCTATCGCGAGCACCTCGCGCTCTGGGGCAGCCTGCTCTCCAGTGGCGACGACACCTCACCGGATGACGCCGACACCGGCGATCAGCGTTTCGACGCGCCTGAATGGAGCGCGTTGCCCTTCTTCCGCTACCTGCGGCGGGCCTACCGTCTGAACGCGCGTTTTCTCCGCGAACTGGGCGAACTGGTGGAGCTCGACGCTCACGCCAAGCGGCGGCTGCAATTCGTGCTGCGCCAGTTCGCGGACGCGATCGCGCCCACCAATTTCGCTGCCACCAATCCTGAAGTCATCAAGCTCGCCAGCGAGAGCCGCGGCGAAAGCCTGTCGCAGGGCATGAGGCTGCTCGCCGCAGACCTTGCGCGCGGCCGCATGACGATGACCGACGAGCGCGCCTTCGAAGTCGGCCGCAATCTCGCGGTCACACCGGGCGCGGTGGTGCTGGAGAACGAAGTGATGCAGCTGATCCAGTACGCCCCGTCTACCGGCCAGGTTTTCGAACGTCCGCTGCTCATCGTGCCGCCGTTCATAAACAAGTACTACATCCTGGACCTGCAGCCGGAGAATTCCTTCGTGCGCTACTGCGTCGAGCAGGGTTTCACGACATTCATCGTCTCTTGGCGCAACATCCCGCCGGAACTCGGACATCTCACCTGGGACAACTATGTCCGGGAAGGAATATTGGCCCCGCTCGATGCGGTGCGCGCGATCACGGGTGCAGAGCAGGTCAACACGCTGGGTTTCTGTGTGGGCGGTACCCTGCTTGCGACCGCGCTCGCGGTCATGGCGAAGCGGAGCGATGGCTGCGTTGCCTCGCTCACTTTGCTCGCCTCGATGCTGGATTTTTCAGAGACCGGCGACATCAGCGTGTTCGTGGATCGGGAATTCGTCGAGCGCGCCGAGCAGGAATTTCGCGTTCGCGGCGTAATGCCCGGAAGCCGGCTCGCCGCGACATTTGCGACCCTGCGCGCGAACGACCTGGTGTGGCATTTCGTGATCAATAACTATCTGAAAGGCAGGGAACCGAAAGCATTCGACCTGCTTTACTGGAACGCCGACGCAGCCAACCTGCCTGGCAGTCTCTACGTCTATTACCTGCGCAACATGTACCTGGAGAACAATCTGAAAATTCCCGGTAAACTCGATTCGTGCGGCGCGCCTGTGGACCTGGGCGAAATCGAAGTGCCGGCCTTTGTAGTGGCCACCCGCGAAGATCACATCGTTCCCTGGAAGACTGCGCATTTGGGCGTGGCGTTGCTGGGCGGGCGCACCGAGTTTGTGCTAGGCGCGAGCGGACACGTGGCAGGGATCGTCAACCCGGCAGCGAAGAAGCGCCGCCACTACTGGACCAATTCCGCAGTGGCGCCGGACGCGGACGCCTGGTTCGCAGGTGCAGCACAACAAGCCGGCAGCTGGTGGCCGCACTGGGCGAACTGGTTGCGCGAGAAATCCGGCGACAAGCAGCCGGCACCCGTTGCATTGGGGAACACGCGATTTCCCGTGATCGAACCGGCGCCTGGGCGGTACGTGAAGGAGAAACTGCGTTGAGCGCGCGCGCAGTGGCGCAGATCCATCAGAAAAACATCGGAGGGAACACAGCCATGACAAAACGAAACGTCCTTGTGACCGGGGGCATGGGCGGACTCGGCGAGTCCATATGCACCAAGATGGCGGACCAGGGCTACACCGTCTTCACTACCTTCTCGCCCGGCAACAAGACTGCGAAGGAATGGCTCGCGGGAATGAAGAACCGCGGGTACAGCTTTCAGGCGTATGCGGCGGATGTCACGGAGTTCGATTCCTGTGCCGCCTGCGTCAGACGCATCCAGGCCGAGGCGGGCCCGGTGGATGTGTTGGTCAACAATGCCGGCATTACCCGCGACATGACCTTCAAAAAGATGACCAAGGCCGACTGGGATGCGGTCATCCACACCAACCTGGACAGCGTCTTCAACATGACCAAACAGGTGCTCGACGGAATGGTCGAGCGCAACTGGGGGCGCGTGATCAACGTGTCATCGGTGAACGGCCAGAAAGGTGCGTTCGGCCAGACCAATTACTCGGCGGCGAAAGCCGGTATGCACGGCTTCACCAAGGCGCTGGCGTACGAAGTCGCAAAAAAGGGCGTGACGGTGAACACCATCTCGCCGGGCTATATCGGCACAAAAATGGTGACCGCGATTCCGCAGGAAATCCTCGACTCGAAAATCCTGCCGCAAATTCCGTTGGGGCGACTGGGAAGGCCTGAGGAAGTCGCAGGCCTGATCATCTACCTGGCCTCGGACGAGGCCGCCTTCGTTACCGGCGCGAACATTTCAATTAATGGCGGACAGCACATGTACTAGAGGCGGTGACGGGTGAAAGGTGGCTGAGGAGCTTTGGATATCCGTAGCACGGCTCGTTTCCCCCAAAGTTTCGCCGTAGACCTGTTCATTTTTTAGATTCAAAGTGTTCTTTAACCCTAAGTTGTAACAGATTATTTTTTCATTTTTGGTGTGACTTGACCCTTCTTGAAGTATCTTTTTTGTGCCGCACTGCGTCAATTTTCTGCCGTTTTGCGCAGCAGAAATGGGCAAAAAAAACCCCGGTGAAAAAACCCACCGGGGTGAACCTTTACCAAAGGATAACCTTTAGATAAAGGGGGAGGAGCCTTGCATCCGTTACTTGGCGGCGCCCTTCACGGCTTCCGCCGTCGCCGTCGCGGCCGCCCTGACATTGGCATCCGCATAGCCGGCCGCCTGCTTCGCGGCCTTCGAAATTCCTTCGATCATTGCCTGGGCATTGGCCATCGCCGTCTTTGCCGCAGAAGCCGCGGCTTCCGACTGGCCAACCGGGGAGGATTTCAACGCCACCTCAACCCATTCCCGTACATCCTGACCTGACTCAAGCAAGCTCCGTTCCAATAGTTCCCCGATATCGGCCTGGGCCCTGAATGCGATCTCGTACAGATTGCGTGAGTACCCCAGAACCTTATCGGCTCCGGCCTGCGCCTGGTGGTCGCGCCACTCGTTCAACTGTTCGATGTCGGTCACGGAAGCCAGCGTCCTGGCGCTTGCGACGCCCTCTTGGAACAGCAACTTCGCCGCCTCGATGTTTAGCCAAGCCAGCTTCTCGATGCTGTCAAACACGATCCGAGCGGCCTGAAGCGCAGTCTCAACGTGCTTCTTGTTCAGTGCAGAAATTTTCTCGTCCACCGCAACCACTCCTTAACATTCTGTTTAATAGCTTGAAACCCCGACATCCAAGAATCCACTGAATCCTTATTGCTGCGCCGCACCGGTTGAATATTAGGAGCCGTCCGGTGCCCTGTCAACTTTTTTTACGGCAGTGCATAAACACTGGAAAACCTAATTTTCAAAAGGTTATAATTCCGCTCTCGCGCGCCGCGGCAGAACGGCTGCCGTCGTCAATCCGAACGCCTTCGGGAAATTTTCCGGACTGCACAAAAAAATGACTGAAGAGATCCGCCTGATAAAGAAATATCCGAATCGCCGGCTTTACGACACCGCCACCAGCAGCTACATCACGCTCGCCGACGTCAAGCAACTCGTTCTCGGCCAAGTGGTCTTCAAGGTCATGGATGCCAAGAGCGAAGAAGATCTCACCCGTAACATTCTGCTGCAGATCATTCTCGAGGAAGAGAGCGCCGGCGCGCCGATGTTCTCTTCCGACATGCTGTCGCAGATCATTCGCTTCTACGGCAACGCGATGCAGGGAATGATGGGTAGTTATCTCGAGAAGAACATCCAGACCTTCGTCGAAATCCAACGCCGTCTCCAGGAACAGAGCATGCCCAAATTCGGGGACAACCCGATGCTCAACGCCGAAGCCTGGAGCCAGTTCGTAAAGATGCAAGGCCCGACGATCCAGGGACTGATGTCAAGTTACCTCGAGCAAAGCGCCAACACTTTCCTCGACATGCAACAGCAACTCCAGAAACAGGCACGCTCCATCTTTGGCAACTACCCCTTCGGCAATTTCAGCGCGCAAGCGCCAGACAGCAAGCCGGGAACGTCCGCGTCCGACACCGAAAGTTTCAAGCAGCCGCAGAAGAGAACCGGCTGAAGCCCCAATTCATTGTGAAAGCGGCGCGGGGTCGTTGATCCCGCGCCGTTTTTCATCCACTTCCCACTCCGAATGGCCGCCGTCAAGACCCCCAAGTCCATCGCTAAATCGCCCAAGGTGGGCTTCGTTTCGCTCGGCTGCCCGAAGGCGCTGGTCGATTCCGAGCGCATCCTCACTCAGCTCCGGGCCGAGGGATATCAGATCTCGGGCAGCTACCGTGATGCCGATCTCGTCGTCGTCAACACCTGCGGCTTCATCGATGCCGCGGTGGAAGAATCGCTGGACGCGATCGGCGAGGCGCTTGCCGAGAACGGCAAGGTCATCGTCACCGGCTGCCTCGGCGCCAAGGGCAATGTCGTCAAGGAGGCGCACCCGCGGGTACTCGCCGTCACCGGCCCGCACGCCACCGATGAAGTGATGAGCGCGGTGCATTCGCACCTGCCCAGGCCCCATGATCCTTTCATCGATCTGGTGCCGCCGCAGGGCATCAAGCTCACCCCGAAGCACTTCGCGTATCTGAAAATCGCCGAGGGCTGCAACCATCGTTGCACCTTCTGCATCATCCCCTCGATGCGCGGCGACCTGGTGAGCCGCCCTGTGGGCGAAGTCATGCAGGAAGCCGAGAACCTGGTAAGAGCCGGGGTAAAGGAACTGCTGGTGATCTCGCAGGACACCAGCGCCTACGGCGTGGATGTGCGCTACCGAACCGGGTTCTGGGGCGGGCGTCCACTGAAAACGCGCATGACCGAACTGACCCGCGCGCTGGGCGATCTTGGCGTGTGGGTGCGGTTGCATTACGTCTACCCCTACCCTCACGTGGACGAAATCGTGCCGCTGATGGCGGAACGTAAGGTACTGCCGTATCTCGACGTACCGTTCCAGCACGCCAGCCCGCGCATCCTCAAGCTCATGAAGCGCCCCGCCAACGCCGAGAACAATCTCGAACGCATCCGCGCGTGGCGCGAAATCTGCCCAGACATCACCATCCGCAGCACGTTCATCGCAGGATTTCCGGGCGAAACCGAAACGGAATTCGAAGAGCTGCTGCAGTTCCTGGAGGATGCACAACTCGATCGCGTCGGCTGTTTCGCCTATTCGCCGGTGGACGGTGCCGCTGCCAATGCACTGCCCGAACCAATCCCGCAAGAGGTCAGGGAAGAACGCCGCGCGCGCTTCATGGCGGCCCAGGAGAAAATCAGCACACGCCGGCTGCAGCAGAAAATCGGCAAGACCCTTGCGGTCCTGGTCGACGAGTCCGGAGAAAACGGCGCGGTCGGCCGCTCCAGCGCCGATGCGCCGGAGATCGACGGCGTGGTGCACATCAAGAAAGCCAAGGGGCTTGAGTCCGGCGAGTTCGTGCAGGTGCGCGTCACACGCAGCGACGCCCACGACCTGTACGGCGAGATCGCCACGTAGTCGTGATGCAGCGGCTGAAAAACTGGGCCGCCAGGCTCAGGCGCGAGGTCATCGCGCTCTGGTTCGCCTGCCGCGACCCGCGCACGCCGTGGTATGCCAAGGTGTTGACGATGCTGATCGTAGCCTACGCGCTGTCGCCCATAGACCTTATCCCCGATTTCATACCCGTGCTGGGCTATCTTGACGAACTGATCCTGCTGCCCGTCGGAATTTACCTGGTGCTTAAACTGGTGCCCGCGCAGGTATTGGCGGACGCACGGGCAAGGGCGCAGTCCTGGGCCGAATCGCGACAACCGAAACCGCACAATTGGATCGCCGCCGCGCTAATCGTGCTGGTGTGGGTGGCGATGCTGTGGGCGGCCTATCTCCTGATCGGGCCGATGTTCTTCTCCGACTGAATTGCGCAATCAGCGCGCCGCCACCGCTCCGTTCGCGGCGATGCTCTTGTAAAAATCGCGCACCTCGCTGAGATCCCGGCTGCGCTTCATCGGCGGCAGGCTGCGCCAGATGCGCTTGCCGTAGTGCTTGGAGATCAGGCGCGGGTCGCAGATCATCAGCACGCCGCGATCGTTCTCGTCGCGGATCAATCTGCCTGAGCCCTGCTTGAGCGTTATGACCGCCTGGGGAACCTGATACTCCATGAAGGCGTTTCGACCCTCGTGGTTCATTTTCTCGATGCGCGCCGCGAGCACCGGATCGTCGGGCGGGGCGAACGGCAACCGGTCGATGATCACCAGCGATAACGCCTCGCCTTTGACGTCCACGCCTTCCCAGAACGACGCGCTCCCCAGCAGCACCGCGTTGCCAAGCTTGCGGAAGCGCTCCAGCAGCTCGGTGCGCGAACCCTCACCCTGCATCAGCAGCGGGTACACCAAGCCCATGCGCTTCATTCCGGTTTCCATCAGTTCGCGCGCCTCGCGCATCGCCCTGAGGCTAGTGAAGAGAAAAAAGGTTCGCCCTTCCGCGGCCTCGATAACCGGTAGCGCCGCGTCCACCACCGCCCGGGTGTAGCCCTCCGAATTCGGCTCCGGCAGATCCTCCGGGACGTAAAGCAGCGCCTGGTTCTGATAGTCGAAAGGGCTTTCCCAAAATGCGGTGGCCGCCTCGTCCAGGCCCATCTCGCGCTGGTAATGAGAGAAGTCGCCGCCCACCGAAAGCGTCGCGGAAGCAAAGATCCATGCGCGCGGAGTGCCGCTGATCTGGCGATGGAAGATGTCCGCGATCGAGAGCGGCGTCGCGTTCAGGTGCACCGAATGAGCGAACACCTCGACCCAGCGCACCCGCTCGCGGTCCTCCTCCGCGCGCCAACGGCCGAGGCGGTCGAGCATCTCCATTGCCCGCATCCAGCAGTTGTGCAGCCCCTCGGAGCGACCAGCCTGCGATTTCAGTACGCCTGCAAGTCCGGTGAGCCGCGTCACCGCCACTGTCAAAGCATCGCTGAAGTCGCGGTTCGCCGCGGCCTGCGCATAAGGCTGGCGACCGATGTCATCGCGCACCTGCAACCGCAGGTCGCGCGCAGCCTTTTCCAGTTGCGAAGCGGCATCCGGCAGCGCCGGATTGTCTTTTGCGGAAGCCGCGGCCTCCATACGGGTGTCACGCCCCAGTTCGATGAGCTGATGGGTGGAGACGGTTTCGCCGAAAAACAGGCTCGCGGTTTCGGGCAGTTGGTGCGCCTCGTCGAAGATCACCGTATTGCACGCGGGCAGCAACTCCGCCACGCCCTCGTCGCGCAGCACCACGTCGGCAAAAAACAGATGATGGTTCACCACCACCACGTCGGATTGCAACGCCTGCTTGCGCGCCTCCATGACGAAGCACTGTTTGTAATTCGGACAATCGCCGCCGAGACAGTTTTCCCGGGTCGAAGTCACCTGCGGCCACACGCTCGCGTCCTCCGGCACATCGGCCAGTCCACTGCGATCGCCGGTCTTGCTGGTCCTGGCATACGACTCGATACGCGCCAGGTACACCACGTCGTCGCGGTCCAGGAAGCGGCCGTCGTTCTTGGCGCGCTCCAGGTGGTAATGGCAGACGTAATTCGCCCGTCCCTTGAGCAATGCCACCGTCACCGGCGCCTGCAGCGCGTTGCGCACCATTGGAATGTCGCGGCTGAACAACTGGTCCTGCAGGGTCTTGGTGCCGGTGGAGATGATCACCTTGCCGCCCTTGGCGAGCGCCGGCACCAGGTAGGCGAATGTCTTGCCAGTACCCGTACCGGCCTCGGCGATCAGGACGCTGCGCTGTTCGATCGCCAGTTCGACCGCCTGCGCCATCTCGAGTTGTTGCGGGCGGAGACGGTAGCCGGGGATGGTATTGGCCAGCGGGCCGGAATCGGAAAAAAATTGTTCGAGCTGCAGTTCGGTGTCCCTCAGACCGCGTCGAGTGGGCTCACAACGGCCCTGCCGCCACGGTTCAGGACGTGAGTGTAAATCATGGTCGTGCTTACGTCCGCGTGGCCAAGGAGTTCCTGGATGGTCCTGATGTCGTAGCCATTCTCCAGCAGATGGGTCGCGAAGCTATGTCGCAGGGTATGAGGCGTTGCGGGCTTGTGGATGCCCGCCTCTCGCACGGTCCTGCGCATGACCCGCTGAATGTTTTGTTCGTCGGCATGGTGGCGCCGAACGGCACCTGAACGCGGGTCCACGGATCGTTTTCCCGAGGGAAACACATACTGCCACGCCCAATCCCGTCCGGCTTTCGGGTATTTTCGTTCAAGTGCATAAGGCAGGTATACCTCGCCGTATCCCTCAGCCAAGTCCCTGACATGCAGCCTCTGCACGCGGTCCAGATGAGACTGAAGCAGCGCTACCAGTGACGCTGGCAGCATCGTGACGCGATCCTTGAAGCCTTTTCCTTCACGCACCACGATCTCACGGCGGAGGAAATCCACGTCCTTTACCCGCAAGCGCAGGCACTCGAGGATGCGCATGCCGGTTCCATACAGCAGGCGCAGAATCAGCCCGCCCGTACCCTCCACGCTGGAAAGGATCGCATTGACCTCCCCCACCGTGAGCACGACCGGCAGTCGCTGCGGCCTCTTGGCGGTCTCGATGTCATTGAGCCAGGGAAGTTCTTCGGCGAGAACTTCCTTGTAAAGAAACAGCAAGGCGCTCTTGGCTTGATTCTGGGTCGAGGCAGAGACCTTCCCCCGAACCGCCAGATGCGTCAGGAATGCCTCAACCTCCTGAGCCCCCATCTCCCGCGGGTGGCGCTTACCCTGAAACAGCACGAAACGTCGAATCCAGTCAACGTAACTCTCTTCCGTACGAATGCTGTAATGCTTCAGCCGGATACGATCGCGAACCTGATCCAGCAGGCGTGGCGTGGCTGTGGGCATCGGCAAACTCCCTTTTCACGTGGTTGACAACCCGCTTCGGGGTCACCAAACTTCGCTTAACCCATTGTTCTGACGTTATGCAACTTCGATATACTGTTAATATATACAGCTCTTTGATGCTTTGTAAAGCGTCTTTTCGGGTGCCGACTTCTAGTCGGGCGTCATAGAGGAGGAGACTGTGGAGCTAATCCGCGCCGAAACCATGACTCAGTTCACGAACTCGGGGGTCACGTCTCGGCAATTGCTATTCCCGGAAAACTCCCAGTCGTCTCGCATCACCATTACCCGTGTGACTGTTCAACCCGGGGCGAAGAATCCTCCGCATCGCCACGCAGAGTCCGAACAAGTCCGGGTTGCTCTTCGGGGGAGCGGGCAGATCCTGCTGGAGGGAGGTAGAGCTGTGGCGTTTGCGCAAGGCGATGTAGTGCGGTTCGAGGACGGCGACCTACACGGGTTTGAGAACAGTGGCAATTTCGAGTTCGAGTATCTGTCTGTGACCTCACCACCTGCAAACTTTCGCGCGGCATACGACAAGAGATGGTCACCACAAAGTCAGCAATGACGCCCAACCAGCCCATCCAGCGGACCGTCCAACAGCGGCGCTTCGCGCCCCTGCTGTCCGGCCGCTGACGGGCGTCACGTTGGGCCTTTGTCTGGACTCGCGCCGTGAAGGTAAACGGAGCGCGAGCCGGATGCGCCACTGTAACTGGGCGCTGCAAGTTGACGTTATAGAGGGAGGAGTCATGCACAAAGCACTTTGTGTTTTCGTAACTGCCCTTACTGTCGCAACGTTCTGCACTGCCGCTGGTGCGCAGCAGCCTCCGAAAACCGGGAGCATCAACATTGAAACTGGAGCGATCATGACAGAAGAGGAAGAGAGCATCTACGGGCTACTTCTGGAGTTGACCGCGGCATTTAATGCACACGACTTGGACAGGATCATGGTGCACTTTGCCGAGGACTCTTCGCTGGATATGCCCAGGGGCAACAAGCCGTGGGGTACTCGCTTCACCGGAAAGGACGCCGTGCGTAAGGGATTGTCAATGAGATTCGAAGCAACCCCTGACGTGCACTATGGCGACGGTCGGCACTGGGTGTCGGGTCGCATGGGCGTATCAGAATGGTTGCTGACTGGAACGACGAGGGAGGGCCGCAAGGTAGAGGTTCGAGGGTCTGATCACTACGAGTTCCGGGGCGGGAAAGTGATCCGCAAGGACTCCTACTGGAAGATCGTTGAGTGAGCGGCCGGAAAGATAGGTAAGCCGCCCAACCAGTCATTCCAGCCGACGCCTAGCGGCGCGGCTGAATTCGGGCGTTGGGCGTCTGTGGGCTGAACCTGGAGTCGTTCCTCGCATGCGCAGATGTTCGCATACCGAATCGGCTTTGGGTGCAAGCGCCGGATCCGTTTGCGTCACGTTGCCACCGGCACTGATCTCGTCGCAGGGTCGGTACGCGTAAGCCAGTGCCTCCGATTACGGATCGCGTGACGCAAGCCGTGGGTTCGTGGTCATGCGAGCGGCGGTGGTTTCCTGCAGGCGATGTTCTCTCGTGAAGGTCGCGGTATGCTAGCGTCAATGCCTTCGATCACAGCCCAACCTGGCGCTCAACCCGAGCGCCCAACGGCGTCGCCGTTGGGT
>CAZYTR010000308.1:0-3381 GCA_964650365.1 uncultured Alcaligenaceae bacterium | reverse complement strand
ATTGAACACAGTGAGCGGAAGGAAATCCTGCCGCGCCGGCGGCGTGCCCTGCGCGGCGGCGGGCAGGGCGAACAGACCGGCCGCACATGACGCGAAGAGAATCACAATCCGAAAGCCGGCCCAGCGCATGGCGCACCTTCGTGGAAGTCCGTGCATGGAGCTACGAAACCGACAGGCGGGTGGATGCAAACGCCCGCCGCGAGCACAAGCGCCGTACTCCGGACCGGGTGCGATACCATGGCTGAAATGATGCTACGCACTCTTTCGGCCGCACTTCGCGTCTCGCGCGGGCGATGCGCTCTACGATGCGCTACAGGCGTTGACCCGGGGCAGTCGATAGCTCGGTGGCTCGACGGCGGTGCGCCGCAAGAATGTGCATTCGAGCATTGCGAATCGGGTCGCCCGACGGGCAAAATGCTTCCGGGCGCAATTTCTGAACCAGCCAAACCATGAAGCGCGTCCTGCTGCTTCTGCCCACTACCGGCTACCGCAACGACGATTTTCTTGGCGCCGCGAAAAAGCTGGGCGTGGAGATCGTGGCCGTAGCCAACTACTGCCACCAACTGGCCCCATCCTGGGGCCTGCCTCCGATCATGGCGCTGCATTTCGACCGGCCGGAGCAGGCCGCGGACACCGTTCTGCGGGAGATCAACGGCCACCCCGATGCCGTGCTGGCGGTGGACGATTCGGGAGTCGAGCTTGCGGCGCTGCTGGCGGAGCGTCTTGGCCTGCCGGGGAATTCCGCCCACGCGGTGCGCCAGGTGCGCGACAAGCTGGCGTTCCGCCGGCTGCTCCGGGAACGCGGGTTCCTCTGCCCGGAATTCCATCACCTGCCGAGCGGCGAAGACCCCCGGAAACTCGTTCCCGAGTTGAAGTTTCCCGTGGTGGTGAAGGCCCGGCGTTTGTCGGGGAGCCGCGGCGTGATCCGTGCCGATGATTCCGCAGCGCTGGTGCGGGCGGTGAGCTGGGTACGGGCCATTCAGTCCCGCGCCGACCGGGACGCTCAGGAGCTGGGCCTCATCTTCGAGGACTTCATTCCGGGACGCGAGTACGCCTTGGAAGGCAGTCTGCAACGAGGGGAATTGACCACCCTCGCCCTGTTCGACAAACCCGATCCTCTAGACGGGCCCTACTTCGAGGAAACGCTTTACATCACACCCTCGCGGCTGCCGGAGGCGCTCCAGGACCGCATCCATCAGGAGGTGGCCCGGGCCTGCCGCGTGGCCGAGCTCGCGGCTGGGCCGGTACACGCCGAAGTGCGGATCAATGACCAGGGTGTCTGGATTCTGGAGGTCGCGGCCCGTTCCATCGGGGGCTTGTGCGGGCGAGTGCTGACCCATTCCCTGGGCATGAGCCTGGAGGAGCTGATTTTGCGTCAGGTGGTGGCCGAATCGCTCCCAATTCCGCTCGCCGTTGCCGGCGAGAGTGGCGCTGCAGGAGTGATGATGATCCCGATTCCACGGCGCGGCGTTTACCATGGAATCGAGGGCCTGGCCGCCGCGCAGTCGGTACCCGGCGTCACCGGGGTGAGCATTACGGCGGAGCCCGGCCAGATCATCGCGCCGCCTCCCGACGGGGCGAGCTACCTTGGATTCATCTTCTCTCGAGCGGCGAGCCCCGCGGAGGCGGAAACGGCGCTGCGCAGCGCCCATCGCCGGCTGCACTTCGATATCCGCCCCGAGTATCCGACGACGCAAGCGCCGGCCGCCGAGAGGACATGAAACTGAAGCGTTTCCCGCGTCGGGGGTGCTTTCGGTCTGGGCGTTTCGCCTTGTCGGCCAGGCACGGCCGACAGTCCATTGAGTAGTCTGAACTACAGGAGGAGGAAGACATGAAAACCTTGTCTCAAGTCTTATTCTGGCTGGCAATTGTTTCCATCCCGCTGTCGTGGTTGATGTGGTATTTCGGTGCGGAAATTGAAGTAGGAAGGCAGGTCATCGCAAAAATCGCCGACCCCGCGCTAAAAGCGGCCTTGATGGAAGCTCACGCGGAACGGTGGGGAATCTTTGTGGGACTTTGGCCGGTGACTCTGCTGGTGTTGAGCGCTATCCTCGAACAGAAGGACGCAGGGAACAAGGGATAAGAATAAACACCGCCGAACGGCGCTGCCTCATTCATCGCCCCACAGCGGTTTGCTTAATGCTGCCGTGAACGCGGAAAACATCAGGTTGAAGCTAAGGCTCACGCGGCTCTCGCCGCTGGCGTTGCCATCGACGGAGTGCTGCAAATACGCAGGGAAAGCCAGTAGCGTACCGTTGTTAACCCGCACCACGACCTGATCAGTGTTGGCGGCAGTGAGTTCCGTGACCGGTGGCCTGATGACACTGGTCTGGCTGCGCGGGTCGTGGAAGTTGATGCTGTCGGCGCCGGGCCAGGTGCGCACGTAGTACACCGCGCTCAGGTAATTGTTGGGGTGGTTGTGCGCGCGGTGCGCGGCGCCCGGCGCATACAGGTTCGTCCAGCAGCCGGTGATTTCGATCGCCCGTTCGCCGATGTTCAGGAACTGCAGCACGCTCGCCGCTGCCCGGCTGACGCAATCGCAAAGCGCGTGCAGTTCCTCGCGCCGGTGCAGGGCATGGCCCGACTGCCAGGCCTCGCCTGGCTTCAGCTCGGGCAGTCCCTGCCGCAGCGAGTGCAGCAGTCCGAGCGCGGCTGCGTCGATCGGTTCGTGCAGCGACCGAAGCAGGAGCTGGAGGATTTCTCGAACTGGGCCAACAATTAGGCGCGCACTCGATCACGCCAGTAGGCCGGACGTCTTGCGTGATGAGCAAAGGCAATCACAAAGAGTTCTGTACCGCGCTCGTGGACAATTACGGAGTAGGGAAAACGTCTCAGTTTCGTACCACGCTGCGGCCTCGACCGCTTCATCCACGGCCGCCTCGTGGATGCGCAGCGCGCGCATTACGAGCCGCAGGATAGCGCACCTGACAACCGCTTGCACACGGCGCTAAAGCGCGCCACTGAACAAAGCGTTACCCCCCAAGTTGCACCCGTCTCGGAGTTGGGAGTAGTCTCACGGTATGGGCAAGCCAGTCACTTGCCTCGTGAGAGTATTTGTCGACGAGTGCGTAGATGCTGGCTCGCGCGCAACATCGTTGGTCACGAAGTCAAGACGGCGCGCCGTTTCCAATCGCCTCGCCGATCTTCAACCACTGGTTCCCGATGAGTGCCACCCTGGCATGCCTGCGGCGCAAACGCCGAATAAATATAGGAGAAGAGAGATGACACTATGTCCCATCGCTATGGTAGTCGGTTGCAAGAAATGTCCGGCATTCACATTCTGCCCCGTGAAAAGCGTTATCGGCGATTACAAGAAGCCAGACGAAACGCGGCAGCAAGCCGGCAAAGAAAACCGCGAAAAAAATAAGACGAAGTAGCTGA
>CAZYTR010000307.1:0-12704 GCA_964650365.1 uncultured Alcaligenaceae bacterium | reverse complement strand
AAAAAGGGGTCGCATTGCGACCGAATATCATAGAAGTATTTGACATTGCACCGATAACATTTATAAAGGAAGCTGGCATGCTGCAAGTTGAGAATCACATTCCGAGCATCGGCGGGCCGGTGCTGCAGCCCGTCGTTGGCAACATCCCGGCGGGCAATATTCCGCCGGCACGCGTTGCTGAATCCGGTCCGTCCGCGGACGTCGCGTCGCGTCGTGTGCGCGTTGAAGACAAGTGCGTCATAAACGGCAAGGCCGACGTCAACCAGCTCGTCCCGTTCAAGTACAAGTGGGCCTGGGACAAATATCTGTCCGGCTGCGCCAACCACTGGATGCCCCAGGAAATCAACATGAGCCGGGACATCGGCACCTGGAAGGATCCGGACGGTTTGACCGAGGACGAGCGCCTGGTGATCAAGCGTAACCTCGGTTTCTTCGTGACCGCCGACAGCCTGGCGGCCAACAACATCGTGCTCGGAACCTACCGGCACATCACCGCCCCGGAGTGCCGGCAGTACCTGCTGCGCCAGGCTTTCGAAGAAGCAATCCACACCCACGCGTACCAGTACATCGTCGAGAGCCTGGGGCTGGACGAAGGCGAGATCTTCAACGCCTACCACGAAGTCTCCAGCATCCGGGACAAGGACGAGTTCCTGATCCCGTTCATCGAAACGTTGACGGACCCGCAATTCAAGACCGGCACCCCGGAGACCGATCAGCAGCTCCTGAAGAGCCTGATCGTGTTCGCCTGCATCATGGAGGGGCTGTTCTTCTACGTCGGCTTTGTCCAGATCCTGGCGCTGGGACGTCAGAACAAGATGACGGGGGCCGCCGAACAATACCAGTACATCCTGCGCGACGAGTCCATGCACTGTAATTTTGGCATCGACCTGATCAACCAGATAAAGATGGAAAACCCCCACTTGTGGACCCCGGAGTTCCGCGAGGAGATCCGCGGTCTGATCCAGAAGGGCGTTGAGCTCGAGTACCGCTACGCCGAGGACACCATGCCGCGCGGTGTGTTGGGCCTGAATGCGCCGATGTTCAAGGAATACCTGCGCTTCGTGGCCAACCGTCGCGCGCAACAGATCGGCCTTGATCCGCTGTTCCCGGGCGCGACCAATCCGTTCCCGTGGATGTCGGAGATGGTCGATCTAAAGAAGGAAAAGAATTTCTTCGAAACCCGTGTGATCGAGTATCAGACGGGCGGGGCCCTGAACTGGGATTGATGCATGGGCCGAAAAGCTTTCTGTGAGACCCGCGCTGCCGCCGGCAGATTCAACGGCCCGGCAGTGCACCTGTTAGGGCTGAATGGGTAAACCGGACAAGCAGTTCACTATTCAATTACGAATCGCGCGGGGCCTCTCCAAAGAGCAAACCGCCAGGCTGGGAGCCATGAGCCCCCAGCCCAAGGTTTCTTTTTCTCTTCGTTTCTGGCAATTGGCCGATGTCGGAGTTATCCCGTTTCCGGCCGCCCCCTCTCTCACGAATCGCGCTGCGGACACGGCAATTCTTCGTTCGCGGCCAACAGGACTGTCCGATGACCGGCTAAGCGGCCAATTTGGCGCGCGGCCGGGCATTGGCGGTTGGCACCGAGAAGATCCATTCTTCGAAGTGCCGGTAGTTTCCGTTGTTTAACTTTTATTAGGAGATTAGAAATGGCAGCGAAGAGAAAAGCAGCAAAGAAGTCCGCCAAGAAGAAGTCCACAGGCAAGAAAAAGGCCGCCAAGAAGCGTCGTCCGGCAGCCAAAAAGCGGGCCAAAAAGCCCGCCAAAAAGGCGAAGCGCCGCTCCGGCAAGAAAAAGAAAGCGGCGAAAAAGAAGGCCAAAAAGCCCGCCAAAAAGAAGGCGAAGAAGGCCAAGAAGAAAGCAGGCAAGAAGAGGCCTGCGGCGAGGCCGGCTGCCATGGCAGCTCCGGCCGCGCCGAAGCCAGTTTCCGCACCGGCGGCCTGGCCGTTTCCGGTAGCCGGCAACCGGCCTAACTAAGCTTCCCAGATGCTCGCGGGCAGTCTGCATCCGCGATGGATACCAGACACTGAGCCGCGAGCTTTGGACTTGCAATACGCATAGCCGGGCCCGCAAGGGCGCGGTCGAGTTGGAGCTTCAAGCAAATCTCCGCCGATCAAGAGACGGAAGGCGGGTTAAGTTCCTGACGTAAATCTTCTTGTCCCGATGCGGGACGAGAGGGTGCTTTCATTCCTGCTGAAAGCGAAACTCCAAGCACATCAGAGATCAAGTAAACGTCCCGGCGGGACGTGGGCCCGCTAAGGGCGACCGCTGACGAAAAGGGAAAAGCGATGAAAGCACCAAGCAGAAACGCAGGCTTCATCTGCCTGCTGCTGTTTATTGTCGGAGTGATCGGTTTTTTTGTGCCGCTCGGCGGCATACCTTACGCCGGCCCGGTTCTGCAGATACTGAACCAGATCGACGTTTACATCCTGATGGTTGGCTACGGCCTGTTGCTGCTGACCGTCTACATTTTCTAGGCAAAAAATCCGGTCTCTGATCTCGATTCCGGATGGGCTTATGGTCGGAGTGAACCCGTGGAAAGAAAGAAAGTGAACTCGAGCTCGATCCGGGCGGTCGGGTACGACGAACGCGGCCGGGTGCTGGAAGTGGAGTTCAACGACGGCCGCATCAATCAGTACACCGGTGTCGCGCCCGAAGTGCACCGGCGGCTGATGAGCGCGCCTTCGATGGTCAGCTACTTCCGCGATAACGTCGACGAGTCCTTCCCCTCGAAGCGGGTGAAAGGCTAGCCGGCCGATGGCCGGCATCAGAAGCGTTGACGCAGATACCCTACTTGCGTAGCACGTCGGAGTACCCTTTTAGGGCGCAGAGGAAGGGCAAGAAAGGGCGCAGAGAAGATCGGAACGAAAAGAGATGAGTATGCGGTCTTTTACTAGTTAGGCGGCGGAGGCAGAGGCCGGTGTCGCTCGATTACCCGTTCTACGAGGAGCTGTGCCGCCGCAAGCACCGGGCGGCGCGGTGGTGGCTGATTGGGGACCGGCTGTACTACCTCGGCCTGTACTCCGCGATCCTCGCGTTCGCTGGCGCGGGGGTGGCTGGGGGGGTGGTTGGGATCCTCGGTTTGCGTGGCATCGGCTTGCACTGGTTTTGGGCGGCGTTGGGGACGTTCGTCGGCGGCGCGGTGGTCTGTTTCGTTGGCGCGTGCCTCAAGGGGCATGCCTACTCGCTGGCCGAGCGGGACGGCATTTCATCCGCTGAGGTGTACAGGCGTGGGAAATGAATCGAGAGCGATTCGAAGGGTGTTTGCTCGGACTGGCGCTGGGGGATGCACTCGGTGCACCTTTCGAGGGCGGTCCGATCGAGCGCTTTGTCTGGCGTGTTATCGGCAAGACCCGGTCAGGGGAAACCCGATGGACCGACGACACTCAGATGTCACTGGACGTCGCCGAGTCCCTGGTTTCGAGGCGGGCCGTTGACCCGGACGATTTGGCACGGCGCTTCGCCGCAAGCTATCGATGGAGTCGCGGCTATGGGCCCGGGACGGCCAAACTTTTGAGGCGTATTGCGCGGGGCGCAGACTGGCGGGAGGCGAACCGGTCGGTGTATTCCAACGGCTCGTTTGGAAACGGTGCAGCGATGCGAGCGCCGATGGTCGGCTTGTTCTGGTCGGCTCGACCCCATGAATTGGTCGAAGCCGCACGCGGGTCTGCGTGTGTAACGCACTCACACCCTTTGGGAATTGAGGGTGCAGTCATGATTGCCGCCGCCACTGCCGAGGCGGTGGCTGGGAAAAGTGCGTTGAGGATACTGGAGGCTGCAGTCGCGCATTGCGAGACGGCACCCTTCATCGAGCGCCTTGATATCGTTCGAGCTTGGCTGGGCTCTGACCAAGCGTCCGTGCCGCGGGAGGTCAGCAAACGCCTCGGACATGGTATCGCAGCGGCGGAATCCTGCGTTACCGCCCTTTATGTCGCTTTGAGGTTCCTGCCCAGAACCTTTGGCGAGATGCATGAGTTCGTAGTGGCGTGCCGAGGTGATGTCGATACCATTGGAGCAATGGCTGGCGCGATCTGGGGCGCGGCCAACGGAGTTTCGTCGCTCCCCTCGATACCCCTGCGTAGGCTTGAGCAACGCGATCGGCTGTTAGCCGTTGCCCGTGCTCTGCATGATGCATGTGCGGGGGTGTCTGGGAGCAGCCGGTAGACAAGGATAGACATGAAGCCCCACCCAACTATGCGTTAAGACGCCACGACTAACCGCTATTGGCCGAACTGAGACTTCGGCGAATGACGCAGTCCGACCCGAAGCCGTCACCCGTCAAATCCGAATGCGGACGTTCAACGACTCAGTTCACCGGGTGGCAACAGGCGGCGAATCCGGCTGTTGCCGCTCCGGTTCATTGCAAAGTTAGGCCGCCGTCGATGCTGAGAGACTGAAGACTGAACCGGTCATCTCTGCCAGTCGCATTTTGAGACGCTTACCACCCGGTTTCCCGGGAGAAAGTCGACCTTATAGGTGCAGCTGCCGGTCAACCCCGAATACTTCCCGGTACCTCCGAGTAGTTCGCTCCTACCCTGTCCGCCTCCACCTGTATTCACATCCCCCGATCTCCTCTTCGCGACGGAGAAGACTTTGTCGCCGGAAGTATCAGTACTCGTGCAGGGTGCCTCAAGTTCCATCCCTGCGGCGGATTTCTTCGCAAAGACTATGCATTCAAAGAGACCGCTCGAGCCTTCGACGAACAGCCCGCCGCTACTCTGGATCGTAGTGACCGTGCCGCTGGAGGATCCACCTGTCACCGTCTCAGCGCCGCGCTCGGACTGCGTGTAATTGGTCAAGAGACTGATGACTTGAACGTACGTCCCGCTTTCCGCGTAGCTGGATACGGGAGCAATCAGGCAAGCTGCGACCGAACCGACAGAAAGGACTTTCTGAATCGTTTTCATGGTGGCCTCCACATTGACTCAACGCGCCAAATTCGGGGTGGCGTATCCCCTCCGCGTCGCTATGAAGCCGCTCGCGCGAATACTTGATCCGTCAGGGCTTAACGCCCGCAATCACGGGACGGCTGCAGACGGCGATGCCGGCTGTTGCCGCCCCGGTACATTGCGATGTTGGGCCCGCGTGTCCGAGAGGCTACTTGCAATTACCGATCCAACGTACGGCAGACATCTTTCCCTGCAGCGGCATGTCTTCCCATTGGGCGGTGTCGGCGGCGTTCGCAAATTTGCCGGTGCCACCCACGTTCTTCCAATTTCCTTTGGCTCCAGCCCCATCGGTTGCAACCCACTCTTCGTTCAAGACATCGCCGTCTTTGTCCCTGCGCGCACAACTTCCGCTAGCCCGCATGTTTCCATCGGGGGTCGTGAGGAAACTGCCTATACATTCCCCAGACACCAGGTGATATGGCGCCTTAGGGTCGTCACTCACGGTGACGCTCGTTCCTCTCCAAGTGGCGAGTTTGGTCCCTTTGGCTATCTCCGTTTCGTCCCATGAAACCGTGTTATTGATGTTTGTCCCAGCGCATTTGCCGGCGAAACTGACAGCAGGAACAGCGCACCAGACAGCTACCAGACCCAGACAAATGAACTTTGTTTTTGCGTTCATATCTCCTCCGCCGTACGTTGAAATGCAGCGCCAGTTCTTACGGTCGGCGCATCCCGCTCGCGGTCGGGTGATCCTCTCGGCGCGAGTCCGAGCCATGAAGACCCAATGGCAAAAGTGAGCGGCTGAGCAACAGGGCGTGAAAGCGCGCTGTTGATCGGTTCGCTCTTGCAGAGTGGTACAGGGTGTACCGAGAGAGGAGGCCCTGCGGCCCGAACGTGAAGCTAAGTACCAACCTGACAGGCTGGTTCCTTATCGCTGCCTTAACGTGAAACGTCGACGAGTCTACTCTAGAGGGGAATCAATGCAAGGCCCCGTCATGAGGCCCAACAGTTATTCACCAGACTGGTTGCTCACGACTCTTGAAATGCTCAGAACATGCCGTCCTCCAAGGACGTCCATCCACTTACCAATGACAATGCGGATCGTGTGACCGCTTTGGAGGAAATACTCGACCGTCTCCTCCTGGCCGGTTTTTTGCCTGTCGCTCGCCGGCATAAAATTTCCAAGAAGCGGACATTGTCTGTCAGATGTAGTCGCGACTACTACAACTGACAGCCAAGCAACAGATCGCTTGTTCGCCTTGCCTCCCGGCTCCTTTCTCGTGCTTTCTCCGCGCCCTCTGCGCTCCTCTGCGTACTCTGCGTCAACGATCTTATCGCTGGCCTCCGGCCAGCTTGTTCCAACTTTCAACATTCCGGCTCCCCCTCTTTCGGTCGGGGATCCGGATCGAACCCGAACTTCTGTGCGACCTCGCCGGCGTGAATACGGCCGACCGGAACGCGGTTGCCGGCGTAGTCGAAGTACAGCCCGGTCGCGTGACGTCGGGATTCGGCATCGAAAGCCCTTGCCAGCGTGGTGTCGCCGACCGGCTCGCCGTGAACGTCAGTGAACAAGGCCATGATGCCCGCCAGGTCGCGATCACTGACGAGGCCCGGTCCGCCGCTCCAGCGCAACAACAGCGAGCCTGTTTCGTCCAGCCACGCGCCGGTGACCCGCTCCACCGCCCGCCCGGTATGAATGATCAGCGACGCCGTGCCCGCGCCGGCCGTGACAAACACGAAAGGCGCGTATTCCAGCGTCACAAACACCCGCTGGGGTCCGTTCTGGAAGAACCATCGACCCTGCTCGTCGGCGGCGTAATTGCGGCCGATAAAAGCCACGACGCCAGGGTTGGCGATGCGCTCGCCCTTGATCAGCCAGTTGCCACGACGATCGAGACTCAACCACCCGTATACATTGGGTACGTTGGGCCATTTGGCCATTGCCTGGATGACTATCGGGTCCATTTGGGGGCAAAATTGACGCAGTGTGAGGCAGCGCCAAAATTGTACGCGCTGCCCAACCAGGCTTGTACCAGTCACTCATCACTCATCACCAATCACAGGAACACCATGGCACTGACCTTCTACTATGGTTCCGGCTCGCCGTATGCCTGGCGGGTTTGGCTTGCGCTCGAACACAAGGCTATTGACTACGAATTGAGGGCGATCTCATTCTCGGCGGGCGACCTCAAGAAGCCCGAGTTCCTGAAGATCAACCCCCGCCACAAAGTGCCTGCGATCACCGACGGCGACCTGGCCCTTTACGAATCAGCCGCAATCGTTGAGTACCTGGACGAGCAATACGCTTCGGGAAAGAAACTCATTCCCGGCAATGTCAAACAGCGCGCGGTGATCCGGCGGCTGGTGCGTGAAGCGGACGAGTACTTCGCCCATGCACTGGAGCGGCTCGTCGATCAGGTGCTGTTCACGAAGCGGGAGAAGTGGGACCTGCAGGAAATCGCCTCGGCGCGCGAAGCGCTCGCAACTGAACTGACGATGTTCGAGGCTTGCGTGGGCGGCAATTTCCTTGCCGGCGAGTTGTCGGCAGCCGACTTTACGCTCTATCCGATGATCGCGCTGTGCCTGCGCATGGAAAAGAAAAAGCCGGATCTGGATGTTCTCAGCGCGATCGGACCGAAGATCGGCGCATGGATGAAGCGCATCGAAGCGTTGCCGTACTTCGACAAGACCTATCCTCCGCACTGGAAAGCCTGAGGCAGCCGGTCTCACGACCGGCTATAAAAGCGTTGACGCAGAGGGCGCAGAGGAAAGGCAAGAAAGGTCGCAGAGTATATCGGAACGAAAAAAAAGTAAGTGTTCGATGCCACTCGCCAGTCACCGACACGGAAGCAGGGGATAGCTTGTTGGCCTCGCCTCCCTTCTCCCATTCGTGTTTTCTCCGCGCCCTCTGCCTTTCTCTGCGTTCTCTGCGTCAACGCTCTTATCGCTGGCCTCAGGCCAGCTTGTCCCATTCATCGTGCCTTTGCCGCCGCTCGGCGCGATAGTTGGTCACTTCCAGCCGCATGCCATCCGGGTCGCTGAAGAAGGTCGCGTAGTAATCCGCCGCGTATTCCGGGTACAGCTTCGGTTCAGACGCATCGATACCCGCAGCGCGCAATTTCGTCGCCGCGTCTTTCACCTCGTTTTTCCCTTCCACGCGCAGACAGAAGTGATGCAGTCCCGGCGCATACGAGTCATGAGGAATCCGGTTTCTGGCCGGCCGCAGCACAAAGCCGAAGTGCCGGTTGAAATACTGAACGTGCGGGTCGCCACCGATGGTGAACCTGTTCTTCCTGAAGCCGAGGGCGGCCATTGCCTTGTCATAGAACGCCTCGGAACGACGGAGGTCGCTCACGGCGATATAGATGTGATCTATTCCGATGACTTCGGTCATTGGTGCGAAGACTCCGGGCTTTTGCCCACGGGTTTCGGTACCATTATGCCCAAATACAGCCACACGTCAGGGAGGAAGTCCTCGTGTTCAAATTCATCTTCACCGGAGGCGCGCCGTGAGCATCCTGCTCGGCTGCGTCGCCGACGACTTCACCGGTGCGACCGATCTCGCCAACACGCTGGTCAAGGCCCACATGCGCACCGTGCAATTATTGGGCGTGCCGCGTCCCGGGCTGAAAGTGCCCGCGGCAGACTGCATCATCGTGGCGCTCAAATCGCGCAGCAATCCAGCCAACGAGGCGGTCACCATGTCGCTCGCCGCGCTCGACTGGTTGCGCCAACAGGACGCGAAGCAGTTCTACTTCAAATACTGTTCAACCTTCGATTCCACCGACAAAGGCAACATCGGCCCGGTCGCCGACGCGATGTTGGACGCGATCGGCGCTGACTTCACGGTGTTCAACCCGGCGTTTCCCACCAACAAGCGCACCGTCTACAAGGGGTATCTGTTCGTCGGCGATGAACTGCTCTCCGAATCCGGGATGCGTCACCATCCGCTCACCCCGATGACCGATCCTTCGCTGGTCCGGGTGCTGCAGCGGCAGACCACGCACAAGGTCGGATTGGTCCCGTACGCGACCATCGTAAATGGAGTCGAGGCGATTCGCGACGCTTTCGAAAAGCTCCGCAAGCAGGGGATCCGCCATGCGATCCTTGACTCGATCACCGACGAACATCTGGTAACGCTGGGCGAGGCATGCGCCGATCTGAAGCTTGTCAGCGGTGGCTCCGGAATGGCAATGGGCCTGCCAGCGAACTTCGTTCGCAAGGGCTTGATGAAAAGCGGCCAGCACTCCCAGTTGCCGATAGTTACCGGCCCCACCGCCGTGCTGGCGGGATCCTGCTCGGTCGCGACACAGGGGCAGGTTGCACTGATGAAGCAGGATCACGAGTTCTTCGAACTCGATCCGATGGCGATCGCTTCCGGCCGCGACCTCGCGCAGGAAGCGCTCAACTGGGCGGCGAGCCGGCTGTCCGAAAAACCGGTGCTGATCTATTCGACTGCCACGCCCGAGCAGGTGAAGGCGGTGCAGGAGCGCCTCGGCCGCGAGCATGCGGGCGCGCTGGTTGAAGAAACCCTGGGCAAGGTCGCCAAGGGGCTGGTGGCGGGTGGTGTGCGACGGCTGGTGGTTGCAGGTGGCGAGACTTCCGGCGCGGTGGTCGGCGCGCTCGGCGTCGAGGGGCTCGCAATCGGCCCGGAGATCGACCCTGGGGTGCCCTGGACGTTTTCGATCGGCGAACCGGCGTTGGCACTGGCGTTGAAGTCCGGCAACTTCGGCACTGCGGATTTCTTCACCAAAGCCTTCAAGCTCCAGCCGTGACTAAAGCAACACTCACCGCAGAGGACGCGGAGGACGCGGAGGAAAGGCAACAGAGAACAGACTGGAGTTAAAGGCATTCATTGGCGAATGATCCCCCCACGTTAAATTGTGCCGATAGAGGTTCACGATCAATCACCCCGCTTTTAATTCCAATTTTGCTTTTCCTCGTTTTGTTTTTCCTCTGCGTCCTTTGCGTCCTCTGCGGTGAGAGTAGGATCTTAGACAGAAAATAGATATGAACGAAGCGAAACTCAGGGAAGAGATCTGCATTCTTGGCAAGTCCATGTTCGATCGCGGACTCACGCCCGGAAGTTCCGGCAACATCAGCGCGCGGGTGGACGACGGCTGGCTGATGACGCCGACCAACGCCTGCTTGGGGCGGCTTGATCCGGCGACCATTTCCAAAGTCGATGCGAAGGGCAATCTGGTTTCCGGCGGCAAGCCGACCAAGGAAGCCTTTCTGCATCTGTCGGTGTACGAGCAGCGGCAGTCCGCGGGCGCAATAGTGCACCTGCATTCCACTCATTCGGTGGCGGTGTCCTGTCTCTCCGATACCGACCCGAAACAGCCTATTCCACCGATTACCGCCTACTACGTGATGAAGATCGGGAACCTCGTGCTGTTGCCTTATTACCCGCCTGGCGACATTACGCTCGCGAACGCGGTGCGCGAAGTCGCTGGCAAACATCACGCGATCCTGCTCGCCAACCACGGCCCCGTGGTGGCCGGCAAGGACCTCGAGGCCGCGGTATACGCCACGGAGGAGCTGGAGGAAACGGCGAAACTGTATTTGATGTTGAGAGGCAACCGGCTCAAGATTCTGTCTCCCGAACAGGTGGTGGAATTGCACCGGAAGTACCCGTCCTAAGGCCGGCCGATTGCCGGCGTTAAAGTAGTTCCCGCGGACGCATGGCTTTGAACGCATGCGGACCGTAAAATATCCGGTAGAAAGAAGCTTCGAATAATCTCTCGGAGTGGGGCAATGAAGCAATTGGCGGCGGTTTTGGGACTTGTTCTCTGGCCGGCGGTTCTCCATGCCGGACCGACGCAAGAGATACTGGATCACTATGCGGAAGGGGCCAGGCTGGAAGACCCGGGTTTCGATGGGTTCTCGGCGGAACGCGGGGAGAAGATCTACCACGAAAAGGGGATCATCCGCGGCCTGGGTTTTGTCACCTGTGCCTCCTGCCACCTTCCCGATCCTCGGGAAGTGATCATCGCGCACCAGAGCAAGATCCTTTGCCGTGCCTGTCATGTCATCAATGATGAAGAGCACCCCAATCCCAAAAAGGCGAAAGTGCGGAAGATTCAGCCGCTGGCACCATCGGCGAACGCGAAACGCCTGACTGATCAGCAGACCGTGGAAGACTTCCTGCGGGTGAACTGCACGCTGGTATTCAAGCGCGAATGCACGGCGAAAGAGAAGGGCGACGTACTGGTGTGGTTGGGCGGGATCAAGTGATGTAACGGTGGTTCCGGGTCCGCAAGCGGCGGGTGCCTCGCGGGGGCCGCGAATGCGGCTGGAGTTGCGGTGGATTGCGTTTGACGTGGGCACCTTTTCCGCAGCGGCGATCCAGAATGTCTATCCGAAGGAGGAACGAGCCATGACGCTCAAGCTGACATCGTCCGTCTTCGAGCATGAAGGCGGCATCCCCAAGCTCCACACCTGCCAGGGAAAGGACGTTTCCCCGCCGCTTGCATGGCGTGGTGTTCCCGAAAATGCGAAGAGCCTGGTGCTCATCGTCGATGATCCCGACGCGCCCGATCCGGCGGCGCCGCAGATGACCTGGGTCCATTGGGTTCTCTACAACATCCCGTCCTCGGCGACGGGTCTGCCGCAAGGCGTCTCGCCAAACGAACTCCCCGAAGGAACGCTGGAAGGCACGAGCGATTTCCAGCGCACCGGCTACGGCGGCCCGTGTCCGCCGATCGGGCGCCACCGCTACTTCCACAAGCTCTACGCTCTCGATACCGTTCTTCCGAAATTGAAGAAACCGCGCAAGGCCGATGTCGAGAAGGCGATGAAGGGGCATGTCATCGAGCAGGCAGTATTGGTGGGGACTTACCAGAAGAGTCCGTAAGACCGGAAAAAAATACGCCGCAGCGTATATTGTCGTGACTCGGGCTGCGGGATGATCGCGAAGTGGCGGAACGTGGCGATGGTCTTGCCGGCAATTCAAACGCGCGCCGGACCGCGCAGGCGCGTAGCTGCGCGGCTCGACGCTCACAGCTTTCTCTCAGTTTTGCGCCGGGAGATTCGTCGCCTGACGCGCGACAAGCACCCAGTCGTCTCCCCGCTTGACCCACACATTCAAGTAGCGCAGATGGAGAATCCTGTCCTCTCCTTTGATCGTGGCGTTGACATGCACAATGCCACTCACAACTGCCGTATCGCCATAGACGCGGATATCCCTGCCTTCACCCTCCGCCTTATTGACCTTCAGTTCGCCTGACGCATACATAGGCAGGTATTCCGATCTGGTCAATGAGACCCCGCGGGCCATGTTGTAGAAGAATTCCTCGGCGTAAATGTCGTAAAGCCTTGGCATGTCGGCGTTCAGGATGGCCTGACCCCGCAGCTGCTCCATCCGTTCTATATCGGCCGCGGTATCCGCAGTTGCGGATGCCGGGACGAACGCGACTAACGCCGCCAAAAACAACCCGCTCAAGGTTGACTTGCTCATGGTCGATCCTCCCTGTGTTGATTTTTTCTGAACTTAATTCGACGGGACATCGGCCTCGACGTATTTCAGCCAAGCCGACGCCAGCACCATGGTAGCTCTAAAACGCGGACGGGAGGCGTCCGCGCGGATCAATAACTGCTATGACTTGGCGTGGTACCTCGCCCGCACGACGCGGTGGGCGGCTGCGAAAACGAAGTTGTACTCACTCCATTTTTCCTTGTCCCACGTGACATCCAGCAACTGGGGGGCGGTATAAGGGGAGGGTGCCGCGACAAACTGCATCCCTTTCTGGTAGTAAGGGTGCCGTTTGATTTCCTCGTTGAGCAACTCAACGTAACGCGCGGTGGGAAC
>CAZYTR010000306.1:0-3844 GCA_964650365.1 uncultured Alcaligenaceae bacterium | reverse complement strand
GGAGAAATGGCGGGCGAAGTCGAGCATCGTCGCGAGAGTGAAACGCGGCGGCACGGTGAAGCCGTTGCGCATATCGCGCTCGCGCGGCCCCTGCACCTTGGTGTCCACGGTAAGGACCAGCGCGGTGCAGCGCGATGCCCGCGCGCGCTCGATGAACTCCTTGGTGAGTCCCCGGTCGCGCAGCACATAGAGCTGGAACCACTTCGGCTGGGCGGTTTCGTTGGTGATCTCTTCGATGCTGCAGGTGGCCATGGCGGACAGGCAGTAGGGCACGCCGTACTTCTCCGCGGCGCGGGCTGCGGCCAGTTCGCCGCGGCGCGACAACAGTCCCGCGAGTCCGGTCGGCGCGAGAATCAAAGGCGAGGCGCAGCGTTGGCCGAACAAGGTAATCGACTGGTCGCGCCGGGAGACGTCGGTCAGCACCCGGGTGCGGAAGCGCCACTTCTGGAAGTCCTCGCGGTTGGCGCGCAGTGTGGTCTCATCCTGGGCGCCGCCGTCGATGAACTCGAAAATCACTTTCGGCAGACGCCGGCGCGCCCGGCTGCGCAGATCTTCGATGTTGATTGCCTGCATAGTTTTTGTTCTGGATTGCTGTAGTGCGGGATTCTGGGGATGATGCCGCGCCCGCTACTCTCGGCTGGGCACCAACGTGAGCGAAATGCGATTGTGGCCCTCGACGAACCGGTAGTTGGCATCGTTAGTCAGGCCGATGGTCAGGAACACGCCAAGGCCGCCGACGCGCCGTTCGTTGATAGTGGATTCGATGTCGGTGCGCCGGCTGGCGGCAAAGGGATCGTACTGCGGCGCCGAATCTTCGTAGGTCAGTTGCACGCCTGCGTCGGTCTCTTCGAGAGAAATCTGCACCGGCGCATTGCTGTCCCCGCGGTGCCCGTGGGTCACGGTATTGGCGAACAGTTCCTCGACAATTAGCGTCAGTTTGTGGCGATCCTCGCGGCCGAGTCCGGCCGCTTCACCGAATTCGAAGATCATTGCCTTCACCTGTTCGAATGCCCTCAATCGGGCGGGGAATGTGCGGCTCAGGTGCTTCACGCTTTTCCTAGATTGGACAGTCAAGTGCTCTTTTCCGCAAAGGCCAGACCCGCCGTTTTGATGGCAATGTGCATGCTTCTTGCTCGATTAACTGTGCGCCGGCGTCGACTGCCGGCCAAGTAACCCACGAAGGGGATAAAAATGAGCAAAGTATTGACGTTACAAAAGGATTTCCTGATGTTCGGCTTTCTGCTGCTGCTGTGCGCGGTGGTCGCGCTGCCCTCGCTGGCTGCGGATGCCGGACGTATAAAAGTGTCGAAGGGTGAGGTGCAAATTGAGCGTGACGGCAAACGCCTTCCCGCGCCGGTCGGCACCACGGTCCAGGCGCGCGATACTGTGAAGACCGGCCCCGATGGTTCGGTGGGCATCACCTTCCAGGACAACAGCCTGTTGTCTGCGGGCCCCAACAGCGAATTGGTGATCGAGCGCTTCGTGTTCGACAGTACCACCCACAAGGGCGAGTTCGACACCGTGCTGAAGAAGGGCACGCTCGCGGTCGTCTCCGGCCAGATCGTCAAGCAGTCGCCTGAAGCCATGCGGGTAAAGACGCCGGCGGCAATCATGGGCGTGCGCGGCACCGAGTTCGTCGTGAAAGTTGACGAATCGGTTACCAAGTAACAATGCGTTTTGTCAATGCGCTGGTCATTGTCGCGATCGTACTGATTCTTGGGGCGTGCACCCACACTACGTCCCGTTATTCTACGTCGGGGTCGCCGGGATGGGTGAACGCGCCCCGGCCGATTGCACCCAATGCCATACAGCCCGCACCGGCGCAGGCAAGCAATGACCTCGTCGTGCTGCTGCCCAAGGCCAACGGATCCGTCGGCGCAGTGGTGGTCCGGAGCGGCGGCAGCGATGCTGTAGTTCTCGACAGGCCTTATGCGGCGGCGAGTATCGTCGTCTCCGGGCGCGTCGAATCGTTCACCTACGATAAAGATTTGGCGACACAGGTTTTCACCGCCTCGCTGACCGCGTTGCCTGTCCGTCCTTCCACATTTCTGCTGTATTTCCTCGAAGGCAAGGACGAACTCACGCCCGAGTCCGAGGACGAAATCGAGCGAATTTTTACCGAAATCGCGGCGCGCCCCGATCCGGAGATCTCGGTCATTGGTCATGCCGACGCAGTCGGGACCGCGGAGTACAACGACGAACTCTCCTTGCTGCGCGCACAGCGGGTGCGCGAAGATTTGACCAGTCGCGGCATTCCCAGGCAGGACATCGAAGTCGCCGGTCGTGGCAAACGTGAGCCGGTCGTACGCACCGCCGCAGGCACTGCCGAACCCATGAACCGGCGCGTCGAAATCATCGTGCGCTGATCTTTCAGCGCACTTTCCCCGCCTCGTCGTCGCGTTTTTTCTCATAGGCTGCCGCCGTTCCAGCGCAGCGCCAGGATGGTGAGATCGTCCGAGCGCTCGGTGGCACCAACGAATTCGCGCACGTCATCGCGCACCACTTCCAGCAGTTTCACCGCATCGCTGGCCGCAAGCGCCGCTGTAAGCGCCGAGAACAGCCGCTGGCGCCCGTAGAACTCACCGCCCGCATTCATCGCTTCGGTGACGCCATCGGTACAAAGGCAAAGTGATTCGCCCGGCGACATCTGGTAGCGCTGGGACCGGTAGGTGTAGCCCCCGATTACGCACAATGGCGGCCCCGAATCGCTCTCGAGGTGTATCGGCACCAGACGTTGCGCGTGCAGTAGGTAGGGGGCGTCGTGCCCGGCGTTGCAGTAGTTGAGTTCACCGGATCTCAGATCGAGGATGCCGGCAAATACGGTGACAAACAGCATCTCCGGATTGTCGCGCGCGATTTCATCATTGGCGGCCCGCATCACTTCGTTGATGATCGCGCCGCCCTCCAGGCGGCTGCGCAAGGCCGCGCTCTTGTACAGAGCCTTGCTCACCGCCATGAAGATGCTCGCCGGCAGTCCCTTGCCGGAAACGTCACCGACCATGAAGAAAAGCCGGTCGGCGTCGAGTTTGAAGAAATCGTACAAATCGCCGCCGACCAATTTCGCGGTCTCGATCAGCGCTTGCAGTGAAAAGCGCGGATCGCCATAAAAATTTGCCGATGGCGGCGGCAGCATCCCCATCTGGATGCGTCGTGCCGCTTCCAGTTCTCCGGCAGCGCGGGCCGCCGCTTCGCGTTCGGCTTCCAGCGCGCGCCTGAGCGCACGGCGCTGGCGGTCGGACTCGGCGAGCGTACCGGTCAGCATCACGGCAAACAGCGCGTTGGAGGCGGCGGCAGCCCAGGAAACGTCGATCAGCAACTGCTTCCAGTAGTAGAACGCGAAGCCGAGAGACAACAGACCGGCGATGACGGAAGCGTAAATAACCGCAGCTATTCTCGGCTTTGCAGCCGGTACCGCGAAAATCAGAATCAGCCCGCAGGTCAGGAGCAGCAGGCGTTCCAGGTGCTCGAGGTAACCGGGGCGGCGCAATAGACTGTTCTCAAAGATGCTTTCGAGGATTTGTGCGTGAACTTCGATTCCCGGCATGCGCTGTCCGATCGGCGTGGCCTGGTAGTCGAGCAGCCCCAGCCCGGTCGCGCCGACCAGCGCAATCTTGCCGCGGATGAGTTCGGGATCGATGTTGCCACGGATTGCGTCGAGCGCCGATACGAATCGCGCCTCGTCGTGCGCACTGAAGTGCACCCATACCGTACCGTCGGGGTTCGTCGGTATCACGATATCTCCGATACCGATGCTGCGAACGCCGCCGTCGTCGGCCACGATCGAGAACGCCGGTATATCGCTGGCTATGCGCAGCAGCTCTATCGACAGTGCCGGAGTCAGCAC
>CAZYTR010000305.1:0-4345 GCA_964650365.1 uncultured Alcaligenaceae bacterium | reverse complement strand
CCTCGCTCGCTTCACCTGCTTAATAAGGCTTTAAGTTTAGCAGCTTCTCAACGGGAGGGGACACTGGGATGCAGTGCAATAAGGATCAATCAAATAAGCTGATGATGCGGGCCGTAACCGCGTCGGGCGGCGGCTGTTTTCCGCTCACGAAATCCCAGAGATCGTTGTCCGGATAGTCCAGCAGGCGGCTGAAGGCCTCGCGCTGCTGCATGGACAGCGTTTCAAAGTGGCGCTCCAGAAACCGGGTCAGTACCACGTCCAGTTCCAGCAATCCTCGCCGGCAGTGCCAGCGCACCCGGTCTATTTCTGCCATCGCTGCTCAGACGGCGCGCTTGACCATCAGGTCCTTGATCTTGCCTATCGCCCGCGTCGGATTGAGCCCTTTCGGACAAGCGTCCACGCAATTCATGATCGAATGACAGCGGAACAAGCGGTACGGGTCCTTAAGGTCTTCGAGGCGCTCGCTGGAGGCGAGATCGCGGGAATCGGCAAGAAAGCGGTAGGCCTGCAGCAATCCGGCCGGCCCGACGAACTTGTCCGGGTTCCACCAGAACGACGGACACGCGGTCGAACAGCAGGCGCACAAGATGCACTCGTACAGTCCGTCGAGTTCCGCGCGCTCCGGCTGGGACTGCAACCTCTCCTTTTCGGGCGGCGGCTCATTGTTCACCAGGTAGGGCTTCACCGAGTGGTATTGCTTGAAGAACTGCGACATGTCCACGATCAGGTCGCGGATTACCGGCAGCCCGGGCAGCGGTCGCAGTTCGACCGGTTCCTTGAGGCCGGCCAGCCGCGTAATGCATGCAAGTCCGTTCTTGCCGTTGATGTTCATTGCGTCCGAACCGCACACCCCCTCGCGGCAGGAGCGGCGCAGCGACAGGCTGTCGTCCGTCGACTTGATGCGTATCAGCGCATCGAGCAGCATCGGTTCCGTCGGCGGCACCTGGACGTCGTAGTCCTGCATGTAGGGCTTGGCATCCTTGTCCGGGTCGTAGCGGTAAATCCTGAATTTCATTGGTTAGCCTCTAGGATCGTTTCCGGCATCGGATTTCGGGTGTTGCGTGTCACGCCTCTCGCCTCACGCCTCTCGCCTCACGTTTCAATACGTTCTCACTTTTGGCTCAATGCTCTGCGCGGTCAGCGGCTTCAAATGCACCGGCTTGTATTCGAGCCGGCTGTCGTCCTTGTACCACAGCGTGTGCTTGAGCCAGTTGACATCGTCGCGCTTCGGATGGTCGGCACGATCGTGAGCGCCCCGGCTTTCCTTGCGCGCCTCGGCGGAAACCCGCGTGGCGATCGCCACCTCGAGGAGGTTTTCGAGCTCGAGCGCCTCGACGCGCGCGGTGTTGAATACCCTGCTCTTGTCCTTGATCCCGGTGCGGCCGACGCGCAATGCGGTTTCCTTTATTTTCCTGACACCGTCCACCAGCAGGTCCGGGAAGCGGAACACACCGCAGTGCGCCTGCATGATCCGGCGCAATTCCGCGCCGGCTTCATGCACGCTCTCTCCGTCCTTCTGGTTGTCCAGGCGCGCCAGCCGCGCCATCGTCCTGTCGGACGCATCGGCCGGCAAATTCTTGTGGGTGGGATTCTGTTGCAGGAAACGAATCATGGTGTCGCCAGAGGATTTTCCGAACACCAGCAGGTCGGTGAGTGAATTGGTGCCAAGCCGGTTCGCTCCATGCACCGACGCACAGGCGCACTCGCCTGCAGCGTAGAAACCCTGCACCGCCGCTTCCGGATTCCCGCCCTGCGGCGCCACCACCTCACCGCGGTAATTGGTGGGAATCCCGCCCATCTGGTAGTGACAGGTCGGGACAACGGGGATCGGATCCTTGACCGGATCGACGTTGGCGAATTTACTGGCGATCTCGCGGATGCCGGGCAACTTGCTCTCGATCAGTTCCACGCCCAAATGATCGAGCTTGAGCAGAAGGTAATCGCCATCGGGCCCGCAGCCGCGCCCTTCCTTGATCTCGGTCGCCATCGCCCGCGCCACGACGTCGCGGCTCGCAAGGTCCTTGGCGTTCGGCGCATAGCGCTCCATGAATCGCTCGCCGTTCTTGTTCAGCAGGTAACCACCCTCGCCGCGTACGCCTTCGGTGATCAGCACTCCCACACCGGCCACGCCGGTCGGATGGAACTGCCAGAATTCCATGTCTTCGAGCGGAATTCCGGCGCGCGCCGCCATGCCCAATCCGTCACCGGTGTTGATGAAGGCGTTGGTGCTGGCGGAATAGATTCGCCCCGCGCCCCCGGTGGCGAACAGCACTGCGCGCGCTTGCAATACCGACACCTCGCCGGTCTCTATTTCCATTGCAGTCACGCCCAGCACCTGTCCGGAGGCATCGCGGATCAGATCCAGTGCCATCCACTCGACCAGAAACAGGGTGCTGGCGCGCACATTGCGCTGGTACAAGGTGTGCAGCATTGCGTGGCCGGTGCGGTCCGCCGCGCAGCAGGAACGCTGCACCGCCGGCCCGGCGCCGAAATTCTGCATGTGTCCACCAAACGGGCGCTGGTACATCGTGCCGTCGGGGTTGCGGTCAAAAGGCATGCCGAAATGCTCGAGTTCGATCACCACCTTGGGCGCCTCGCGGCAAAGAAACTCGATTGCATCCTGGTCGCCAAGCCAGTCCGATCCCTTGATGGTGTCGTACATGTGCCACATCCAGTTGTCTTCGCCCATGTTCCCGAGCGCGGCACCAATTCCGCCCTGCGCCGCCACCGTGTGCGAGCGGGTCGGGAACACTTTCGACACCACGGCGACCTTGTAGCCGGCCTCGGCCAGCTGCAGCGACGCGCGCATTCCGGCGCCGCCCGCACCGACGATCACCGCATCGAATTTTCTTGCCGGGATCGACACTAGAGGCTCCAAAGAATCTCAATCGCCCAGCCGGCGTAACCTACCAGAAGCACCGCAATCACAATCTCCAGACCGAGTCGTACCAACGCGGGCTTGATGTAGTCCATGAGAATGTCGCGCAGACCGATCCACGCGTGCCAGAAAAGGCTGACGAAGAACAGCAAGGTCGCAACGCGCATCGGCAGGTTTTCGAACAGCGCGCGCCACTCCGCGTAGTGCTGCGGCGGGCAGATCAGGAGGATGCCGACGAACACGATGGTGTAGATCGCCATCAGTACCGCGGTGATGCGTTGAACCAGCCAGTCCCTGAACCCGTGGTGGGTGCCGACGGCGTTGTTCACCATAGGCACGCCCCCAGGACCACGGTCAGCACCAGACTTGCCGCCAGCACGCCCCAACTCATCGCCCGCGTGGTCCTGAGTTCAGACCCGATGTCCACATCAAGCAGCAAAAAGCGGATCCCGGCAAAGAAATGGTGCAGGAAAGCCCACAGCATGCCAGTCAGGAACAGCTTGGCCGGCCAATGGTCGGCAACCGCGCGGAAACGCAAATAACTCTCCGGCGACGCCAGACTCTCCTGGAACAGATACAGCAGCACGCCCGCGAACAGGAACAGCGCCGCGCCGCTGATGCGATGCAGAATCGATACGAAACCCGGCACCGGTAGCCGGATCTTCGTGAGGTCGAGGAATTTCGGTCGTGGGCGGGCGATCATCAACGGGTCCCGGTGGCCAGTCGCGCAGTCAGGAGAGTGCGCCGGCAGTTATACGATGCGGTTGCGGTAATGGTGGTCTTGGGTGTTGCAGAAACTGCGGCGCAGCTCTACGGGCTTGTCCGCGTAAGTACAGGCCACGCGCTCGATTGTCAGTATTGGCGCGCCTTTGGCGATCCCGAGACGCCTCGCAACCATCCCGTCCGCCGCAACGGCCTTGAGCTGCTCATCGACGTGCAGGATGCGAACTTCGAACTCGGACTCGTACATGCTGTAGAGCATGCAGTGGTGGCGCTCGATGGTTTCCACCGTCAGTCCCTTGAATTGGGTCGCGGGCAGGTGAATCTCCTCGTACACCGCGTTACTGCCGGAGATCGCCAGCACGCGCGTAATCAGGAATGCGCCGGCGCCCGAGGCAAGATCGAGCTTCTTCGCGGAGGCGCTGTCCAGTTTCACCTTGCGGCAGTCGATCAGTGCCGCTGCGAGCGAATCGAGGGTGCCGCGGTCAGGCGATATGCTCAGGTAGGGAAAACGGCTGCGCTCCTCGGAATGGGAAGCGACAAAAGTACCCTTGCCCTGCTGGCGCACCAACAGGTTCTCGCCGGCAAGCTCGCCTATTGCCTTTCGTACCGTGCCCTGGCTCACGCTGAAACGGCCGGCAAGCTCGATTTCGCTGGGAATCGGTTCGCCCGGACGCCACTCTCCCGTTACCAGGCTCTGGGTGATCAAGCTCTTGATCTGCCGGTAAAGCGGTTGAAAGGCAGGCG
>CAZYTR010000304.1:0-2394 GCA_964650365.1 uncultured Alcaligenaceae bacterium | reverse complement strand
GGCGCAATCGATTCATCGTCAACGGGGGACAGAATTCCGAGTCCAGATAGGCTCCCATGCCCGTGACCTCCACGAGCCCCCGGTCGCCCAGGCTGGCGGCGGCCTCTCTCGCCTTGTCGATCGCGGGCGCCACACTGATATCCCACAAGGCACCAAACTTGAAGGTATTGTTCAAAGTCCAATAAAGGGCTTGGGCTTCATACCGAAGATTGCCGTGACTTCCTCCTGGAAATCAGCCTCTCTGCACATCGAAGTCGCGGCGAGTCTTCGGATCATGGTGACGCTACCCTGATTTTCCTTATGTGGCTCCAACAAGCTCAATACCTCAAACTGGGCGTGGGAGCCGGCGGCGCCCTGCTGCTTCTTGATCTCATTAAGAATCGGGTTGCTGATCATTCGGACTTCGTTTCCGGTGGTACCACTATCGGTCTTGGGGCGCAATGTGCCGTGGTTATCGAGGAGAAATGGCCAATACGTAAAATGCAGCAGTAGCAAACCATGGTCCTGATTGATGAATTCCCAGTATTCCTGAATGAAGTCGACATACTCCGGGAGTCCGCCGCAGTCGTACCAGACCAGATCAAGCGGGAACGTGTCGCTCGGCATTGATTTGCTCCGACCGCGAAAGTCACCCTGGTGTAGTTCGATTAGGTCCCCCAAGCCGAGAAGTTCCAAGGTCGCCTGTACTTTTGGCGCACTTGATCCCTTGGCCGAATAGTCATCAATCGCGTGTAGGCGAGGCCTGTAGTCCGAATCGTAATGTTTCGTCGAGAGCACGGAGAGCCGTCCCGGCTCTTGTTTATTGCCCAGTAAGCGCCTGTCTGCCTCAAACTCCTCTGCGTTATCCCTAAGTGCTTGAGCGATGAATGGCGTCGTAAATCCAAGACCAACCTCGAGCACGTTGCGTGGACGAGTCATGCGCACTAAAGAGTAGAGCAACGGGCCTACGTTCTCAGTGCCCATGCCCCGCCTCAATAGCGGAGCTACCGTTTGGAAAAACCTGTCGTCTAACGGCATACTTTTCCCCGAACGCGCCACATATCGTTGTACGAGTTGATTCTTGAGAGGATCGCTGCCCAGGTCAATAGAGAGAGCCAAGCAGAAGGTGCAATTTTGCGAAGGGTAGATCATCTGGTTGCCAATGGAAGGGGCGGCCGGCACGATTTCGGTGGAGCATCAAGAACAGTCGACTGAGCTGCTCGTGGCATTGGCTTTGGCTCGTCGCGCCGGCCCCCACAGGCGTAGCCACGCTCGATGCGGGGATTGTTGAGGGAAAAGCTGTCAAATTAGTGAATATGCTGCGTACTATGGTGGCCTGCACGGACGGCCCCAACTTTCCCTGACCGGAGTTGTTTTTTGGAGATTCCGCTGCAACCCAAAGCGATCGAGTCAGCCTGGTCCGACTACACTGCGGGTCGGTCCGCGAATGCCGAAGCGGCTTGCCTTGAGATGCTCCGGCAGGACTCGGCCAATCCCGAAGCACTGCACCTGCTCGGCCTGATCCGATTCCAGACCGGGCGCCCTGCGGAAGGGACCGAACTCCTGGAGTGCGCAGTGAATGCGGCACCCAATTTTGCCGCCGCCCAGAATGACCTGGGGGCAATGCTGGTGATACTGGGAAGGCCGGAAGAAGCGGTGCCACGATTGCGCACTGTTATCGGCCTCAAACCTGGAAGCGCCGAGGCGCATCTCAATCTCGGCAATGCATTGCATGCCCAGGGTCAAAATCAGACAGCTGAAGAACATTACCGCCAAGCGCTCACAATTGACTCGAAAAACGTGCGGGCAAATGTCAGCCTGGGCAACCTGCTGCGCCAGATGCGCCGGCCACAGGAGGCTCTTGGTTACCTTTCAGCTGCCGTTGCCCTATCGCCCAAAGCCGCGAACATTCACCAGTTTCTCGGCAAGGCGCTCTACAACTTGGGCCGGACTGAGGAGGCCATCGAGAGCTATCGACAGGCCATCGCACTTGAGCCATCCATGGCCACTGCGACCAAGAGTCTTGGTCTCGCTCTCAGGGCCCAGAACCGCCTCGAAGAGGCCCTGGGTTGCTTCCGCACAGTCGATGATCGCTCCGGTCGCGCTTTGACGCTGGATTGCCTCCTGAGGTTGGGTCGCCACGCGAACTTTTTCGAGGACCTTGAGCATCATCTTCCAGGCGATGCGACCAATCTGGAATCTGCATGCCTCAGTGCCTACGTTTCCCACCAACTCGGGCGACCGGATCCCCACCCGTTCTGTCCGAACCCGCTGGATAAGGTGCGGATCGTTGATCGGTACGTTGGTGCCGGCGCGGATGCTGAGTTTCTCAGCGCCCTGATTCGCGAGGCAAGCCAAGTTGAGTCGGTTTGGGAACCCCGTGGTGTTACGACCAAGCGCGGGTTTCAAACCGGC
>CAZYTR010000303.1:0-4537 GCA_964650365.1 uncultured Alcaligenaceae bacterium | reverse complement strand
TCCCCCGCGCGCAAGGCGCGCAAGGGAGGGGGATGGATTCCTTCCCTCGCTTGCGGGGGAAGGTCAGGAAGGGGGAATACGTCACGCCTTCAACTCCTTCTTCAATTCGTTCAGAAACCGCCAGTCGGTGCCTTGGGCGATGAGTTTATTGGGATTAGTCTTGATCATCCCGACCTCGTGCAAGCGCAGCGCGTGGAAGCGAAGAGTGTCTTCGGGGTTGTCGTGGCGCCAGCGCGCGTACGAAGTGTTTTTCATCACTTCCAGCCCGACCGGATAGCGCGTCTCGTAGCGCATGTCGACGAGAAAGCGCGCGACGCGCTCAGGGTCGGCGGCACAGATGTCGGACGCCTTGAGGATCGAGCGCAGCACGCGCTTGGTCGCGATAGGGTTGCGAGCCACGAAGTCGCGGTTCGCGATGACGAAGCAACAGTAGTACTGCGACCAGGGGCGGTCGGTCGCCGTGTTGAGGATTACGCGCCCAATGTTCTTGGCGCGCAGCTCCGCAGGCTCTTGGGCGAAGCCCATGAACGCGTCGGCCTTGCCGCTGGCGAACACGTTCATTGCGTCGGCACCGCGGCCAGTGATCCAGTTGACATCCTTCTCGGGGTTGATGCCGACCCGTGCCAGCATCGACGAGAGCAGAACGTGGTCACCGCCGCCGAGGTAGTGCACCACGGGCGTCCTGCCCTTAAGGTCGCGAATCGCGCGCACGCTCTCGTTGCCGAACAACTGGTAGCAGCCGCCGTGCACGCCGGCCAGCACGACGATCGGCTTGCCCGCATCGATCAGTGAAATCGGGCTGTGCGCGTCCCACATCGTGATGTCGATCTGGCCTTCGACGAGGGCGTCGATGCCGCCGTTCCTCGACCCCAGTTGGACATACTCCCAATCTGTGATGCCTTCCATCGTGAGAAACTCTGCGGCGAGGTACTGCGGTGCGAGGCAGATGAAGGGTGCGTGCACTAGCCGCACGCGCGTGGTCTCGGGCGGCGGGTCGGCCGCCAGCGCTTTGGGCGCCAGGCCGAACAGGCCGGCGGCGCCCAGCGCCGATGTACGCGCGAGAAACTCGCGGCGGCGAAGATCCAGCAGTCTTGATGCGTCCATGTTGCTTGCTCCTGTGTTCAGCCGCTCAACCCACGGCTGTGCAAATCACTTGGCTGACATGCGCTGCGCGCCCAGCTCTTGAAGAAAGACTCGGATGGCGTCGCCCATGATCCGCGTCGCATTCGGATCGCCGTTGAGGCCGATCAGGTGGCCCGCGCTCGAATCGATCGCCAGCGCGCGCGCATTCGGGATCATTTTGACCTGAGCATCCACATGCTGCGGTTGGAAGAAACGATCCTGCGGGCTGTAGATGAACAGCGTCCTTGCTTTGATGGCGCCGAGTGCCTTCCCGATGTCGCCGTCGAAACCCGGGGTATCGCCGACCCAGCCGCGCCCGAAAGCCACGATCCGGTAGTAAAGGTCTCGGGCATCCTGCACGTCGAGGTAGTCCTCTCCAATCATGTTGCGCCACCTGGTGTAGGCCTCGGGCGTATCGACGTACTTGTCCCACCACTCCTGCGTATAGAAGTAGTGCACCCACTGCGAAAGCGCGTTGGTCGCGCATTGCTTCGGGTTCACGTCGTAGTTGCCGCCGTCCCAGCCCTTGCACGATTCGATGATCGAAACTCCAAGCGGCCCGCGGAAGAGATAGTCCGTGGTCCAGAGCGCACCTCCGACCACCGGGAAGATTCCGTCCATGAATTGCGGGTAGCTGACAGCGAACTGCACACTGTCCATGCCGCCGGACGAGGTGCCGGTCACGGCCAGCAGACGCGCAATGCCCAATTCTTGGGTGACCAGGCGATGCGACGCGTTGACCATATCGCGCCCGTTGAAAAACGGGAACTTCATCTTCAACCCGCTGTTGGTGGCGCTGGTCGTATGCTCGTAGCCGGTCTGCGTGGCGCCGAGCGTGTCCGGGCAGATGATGAAGTACTTGTGGGTATCGAGCGGGCGGCCGGGCCCGATCATGTGGTCGAACAGGTGGTGGTGCGCAGCGAATCCATGGTGGAACAGGATCGCGTTGTCCTTCGCCGCATTCAGCTTGCCGTGCGTGACGTACGACATCTTGAAGTTCTTGATCACCTCGCCGCTCTCGAGCTTCAGGTCGCCGAGCTGCGCCATCTGATGCTCCGGCTGGCCGGGCCAGTGGGCCGATGCGCTTGGACCATACCCCACTGTCAGGACCGAGAAGGCAAGGGCAAGCCCAAAAATTCCCTTCATTGCGGTCCTCCTTGGTGCGGAACCTTCGTTCATATCCCATCCTTCCGTAGAGGCAAGCACAAGCTGCGAATCACCACCGTATCAATCCTCAGCCGCCATCATGCGTGTTCACGCCTTGAGTTCCTTCTTCAATTCATTCAGAAACCGCCAGTCGGTGCCCTGGGTAATGATCTGCTGCGGCGTGGACTTGATCATTCCAGCCTCCCGGAGTCGCAGCGCGTAGAAACGCACCGCGTCTTCGGGGTTGTATTCCCGCCACTTGTCGTACGGGATCTCCTTTATTGTTTGCAGCGCATACTCGTAGCTGTATCCCTTTGCAGCAATCAACTTGGCGGCCTTTTCAGGTTCGGCTGCACACAAATTGGCCGCCTTCAGAATTGCACGCATTGCCCGCTTGGTCGCCACCGGGTGCTTGTGGACGAAATCCTGATATCCGGCAATCGTGCAGCAGAAGTACTGCGACCACGGGCGATCTGCCCCGCTGCTCATGACCACGTGGCCGATCTTCTTCGCCCGTAATTCCTGCGGAACCGGCGGAAAGCCCATCAACGCGTCAATTTTCTTCTCCGCCAGGAGCTTTATCGATTCCTCCTGCGGCTGCACAACGAAATTGATGTCCCGCTCGGGATTCAGGCCCACATAAGAGGCGAGGCTGGCAAGGAAAACATGGTGGGGCGATCCCAACTCGGGTATGGCGACCGTTTTTCCCTTGAGATCGGTGATGGCGCGTATTCGATCGGTTCCGATCAGTTCGTAACAACCGACATGGACACCCGCTAGGAGCACAATCGGGTTGCCTGCGTCCACATGTACGATCCACGGCGCGACAAATGCCATGCTGATGTCGATCTCGCCGGAGTTGAACGCTTTGAACATCGCTCCCGCGCCGAACTTGACGTATTGCACGTCGGTAAATCCCTCGCCGCGAAGGAGTTCCTCGGCGACGTACTGAGGCGCGACACAGATACCGGGAATCTGGGCCAAGCGGATCCTCGTGGTCTCGGGCGGCGGTTCTGCGGCGGCCGTGCGCGAAAGGCCGAACAAAGTTGCGGCGCCAAGCGTCGAAGTGCCTGTCAGGAACTCTCTGCGGCTGAATCCGTGTAACGTCGATTTGTTCATTGCGCGTGATACCTCCTCAGTAAGATTGCCCCCACCCTAACCCTCCCCCGCGTGCAAGGGAGGGAATTTCTACCCCCACCCCAACCCTGCTCCGCTCCACACTCCTTACGGGTATATGAGTGTTCCCTTGTCCCCCGCAAGTGGGCGGAGGGAATGCGAGAGGGGGCGTTGCTTATGCTTTCAACTCCTTCTTCAGCTCGTTCAAAAACCGCCAGTCCGACCCTCTGGCGATGATCTGCTCCGGCGTGGACTTGATCAGTCCCGCCTCGTGCAAGCGTAGAGCATGGAAGCGCAGGGAGTCCTCGGCACTCGATTCGCGCCAGCGGTTGTAGGGCAGGCTCTTGAGCACTTCCAATCCGATTTCGTAGCGAGGTTCGTAACCCTTCGCAACGAGAAGGCGCGCTGCTCTCTCGGGTTCCTGTGCGCAGATGTCTGCTGCCTTCAAAAAGGCACGCAGGGCCCGTTTGGTGGCGTTGGGATACTCATGAGCGAAGCCGCGACGCGCGGCAACGATGCAGCAGAAGTACTGCGACCAGGGTCGGTCCTGTGTCGTGTTAACGATGACGTGTCCGATCTTCTTCGCGCGCAGTTCCTGAGGCTGCGGGGGAAACCCGAGGAAAGCGTCGACCTTGCCTTCCACGAACATGCGCATCGACTCGCCGCGCGTCTTGGTGGTAATCCACTCGACATCGGTTCGGGGATCCATGCCTACGTAGGCCATCATGCTGGAGATGAAGATATGATCGTCATCCCCGATCGCGCTGACGGCGACGGGCTGGCCCTTCAGTTCCCGGACCGACTGGATGCGCTGATTTCCGAACAATTCGTAACAGCCGGCATGGACCCCGGCAATCAATACAACGGGTTCGCCCGCATCGATCTGGAGGATCAGGCCTGGAACGGTCTGCATCGTAAAATCGGCCCGGCCCGCGGCGAGGACGCTGCTCGCCTGGCCACCGAGATATTTGACGTATTCCACCTCGGCAAATCCCTCCAAGCGCAACAACTCTTCCGCCAGGTATTGCGGCGCCAAACAGATTGACTCAGATTGAACGATGCGAATTTTCGTGGTTTCGGGCGGCGATTCGGCCGCCGCTAATTCCGCATATGGGCCGAAAAGTCCCGCCGACCCTGCTACGGCCGCCAGACC
>CAZYTR010000302.1:0-7784 GCA_964650365.1 uncultured Alcaligenaceae bacterium | reverse complement strand
AGGAGCTCCGCTGATGCCCGCAATATCCCGCCGAGCGAACGATCTTGGCACCGAAAACGGTTTCGTTGTCCTGGCCGAAGTCAGCGCGCTGCAACGCGAGGGCAAGGACATCATTTCCTTCTGCATCGGCCAGCCGGATTTCCACACCCCGAAAAACATTCGCGACGCGGGCATCAAGGCGATCAACGAGGGCAAGCACGGCTACACGCCTTCGGCCGGGATTCTGGAATTACGCGAGGCGGCGGCGAATTATCTGAACCGCACGCGACATATCAAAGTGAGCGCCGACGACATCGTGGTCGGCGCTGGCGCAAAACCGTTCATCGCCTATTCGATTCTCTCGGTCAGCGACTATGGCGCGGGCGACGAGGTGATCTTTCCGAACCCGGGTTTCCCGATCTACGAATCGCAGATTCGCGCGCATGGCGCAGTGCCGGTGCCGATCCACCTTCGCGAAGCGCGCAATTTCAGCTTCGACCCGGCCGAGCTCGAAGCGAAGATCACGCCGAAAACAAAGCTCCTGATCCTGAACTCGCCGCAGAACCCGACCGGCGGCATCATTCCGCAGAAGGACATGGAAGCGATCGCCGCCATCCTGCGCAGGCATCCGCAAGTCTGGGTGTTCGCTGATGAGATTTATTCGCAGCTCTGCTACGACGGCGAATTTGTATCGCTTGCACAGTTCCCGGATATGCTCGAGCGCACCATCATTTCCGATGGCGCATCGAAGACCTGGGCGATGACCGGCTGGCGCCTGGGTTTTACCGCCAACAGGGCGCTGGCGCCGGTGTTCACCCGCTGGGTGACCAACACCGATTCCTGCGCCTCGCAGATCACCCAGTGGGCGGCGGTGGAGGCGATGAACGGTCCGCAGGACGAGGCAAAGAAAATGCGCGACAGCTTTCTCGCCCGCCGCAATCTCATCGTCGGCCTGCTGAACAAGGTGCCCGGCGTGACTTGCCGGAACCCGGGCGGTGCATTCTACGCGTGGCCCAACGTCACGGCAGCCTGCGAGATGATCGGGGCCAAGGATTCGGAGGAATTCCGCAAGCGGCTCTTGAATGAAGCCGGCGTGGCGGTTCTGGCGGACATCCACTTCGGCCCGCGCGTACCCGACGAAGGCCAGCATATCCGCTTCAGCTATGCCGCTTCCAATGAAGCGATTGAGAAGGGCGTGGCTCGAATGGCGGATTTCATCCGCGCCAACACCAAGATCAAAAAATCCGCGTGAACCGCTTTTAACACGGAGGATCACGAAGGAAAACATGAAGGAACACGAAGGAGAGCCATGGCACTGAGAGGAGTTATTCAGTATGGTGGCCACGTTACTTGCTGCTGATCAGTCCAAGTGGTCGGTGAAAAACAGCGACTGACCCATCAGAAAAACGCGGCAGCGCGGCACAGGCACCACTTCAGATAACGAGGAAAGAGGCAACTCCCTCGATCTGTTTCTGCCCAGTTCATCGTTTTCCTTCGTGGCCCTTCTTATTTTCCTTCGTGTACCTTCGTGTCCAGCGCCTTTCGGTTCAAAGTGTTGGTCGGCGCGCGCTCCTGCAGAATGTCCTGCATGCGCGTTTCGATCGCGGGTTTGATCTTCTGGTGCGGGAGGATGTAGAACTTCTCGCTCCTGATGGCCTCGAGCACGATCCCGGCAATCTGCTCCGCGGAAATGCGCCCCGACTGCACCGCGTGGCGCATCTGCGCTTCCCGCTTCAAGTCCTCGGTGCTTTTCTTTTTGTCCTCGCGTAGCAAGGCGGGACGGTTGCGCTCGGAATCGGAAATGGCGGTGGGCACATAGGCCGGGCAGAGCACCGAGGTCCTGACCTTGGCGCCGAATTCGACCAGGTCGTGGTGCAAGCACTCGGTAAGCGTGACTACCGCGTGCTTGGACACGCAGTACACGCTCATCCCCGGCAGCGACAGCAGCCCGGCCACCGATGCCGTGTTGACCACGTGGCCCTCCACGTTCTGCTCGAGCATGCGTGGCACGAACACCCGGATGCCGTGGATCACGCCCCACACATTGACGCCCAGCGTCCATTCCCAGTCTTTCTCGCTCTGCTCCCAGACCGTACCGCCGGGTGCGACGCCGGCGTTGTTGCACAGGATATGCACCCCGCCAAAGGTCTTGAACGCCTTGTCGGCCAGCGCCTCGACGTCCTTGCCTTTCGAGACGTCGGTGGGCACGGCCAGTACCGCAATGCCGGCCTGCTCGAACTCGGCTTCGGTTTTCTTCAGGGCATCGGCCTGGATGTCGGCCAGAACGATCTTCATGCCCTCGCCGGCGAAGCACAGTGCCATGGCGCGGCCGAGGCCGCTTGCGCCTCCGGTTACGACTGCGACCCGGTCCTTGAAATCTTTCATCGGCGTGATTGCAGAGGGAAAAACGCGGGGATTCTAGCATGTGGGTTTTCGCCACCGGCGCCGCGTTGGCGGGCCACGAGCGCGGATGGTATTCTCGCCGGGCCCACGAAAACGAGGAAAAAAAGTTCATGAACGAGGAGTTCACCGGCACGATGCCGGTCCAGGAGCGGCATCGCTTCGATGTGGCCAGTCTGGAACGCTATCTGCGCCAGCACGTCGCCGGCTTCTCGGGAGGTCTTGAAGTCGAACAGTTCAAGGGGGGGCAGTCCAATCCCACCTTCAGGCTGTCAGCGGGCGGCAAGCGCTACGTATTGCGCCGCAAGCCGCCGGGCAAGCTGCTGCCATCGGCGCACGCCGTTGATCGGGAGTACCGCGTCATCACCGCGCTGCACGGCAGCGATGTGCCGGTGGCGAAGGCCTATTGCCTGTGCGAAGACGACGCGGTGATCGGCACCGCGTTCTACATCATGGACTACGTCGAAGGCCGCGTGCTGTGGGATCCGTCGCTGCCCGGCATGAGCACGGCTCGGCGCGCGGCGTACTTCGACGAATTGAACCGCGTGATCGCTGCGCTTCACAAGGTGGATTACGCGCGAATCGGGCTGGCCGACTACGGGAAACCGGGCAATTACATCGAGCGCCAAATCAACCGCTGGACCAAGCAGTACCGCGCCTCCGAAACCGAGCGCATCGAGGCGATGGAGAATCTGATCGAGTGGTTGCCCAAACACATCCCGCCGGGTGACGAGACCACCATCGTCCATGGCGATTACCGGATGGACAACGTGATTTTCCATCCGCAGGAGCCCAAGATTCTCGCGGTGCTCGACTGGGAACTGTCCACGCTCGGACATCCGCTGGCAGATTTCGCGTATCACTGCATGACCTGGCGGCTGACGCCGGGTCAGTTCCGCGGCATGAGCGGATTCGACCATCGCGCCCTGGGCATACCGACCGAGGAAGAGTACGTCACCGCGTATTGCAGGCGCACCGGCAGGAGCCAGATCCCGAACTGGGATTTCTACATGGCTTACAACATGTTCCGCCTGGCAGGGATACTTCAGGGCATCATGGGCCGGGTCAAGGACGGCACCGCGGCCAGCGCGCACGCGGTGGAGCAGGGCAAGCGCGCCCGACCCATGGCCGAAGCCGGCTGGCGCCAGGTCGAAAAAATCTTGAGAGCAAGTTCGTAAACGCTTACCGCGGAGGACGCAGAGGACGCCGAGGCAAAACGAAACGAGGAAAAACAAAATTGGGTTAAAGGCGGGTTACTCATCGGGTACCACTATCGCCACAAATTTGCCTGGGGGGATCATTCGCCAATGAATGCCTTTAACTCGAACATGTTTTCTCTCTTGCCTTTCCTCCGCGTCCTCTGCGTCCTCTGCGGTAAGAGCTTGGAGGTCGATAAATGAAAGCGGTACTGTGTAAAGAACTCGGGTTGCCCGAGAAGCTGGTGGTCGAGGAGGTGCCCTCGCCAAAGGCGGCGCGGGGACAGGTCGTCGTCAGCGTGAAAGCCTGCGGGGTCAACTTCCCCGATATCCTGATCATCCAGGGCAAGTATCAGTTCAAGCCGGAGCTGCCGTTCTCGCCCGGGGGCGAAGTTGCCGGCATCGTCAAGGAAGTCGGCGAAGGCGTGACCCGGCTCAAGCGCGGTGATCGGGTGATCGCGTTCAACACCTGGGGCGGATTCGCCGAGGAGATCGCGGTTGACGCTGAACGTACCATTCTCACGCCGCCTGGAATGGATTTCATACCGGCTTCCGCTTTTGTTCTTACCTACGGCACCTCGTATCACGCCCTGAAGGATCGCGCTGACCTCAAGGCCGGCGAAACGTTGCTGGTGCTTGGGGCTGCGGGCGGGGTGGGACTGGCCGCGATACAACTGGGCAAGGCAATGGGTGCAAAGGTCATCGCTGCCGCCTCGAACGATGCCAAACTGCAGATCTGCAAGCAGAACGGCGCCGATCACGTCATCAACTATGGCACCGAGGACCTGCGGGCAAGGATCAAGGCCATCAGCGCCGGCAAGGGAGTAGACGTGGTGTTCGATCCCGTCGGAGGACCGTACTCGGAGCCGGCCTTGCGCGACATGGCGTGGAGGGGCCGCTTCCTGGTGGTGGGCTTTGCCGCCGGTGAGATTCCCAAGGTGCCGCTGAATCTGACATTGCTGAAGGGCTGCTCCATCGTCGGTGTGTTCTGGGGCGCGTTTACCAAGAACGAACCGGAGCACAACAGCGAAAACAACTTTGACCTGATGGCGATGTACGCCGCCGCCAAAGTCAGGCCGCACATCCATGCCACCTATCCGCTGGAACGCGCCGCGGAGGCGCTTAACGAAGTGCTCTACAAGCGCGTCACCGGCAAGGTTGTCCTGGTGACGGGCCGGTAAAAACGAAACACTCTTAACACGATGGACACGAAGGAAAAACAGGAAAGGAACACGAAGGAAAGGCGAAATACAACAAACGATAAGGGGTCAGAAATCTGGAGTCGTTGTCAGCCCTCCCACCGATTTCGGTTGTCGCAGATGTCGGGCTCGGCGACGACGTGACAACAGGTTCGTACGCCAGGAAATTGCACTTGCTACCTATCTGGTTTCTTGTTTTCCTTCGTGCCCTTCGTGTTTCCTTCGTGAGCCTTCGTGTTCGCGCGTTTGCCTGGAGGTATTTATGAACGAAGCAGTGATTATCGAAGCGGTGCGCACGCCGTTCGGCAGGCGCGGCGGGGCGCTGCGCGAGCAGCGGCCGGATTCGTTGCTGGCGCACGTGCTCGACGGGCTCATCGATCGATCGCGGATCGATCCGCAGAAGGTCGAAGACGTGATCGACGGCACGGTCACGCTCGCCGGCGAGCAGGGCGCCAATCCCGCCCGGCTGGCGGTGCTGCTCTCCGTATTACCCGTGAAAGTGCCGGGCGTGTCGCTGAATCGCATGTGCGGCTCGAGCCAGCAGGCGGTGCATTTCGCTGCGCAGGCGGTGGCGGCCGGCGACATGAATTACGTAATCGGTTGCGGCGTGGAGAGCATGACCCGCGCGCCGATGTTTCTCGACATCGGCCTGGGCGAGACCGTCAGCGGCTTCGAAATGCTGAACCCGGAACTGTTCCGGCGTCACGAGTTGATCCATCAGGGCGAAAGCGCCGAACGCATCTGCGAAAAATGGGGCCTGTCGCGGCGGATGCTCGACGACTTCGCAAAGGAAAGCCACCGCCGCGCCGCGCAGGCCCAGAAGGCCGGCTCGAACAAGGAGCTGTTGCCGGTGAAGGGCGTATCGCCGCAAGGCCAGGAAATGCGGCTGGAGCGCGATGAAGGCGTGCGGGCGCAGATCGATGAGGCCAAGATGGCTTCGTTGAAACCGGCATTCCGCCCGGACGGAAACGGCGTGATTACCGCGGCGAATTCCAGCCAGATCTCAGATGGCGCCGCCGCCGTGCTGGTTGCGAACAGGGACGTTGCGGCGGCGGACGGGCTCAAGCCGAAAGCGCGCTTCCGCGCCCGCGTCGCGGTCGGTTCCGATCCGATGATGCAACTCACCGGCGTCATTCCGGCGACCGAACTGGCGCTGAAAAAAGCGGCAGTCTCTATCAAGGATATCGACTGGATCGAAATCAACGAAGCCTTCGCGGCGGTGGTGCTGTCCTGGGCGAGAGAAATCCACCCCGACATGGACAAGGTCAATCCCTGGGGCGGGGCCATCGCCCACGGTCATCCGCTGGGGGCCACCGGCGCCGGGCTGATGTCCAAGTTGCTGGCCGGACTGGAAGCCACCGGCGGCACGCTCGGGCTCCAGGTCATGTGCATCGGCCACGGCCAGGCCACCGCCACCATCATCGAGCGACTCTAGACCTCGCACGGAATGGCAAAGGCGATTCGCATCGCGGTACTGCTGTTCGTGCTGGCGACCGTTGCAGTCGGCGCGTGGCAGACCCGATCGAGTTCCCAGTCGTGGCGGCGCACGCTGGACGTCGTCGTGTATCCCGTCAACGGTGACCGGCGCGACTCCACGGCGGAGTACATCGGATCACTCTCCAATGAGTCGTTCGATTCGATCAGGGGCTTCATGCGCCGTGAAGCAGAGGGATACAAGTTGGGTCTCGTCGCGCCGTTCGACGTGTTCCTGGGTCCGCAGGTTTCGACGCTGCCGCCGGCTCCGCCCAGGGGCGGCTCGACCGTGGGAATCATCGTATGGAGCCTGAAGCTGCGTTTGTGGGCGTGGCGCAACGACGACTATCCGGGCACAAGACCCGACATACGAATTTTCGCCGTGTTCTACGATCCGGCGACCACCCGGCAGGTGCAACACTCGATCGGATTGAAGGAGGGGCTGATCGGGGTGGCCAACGTATATGCGGTCAACCATATGACAGAAGAAAATAACGTGATCGTCGCGCACGAGCTGTTACACACGCTGGGCGCTACGGACAAGTACGACCTGTCAACTACCCAGCCGCTGTTCCCCGTGGGTTACGCAGACCCCGAACAGTCGCCGCTCTATCCGCAGAAATTCGCCGAGATCATGGCCGGCCGCGTCCCGATATCCGAAACCGAATCCGATACGCCCCGCAATCTGGAACTCGCGGTTGTCGGCCGGCGAACCGCGGAAGAAATCCGCTGGCTGCGCTGACAAACAAGACCATGGCTTCGTTTAGCCACAGAGGACACAGAGGACACAGTGAAAAGCAAACTTGGGTTAAACGGGTGTTCGTTCGCGAACCTGTCCCATCAACTTTTGCTGCGATGGATCATCAGTAAAGGAATGACTTGACCCCCACATTGTTTTTTTGATTTTCCTCTGTGTTCTCTGTGTTCTCTGTGTTCTCTGTGTTCTCTGTGTTCTCTGTGTTCTCTGTGTTCTCTGTGTTCTCTGTGTTCTCTGTGTTCTCTGTGTTCTCTGTGGCTAATTTGATTTTCATCGGGGGATCAGGATCGAGCCGTTGACGGAGACGGTGATGCGGCTGGTGCCGCCCTGGAGCTCCGGTGCCACGGTGGCCTCGGCGACGGCCATCGATTTCATCATCATCGGCCTCGGCGGAATGAAGCCGCCATCGGCGGACACCGTTGCTTCCAGCACGTTGAACCCCGTTCCCTTGAAACCCTTCGCCACCAGTTCTGCTTTGCGCAGGAACTCGGCGATGGCAGTCTGGGTAAGCGCTTCCTCGGCCTTGGCGCGCGCTGCCGGTGAAACAGAAAAATCCACGGCACCGAGCCGCATGATCGCCTGCAGTTTGCCGATTGCTTCGGCCATGCGCCTGAAGTCCTCGCCCTCGACCAGGATCTCCGAGCGCGAGCGCCAGCGCGCGATTTTCTCCTTGTCGATCACCGGTTGCGTGGTGTAAGCGGCGGTCTTTGCCCGCACTCCGGTGAATCCCTTGGCCAGTTTCAGCGCATCGTTGGTCGCGCGGTTTACCTTGTCGGCGAG
>CAZYTR010000301.1:0-9656 GCA_964650365.1 uncultured Alcaligenaceae bacterium | reverse complement strand
GAACAGCGGTTCGCGCGAGTGGTCGAAGCTGTAGTCCACTCTATCGACCCAGCTTACGTCCGGACCAAAACGCACCTGCCCCGCGAGATCCACGGTGACATGCACGCCCAGGTGGGCGCTGGTCGCGACCGGATACACCAGGCGTCTGAACGGCGGCTTACCCGACAGCGTGTAGTAGTGGGCCTTGGCAAAATACTGCGGTGGAATGCCTTGCGCCGGAATGCCGCGGATCACGCGCGCGACGTCCTGGGCAAACAGGCCGGCCGAGTTCACCACCGCGTTGCATGCGATGGTCATCGGCTCGTCGCCGCCGACATCGAGCACAATACCGTCACCGCCGATTTCACCGGACAAGACCGGGCTCTTGAAGACCACGGCGGCGCCGTGATTCTGCGCGTCGCCCTGGTAGGCCAGCATCAGCGCGTGGCTGTCCACGATTCCCGTGGACGGTGAAAGAAATCCGGCAACGCATTCGACCTCCGGCTCCAGTTCCCGCAACTGCGCGCGCGACAGCCAGCGCAAGTCGGTCACGCCGTTGGCTGCGGCCCTGGCTACGTAATCCTTGAGTGCTTCGATCTCGTCATCGCCCGCCGCGACCACGATCTTGCCGATGTTCCTGTGCGGCACCCCGCGCTCGCCGCAATAGGCGTAGAGGAGCTGTTTCCCGGCGGTGCAGAAACGCGCCTTGAAAGAGCCTTTGCCGTAGTACAAGCCGGCGTGGATCACCTCGGAGTTGCGCGAGCTGGTGTGAGTGCCGATCGCCTCAGCGGCTTCGATCACGATTACTTCGCGCCCGTGAAGCGCGAGTTCGCGTGCTATGGCAAGCCCGACGATCCCGGCGCCGATCACCGCGCAGTCAACGCGTTCAGTCATGTTTGCAACGGGCGTGGATGTGGCGAAACGAGAGTAATGTTAACTGATCGCCCTCTTTTTTGATCGCATGGCCGACTTCTGGAATACGGACTGGTTGACCCGCAGCGCGATGTTCGCGTCGCTGCGCCCGGTGGCCGCCGGCCTGCCGGCGATCGGCTGGCCGGATCTCGATCTGCTCAACGCGCTGGCCGAAGGCCACGGCCGGCGCATCGTCAACGCACAGGGCATGCGCGTGCGCTTCGTCCCCCAGGCGCCGAAGTCGAAATCATTCGGCGCCGGCTTCGAGCCGCGTACCTATCTCAGGGGAGAGGTGCAAGTGCGGGCCTTTGACTGGCACGACTTGTTCAATGTGCTGGCATGGCTGACGTTTCCGACCACCAAGGCCGTCATCAATGCCCGCCACTACGAGTCCATGGCCGTGGCGGGGAAGGGCAGCCGCCCGCCGCAGCGCGATGCGCTGACGCTGTTCGACGAAGACGGCGTGGTGGTCGTTTCAAGCGACACGGAGTTGCTCGAAATGGTGCGCGGCTTTCGCTGGAAGGAATTGTTCTGGCACCAGCGCGAGGCGGTGAAGGCACGAATGCGCTTCTGTGTGTTCGGCCATGCGCTCTTCTCCAAGGCGCTGCAACCCTTCGTTGGCCTGACCGGAAAAGCCGTGCTGCTGCAGGTGCCCCGCGCAGTCCTTGAATTGGATGAGGCGGCGCATATTGGGGAGTTGGATCGCCTGCTGGCGACGCATATCTGGAGCCGCGAACGGTTTCTTCGCGGCAGGGAGTTGTCTCCGCTGCCGGTGTTGGGCGTGCCGGGCTGGTGGAGTGGAAACGAGCGGGAGGGCTTTTACGACAATACGGCGTACTTCCGGCCGGGGCGCCGTCAGACGATCGTATCTTCCAGGTAAGACACCACTTTGTTGCGGCCTTTCTGCTTGGCGCGATACATGGCCTTGTCGGCCTTTTCGAGGATCACGTCGAGATTGCCGCCGTCCTCCGGGTAGCTGGCTACCCCAAGGCTGACGGTGACAATCGTGTCGCCGTCGCGCACGCTGAAACGCGACAGCTCGACCGCCTTGCGGATGCGCTCGGCCATTTCCATCGCGCCCTTGTTGTTGGTCTCCGGCAGCAGCAGGATGAATTCGTCGCCGCCGAAGCGCGCTATGACGTCTGACCCGCGCAACTGTTCACGAACGCAGCGCACAAGGTGCTGCAGCAGGCGGTTGCCGGCTTCGTGGCCATGCGCGTCGTTCACCGCCTTGAGATTGTCCGAGTCGATCATCACCACCGCAAGCGCGTGCCCATAGCGCACCGCCTGCTTGAAAGATCGCAGCAGCATCGCCGAGAAGGCGCGCATGTTGTACAGGCCGGTAAGTTCGTCGGTGTCCGACACCTGCTTGATCTTGTCCACCGCGTAACGGATGTCTGCCGCAAGCATGGTGGTGATGTACGCCACCAGAATCACCGGAGTGGACATCGCCAGGATTTCTCCCCAGTACGGCGACGAAAGCAGCGTCTTGGCCCCGGGGCTGTAGGCGAAGTACATAAAGCAACCGATGATCGCGGCGACCTCTACGGCGGTCACCAGTTTGCCGAAGATCAGCGCGCTGGCGATGATCGGCAACAGGTAGAGATTGAGCAGCGGGCTCTTGATGTCGCCGGTGTGCATGACCACCCAGGTAATGAACACGACCATCACCCAGGTCTCGAACAGCAGTTTGGGCCGCGTCTCCTCTTTATAGAATTGAACGTAATGCAGGCCGAGGATGAACGCGGCAAAGAAGAACAGCGCCATGTTCAGCGCAACGCCGCCTTCGTCCGGAAGGGCGCCGGCGAGCAGGTACACCAGAACCAGCGCGAGCAGCAGCCATTCGATTTCGGCTATCGTCCGCGAAAAGCCTTTGAGCTCGTCTTGTTCGATCGTGAGACCGATGTTGGTTCTTGTCAGCATGAGGCCGGGTCGAGGTTTATGGACGCCCACAGGGGCCGGAAAACTGCGGTAAGACTAAACGGTTTCGGCGGCGAGTTCCATAGTTGGTACGCGACTTCTGGCGGGCCGTCTGCGTAGATCGTCCAAAAGGCAGCTGTCAGAAATGATGCGATCAGTTGCCGGAACCGCTGTCCTGAGCGCCCTTTTGCGGGCTGCGATCCCAGCGCTGTTCCCTGCTGTTGCATAGCTGCGCGTATACCAACGGCCGTTGCCAGGAGTGCTCAAGAAAAAAATGATGGACCCGACCGGTGCTTCGGATACCGGGGTCGCGCACGGCTACCACAATCCCTACTGGACTCGGGCGGCAGCATGATTTGGATTGCGCCGGAGTACGATCTGGTGGCGGCCACGCGATGACCGAACATCCCGACGCTGGACTGGTCCATCTCAGGCGAGAGCGACGCAATTCAGGCCGAAACGAAATTCTAAATCCTGCTTTGCCAATGGGATAGCTGAACGCCTCGGGACCATGAATCGGTCCGGATTGACTTGTGGAAGCTCAATACCTATACTCGGTTTATGAATTAGAGTTAGTCTAATATCCATGCCGGAGCCGGGATTTCTGGCGCCGGTTCTCCAACCGCAATCGACTTGAATCACTGTACGGAGGCGAAGATGAAAGCACTGAAGGGTTCCAAGACCGAGAAGAATTTGAAAGACGCATTTGCCGGCGAATCCCAGGCGAACCGCCGTTATCTGTACTTCGCAGCGAAAGCCGACGTGGAAGGCCAGAACGATGTCGCAGCAGTTTTCCGATCGACCGCGGAGGGTGAAACGGGTCACGCGCACGGACATCTCGAGTACCTCGAAGCCGTAGGCGACCCGGCGACGGGGCTGCCGTTTGGCAAGTCGCGCCAAAACCTGAAAGCCGCAATTGCCGGCGAGACCCACGAATACACCGACATGTACCCCGGCATGGCCAAGGGCGCCCGCGACGAAGGTTTCGAGGAGATCGCCGACTGGTTCGAAACCCTAGCCAAGGCAGAGCGCTCGCACGCCAACCGTTTTCAGAAGGCCCTGGACGCGCTGGCAGACTGAGCAACAAGCGAGGGGTTAGGGGTGAGGGGTGAGGAGTCAGGCCCCTCAGTCTTCCCCCGCGTGCATTTCCTTACTCCTCACCCCTTACCCCTCACACCTCACGAATTCATGACCTTCCGCGAAGGCAGCCTGGAAGCGCCCACCAGACACCCCATCGACTGGAACTCTCCGGACTTCTACAGCGCCGACAAGGTGTTCGAGGAAATGCACCGCGTCTTCGACATCTGTCACGGCTGCCGCCGTTGCGTGAACCTGTGCACCACGTTTCCGACGTTGTTCGACCTTATCGACGAGGGCAAGACCGGCGAGTTGGACGGGGTGGCGAAGCCGGATCTCTGGAAGGTCGTGGACAAGTGCTATCTGTGCGACATGTGCTACATGACCAAGTGCCCGTACGTGCCGCCGCATCCCTGGAACGTGGATTTCCCGCACTTGATGCTGCGTGCCAAGGCGGTGAAGTTCAAAAAGGGCGAAGCCCGGTTTCGCGACAAACTGCTCACCAGCACCGACGCCGTCGGCAAGCTCGCCTCGATCCCTGTAGTGGTTCAGGTCGTCAATGCGGTGAACAAGTCCAAGGCCGCGCGCAAGGTCATGGACTCGGTGCTGGGGGTGCACAAGGATCGGGTGCTGCCCGAGTACAGCAGTGCCCGATTCCGCAGCCATGCAAGACCGGATTCCACGTTCCCGGTCAGGGTCGGCAAGAACACCCGGGGCAAGGTGGCGATCTTCTCGACCTGTTACGTGAACTACAACGAGCCCGGCATCGGCCACGATCTGCTCAGGATCCTTGCCCACAACGAAGTGCCGGCGATCGTCGTGGAGAAGGAATCCTGTTGCGGCATGCCCAAGCTGGAGCTGGGTGATCTCGACACGGTGCAGAAGCTGAAGCAAACCAACATACCGGTGCTGGCGAGGCTCGCCAATGAGGGCTACGCCATCCTTGCCGCGGTGCCATCCTGCACGCTGATGTTCAAGCAGGAACTGCCGCTCATGTTCCCTGACGATGCCGACGTGAAGGCGGTGCAGGAGGCGATGTTCGATCCCTTCGAATACCTGATTCTGCGACACAAGGATGGCCTGCTGAAGACCGACTTCAAGAAGCCGCTGGGCAAGGTGTCGTATCACGTTCCGTGTCACCTGCGGGTGCAGAACATGGGGCAGAAGACGCGCGAGATGTTCGAGCTTGTGCCGCAGACCCAGGTCAACACCGTCGAACGCTGCGCCGGGCACGACGGTACCTGGGGCGTGAAGAAGGAGTACTTCGACGAATCGATGAAGATCGGCAAACCGGTGTTCCGCCAGATGGCGGCCACCGAGCCCGATTACGTCAGCTCGGATTGCGCCATCGCCGGTCGTCACATCATGCAAGGCATCGCCGACAGCGGATTGGAAAAGGGCAAGGCGGAGAAAAGCCATCCCCTGACTTTGATCCGCATGGCTTACGGGCTGTGAAGGCCGGGATGTTGGCGACGGAAGCCTGCAAGAGGTCAGAGATGGCTGTTATTACCGCCGAAAGCCTGATGTCACTCGAACAGTACTCGAAAGCGCGCAGGGATTTCCGCGCCAAAGTGCTGGCCCACAAGAAGAACCGGAAGGTTCAACTGGGCGAGTACATCACGCTGGTGTTCGAGGACGAACTCACCATGCGCTACCAGATCCAGGAGATGTTGCGGGTCGAGCGCATATTTGAGGAGCAGGGCATTCGCGACGAACTCGATGCCTACAACCCGCTGGTTCCAGACGGCAGCAACTGGAAGGCCACCATGCTGATCGAGTACCCCAACGTCGAGGAGCGCAGGCTTGCGCTGGCGAAATTGATCGGGATCGAGGACCGCGTCTGGATCGGGATCGCGGGTCATCCGCGGGTGTACGCGATTGCCGACGAAGACCTGGAGCGTGAAAACGAGGAAAAAACCTCTTCGGTGCATTTCCTGCGTTTCGAACTCACGCCACCGATGAAGCAGGCATTGAAGGACGGGGCCGACCTTGCCGTCGGCGTTGACCATCCCAACTACAAGGCATCGGTTGACGCGGTTGCCACCGGGGTGCGGAGTTCGCTGCTCAACGACCTTGTTTTTTAAGTTTGGCCAGTGTCCTGTTCCGCCGATTCTCGTCGGGTTTTCAGCCGCGAACCGGCGGAACGGGACACTAAACAGCAAGTACAATAACGGCAGCCTTTCCGGTTGCCGCTTTTTTTTGAACCGACTGCTTCGAGGAATGCCATGCTGGTAGCGCCCATGGTCGGCATGCTTGAGGAACGCCTGAGGCGCCTGCGCCTGCCGCTGAGCCTCACGCTCTGGAACGGCAGGACCATCCAGTCCGGTGACAGCCCGGAACTGCGGCTGACCGTGCGCTCGCCGCAGGCGCTGGTGTCGCTGGTCAAACCCAGTCTGGGAAAGATCGCCAGGAGCTACGTGGAGGGCGATCTCGATTTCGACGGCGACATTCGCAAGTCGCTGCGTATCGGCGAGCAACTGGTGGCCGGCGACGGCGGGGCGTACCGCCGGCGCTCCGACATCTGGAAGTGGTGGCGGCACACCCGTCCCGCCGACCGCAAGGCGATCCAGCACCACTACGACGTGGGCAACGAGTTTTACGGTCTCTGGCTCGACAGGAATCGGGTTTACTCCTGCGCCTATTTCAGGAAACCCGATGATTCGCTGGATCTCGCGCAGGAGCAGAAACTCGAACACATCTGCCGCAAGCTCGACCTGAAGCCCGGCGAACGCTTCCTCGACATCGGCTGCGGCTGGGGCGGACTGGTCCTGTGGGCGACCCAACATTATGGCGTGAAGGCGCTCGGCATCACGCTCTCGCAAGAGCAGCACGCGTATGCGACCGAGCGCATCGGCGCGCTGGGACTCGAAGGCCGCTGCGAAGTGCGGCAGATGGACTATCGCGACGTGCCGGAAGACCAGCCTTACGACAAGATCGCGAGCGTCGGCATGTTCGAGCACGTGGGCAAACGCAATCTGCGGGCGTATTTCGGCAAGATTTACCGCCTCCTCAAGCCGGGCGGGATGGTCATGAACCATGGCATCACCACCAATTCGCTTGAAGACGCTGCGCTGGGCAGCGGCATCGGCGATTTCGTGGAGGAATACGTATTTCCCGGCGGCGAGCTGGTGCATATCTCGCGGGTCCTGGGCGAAATGTCGCAGCAGGGGCTGGAGGTTTGGGACGCGGAGTGCCTGCGGGAGCATTATGCGAAGACGCTGTGGCACTGGGTGAGCAGGCTGGAAGCGCGCCAGGAAGAAGCGCGCAGGATCGTGGGTGAAAAACGCTTCCGCACCTGGCGCATCTACATGGCGGGGTCGGCGCATGCGTTCGACCGTGGCTGGATTTCGATCTTCCAGATCCTCGGGGCCAAGCCTCTTGCCGACGGCTCGGCGCCTTATCCGCTCACTCGCGAGCACGTATACAGATGAAGGCGCATGACGCTGCAACAATCACATCGTAGTGATTCATCCCGCCTGGCCGCGGCGGCTGTCCTGTTGTTCGGGTTTGCGCTGTGCATCGACGCCGGAAAGGCGGCGGCGCAGCGCGGCATGCCCGAGGACATCGGCGGCGTGCCCGAGGAGAAGGAATTCAAGGAAGACGAGTTGAAGCTTCCCGCTTTTCCGGATGATGCGGCCTTGATCGAATTCCGGCCGAGGGGGTACTCGAAGAACCGCTTCTATGTCGATCGCAATTCCGTATCGCTGGGAGCGGATTGGGTGGTGCGCTACACGGCGGTTATCAAGTCACCTTCGGGTGTCGCCAATGTCAGCTACGAAGGTCTGCGCTGCAAGACCTCGGAGTACAAGGTGTACGCGTACGGCACCCGCAGCGAAACGTGGTCGAATGCCCGCGAACCCAAGTGGCAGCACGTTGGCGGCACTGCAGCCAATTTCCGCTACTCGCTATGGGTTGACTATCTGTGCGACAACGAGGCCGTCGGAGGACGAAACGCGAAAGATCTGATTGTCAGACTCAAAGGCGATCCGCTGAACAACTTCGATCTGAAAGAGCGGTAGGCCGCCTCCGAGTGCGCGTTGCTGTTGTTACAGCAACACCAAGTTATCTCGATGGATCAATTCCGGCTCGTCTACGTAGCCTAGCCGCGCTTCGATTTCGTGGCTGGGAGCCTTGAGGATGCGGCGGGTTTCCGCCGAGCCGTAGTTCACCAGGCCACGGGCGATTTCGTTGCCTTGCGGATCGACGCAGCTCACTACTTCCCCGCGCTCGAATTCCCCAGTCAGTTCGTATACGCCGATCGGCAGCAGGCTCTTGCCGTCCACCTTCAGTGCCCGCACCGCGCCGTCGTCGAGCTTGAGCTTGCCGCGCACCTGCAGATGATCGGCCAGCCATTGCTTGCGGGCGGCGAGCGTCAAGGTCTGGGCGATCAACTGGGTGCCGATGGCTTCACCTCCGGCGAGTCGCACCAGAACATCCGGCTCCCGCCCCGAAGCGATGATGGTGGCGGCGCCGCTGCGGGCCGCGCGCCGGGCCGCAAGCACTTTGGTGAGCATGCCCCCGCTGCCGAGATGACTACCCACGCCGCCCGCCATTTTTTCCAGGCCGGGATCGTCGGCCCTGGCTTCGCTGATCAATTCCGCGTCCTTGTGCCGGCGTGGATCCTTGTTGTACAGGCCGGACTGGTCGGTGAGGATCACCAGGGCATCGGCCTCGATGAGATTGGTCACCAGTGCTGCCAGGGTGTCGTTGTCGCCGAAGCGGATCTCGTCGGTCGCGACGGTGTCGTTCTCGTTGATGATCGGGATGACGTTGAGCTCGAGTAGCGTGCGCAGCGTTGAGCGCGCGTTCAGATAGCGCTTGCGGTGGGACAGGTCCTCGTGGGTCAGCAGGACCTGTGCGGTGTGCATGCCGTGCTTGCGGAAGCACGACTCGTAGGCTTCGACCAGCCCCATCTGCCCTACCGCAGCGGCAGCCTGCTGTTCGTGAAGCGCATGCGGGCGGCGCTTCCATCCCAGGCGCTTCATGCCTTCGGCGACCGCGCCGCTGGAGACCAGCACGACCTGCTTCTTGCGATGCCTGAGCTCCGCGATCTGCTCTGCCAAGCGCGCGAGCGCGGCGTGGTCCAGCCCCTGGCCTTCGTTGGTGACCAGGCTGCTGCCGACCTTGACGACCAGGCGTTTTGCTTCGGCGGCGACAGATTTCATGAGATGACCGCGACGGTCCCGGCGATGTTATTCGGCGTCTTCTGCGGCTTCGGCCGGCTCGACGCGGGCATGGCGCTGTAGATGTTCCATGATTGCGTAGGTCAGCGCGCGGCAACCTTCTCCGGTGAGCGCCGAGATGATAAAGCTTTTTTCGGGCGCGGCGACGGCGCGCGCATATTCGGACAGGAAATCCCGGAATTTTTCCTCGCGCTCTTCTGGCGCGATCAGGTCCGCCTTGTTGAGCACCAGCCAGCGCGGTTTGCGATTGAGCGCCTCGTCGTACTTGCGCAGTTCCTCGACGATCGCGCGCGCGTCGTGCACCGGATCGGCACCATCGTCTAACGGCGCCAGGTCCACCAGGTGCAGCAGCAGGCGCGTGCGCTGCAGGTGGCGCAGGAATTGATGGCCGAGCCCGGCGCCTTCGGCGGCGCCTTCGATCAATCCGGGGATGTCGGCGACCACGAAACTGCGATTCTCGTCCACGCGCACCACGCCCAGGTTCGGGTGCAGGGTCGTAAACGGATAGTCGGCGACCTTGGGACGTGCGGCCGAAACCGAGCGGATGAAGGTGGACTTGCCGGCGTTCGGCAGACCCAGCAGCCC
>CAZYTR010000300.1:0-2095 GCA_964650365.1 uncultured Alcaligenaceae bacterium | reverse complement strand
GACGAAGCGTTTGATCACATCCGGCCTGGCCTTCACCGTCTTGGTGAGCGTGACGACGGTCTGCGCGTAAGGCGGATAGCCGTATTTGGCCAGATGAAAGATCTTCGGCTTGATGCCGGCTTTCTCGATTGCGTAGGGCTCCGAGGTGATGTAACCCTGCTGCGCGACATTTTTGTCCACCAGGAACTGCTGGACGCTGTACGCATAAGGGCGCTTCTGCGCCTCGGTGAAGCCGTACTTCGCCTTGAGCCACGGCCAATATGTCGTTTCGCTGGCCTGGCCGATCAGCAGCGTGCGGGTTTTCAGGTCCTCGATCCTGTCGACGTCGGGATGCGCGATCAACCCCACCGGTTCGGTCTGGAAGTTCGCCGCGACAGTGATCAGCGGAAGATTCTGTTCGACCGCATTGATAGTGGCGACGTCGTAGCCCATGACGAAATCGGCCTTCTCCGCGAGCAGCAACTGGTAGACGTTGACCTGCGGTCCGCCCATGCCGATTTTCACGTCCAGGCCGTACTTCTTGTAGATACCCTCGGCCACTGCCTGATAGAAACCGCCGTGCTCGGCTTCGGCGTACCAATTGGTGAGGAAGGTGACCTTGTCGAGCGCGTGGCCGGTTAAGCTGCAAAACAACAGAAAAGCGGCAGCAGCGAGGCGGGCAATGGTATTCATCTTGTTGGGCTCCGACGGGGAAGTTCGTCGCAGTTTACGCCAGAGCCGCGAGGACTGAAAACATCGGGCTGCGCGCAGAAGCGCTGATGGCTTCAGCACGGCTTATTTCGATCGGTTGTCAGAGGTCCAGCATTTTCAGGTTCTTGCGCGATGGGCGTGCAAGAAACAAGACCTGACCCCTCAGACTTTGTGCAAGAAACAAGACCTGACCCCTCAGACTTTGACCCCTCAGACTCTGGTTCGGCGGCATCGCGCTTAGGCGGCGAGCCTCTCGACCCGCAAACTCTTGCGACGCTTTTCGGCAAGCCACAGGTCGTACTGGATTTGCTGATTGAGCCAGCTCTCCGCCGACGTATTGAACGCAATTGACAGACGGACGGCCATCTCAGGGCTAATGCCCGCTCGGCCATTGAGAATGGTTGAGAGCGTCTTGCGGCTAACACCCAGGGCCTTTGCCGCCTCAGACACACTCAAACCGAGCGGCTCCAAGCACAGCTCGCGCAACACCTCGCCCGGGTGCGGTGGGTTATGCATCCTCATAGCTCTACCTCAGTGATAGTCCTCGTAATTCACTTCGAACGCGTCTTTACCTTCAAATCGAAAGGTGACTCGCCAGTTTCCGCTCACCGTTACCGATCAAGTGTGTTTCCGTTCGCCCTTCAACTCGTGAAGTCGAAGGCCGGGAAGATTCATGTCTTTAGGTGACGTTGAAACATGCAAGCGACCAAGAATCAGCCGCAAACGCCCGGCCTGCTCTGGCCGAATACCGGACTTCACGCCCTGCTCAAAATGACGTTGCAGTCCCTTGTGCTTGAAGCTTCGAATCACCGCACATAGTGTAACCCATAGCGTTACACCACACAAGACGCCGAACGAGATGAGCGTAACCGGCGCACAGACGGTGGCCCGTAGGCCGCCGTCTGTGCTTCCGTGTTGACGCGCCGGTTGGGCGTCATTGCCGGCTCGCCGCGTCAGGACAGCATTGCGTCATCGAATCACCTCGTCGGCGCGCAGCAGGATCGACTGCGGGATGGTGATCCCGAGCGCCTTTGCGGTCTTGAGATTGACCACCAGCTCGAACTTGGTCGGTTGCTCGACCGGCAGGTCGCCCGGCTTGGCACCCTTCAAGATTTTGTCCACGTACCAGGCCGATCGGCGGAAATAATCGTCCCAGTTCGCCCCATAGGACATCAGCCCGAAGTGCTTCTCCCCGTAGATCACTGGTAGCCGGGCCTTGGATGCGAGTTTGAGAAGCGTCGCTCGATGAGCAAAGAAGAACCCGTTCTCGACCAGGTACAAGGCCTGGGAGCGCGCTCGGCTGATAGCCGAGAATGCTGGACCGAACTGCTCTGGCGTTCGCGCGCTCACGAAGTTCAATTCGATCGACAGCGAGGGCGCCGCCGCTTTGAGTTCCTCGATCACC
>CAZYTR010000299.1:0-3864 GCA_964650365.1 uncultured Alcaligenaceae bacterium | reverse complement strand
GACAGAACCAAGCAGAATATAGGCGACCAGCGCCAGGATCTTGGCCGTGAGCCACGGCTGCACGAAGGGATACTGTGCTGAGAGGACCGCCAATGCGATGGCGCTCACGAGCAGGATGGTGTCGATGACATGCGGCACGATGCGCACCCAACGCGCCTGAAGCTTCTGCGGCGCGCCCATCATCCACAAGCCTCGCAGGAAGAACAGGCCGAAGCTGATTACGACTGTGCCAACGTGCACGTGTTTGAGAACGAGATAACTCACTGGCCGAATCTCCAGCCGTGGCTGCCTGCCGCGGCGCCCGCCACCGTGATCAGACTCACTGCCAGCAACAGCCAGTGCAGCCGGGCAATCATCGCCAGCGTTCCATCCGGATCGCGCTGCGCACGCTCGCGAAACCAGCGATGCAGCCACAAGGGCTCGAGCACGAACAGAATCAATGTAAAAATCGCCCACACCAACACCATCGCGTGCATCCACCAATAGTGCAGGTCAGCAAAACGGTCCCATGCCCCGAGACTGTGCACCAGGTAAATTCCGCTCAAGCCGGTAACCGCCGTCGTCACCTTCGCCTGCCGGCCAAAGGCGGCTTCCACCTTCTCGAAGAATGCCACCTGCTCGGCAGGCTCGCGAAACTGCCGGACCGCAGGTAGCAGCACTGCAGTGACGAACGCCACCCCGCCGATCCAAAGCACGACCGCTGCCACGTGCAACGCGCGCGCAAGAAAATAGTTTTCCAAATTGCGGGGCTCTATATCAGCGAAATCACCATCGCGCGCGGCATTTTTTTCGAGCGGCACTTTAGCACGGGCGCCTGTCGAGAACGATTGACATAAGTCAAACCGGCTGCCGTCTCGCCTGGACCACAATTCACTCAGCATGTTCCGCCATTGCGTTTTCGGCTTGAGATCGATACGCGGGCCGCACAATTGCATAAACACATGTGAAGACACTTCGTGCGTCAGCCTCGCGTTCGCATCGAGGCGGACGACATACTTACGGGAGGTCGTGCATGCGTTCCATACCGGTCCGGGTGTTGACCCTTGCCCTGTTGGCCCTGCCCGTATTGGCAAGCGCGGAAAATGCCGCTTCGCTCTCGGACGCCATCGCCGCCGGGAAGCCGATTCTGAACCTGCGGCCACGCTACGAATTCGTCGACCAGAACGGAAGGCCCGAAGAAGCCAACGCCGTTACGTTACGCACGCTGGCGGGCTGGAAGACCGGCGCATGGAAAGGACTGTCGGCCACAATCGAATTGATCGACGTCGGCAGGCTCAACGACAATTATAACGACGGCCAGAACGGGAAAACGCAGTACCCGGTAGTCGCCGATCCCGACAACACCGACGTCAACCAGTTATACCTCGACTGGGCCGGCTTGCCCGCCACCAACGTGCGCGCCGGGCGGCAGTCCATCAAGCTCGACAACGTGCGCTTCGTCGGCAACGTCGAGTTCCGCCAGGTGATGCAGGTATTCAACGGCGTCACCGTCGAGAACAAGAGCCTGCCGAACACCCGGCTCTATGCCGGCTATCTGGGCCGCGTAAAGACCGTCGACACCCGACAGCACGATACCGGCACCGTGCTGCTGAATGCGCGCTACGCGCTCACCCCGTCCGAGGCGTTGGTCGGCTACGGCTACTTCCAGGACCAGCACGACGCGATTGCCGCCGGCGGCTTATCCGGTCCCGCGCCCACCGATACCTCGAACCAGAGCGTTGGTGTTCGTGCCGACGGAGCGCATACGCTGAACGTCGACTGGAAAATTCTCTACACGGCGGAGTATGCGAAACAGGCCGACTATGCCGGTGGCGACTCCCGGATCGACGCCACCTACACCCGGCTCGGCATCGGCGGCCAGTGGCACGACCTTTCCCTGCGAGTCGACCAGGAAGTGCTCGGGAGCAACGAGGGGCTCTATGCCTTCCAGTTTCCGCTCGCGACCAACCACCTGTTCCAGGGCTGGGCGGACCAGTTCCTGACCACGCCAAGGCAAGGCATGCGCGACACCTTCCTGAGCGCCAGCGCCAAGATCGAAAAGGCGCAATTGCTCGCCGAATACCACGAATATGAATCCGATTTCGGGAGCATCGATTTCGGTAACGAGTTCGATATCGGCGTCTCGTACCCGCTCATGCAGAAGCTCACCGGCAAGGTGGAGTTCGCCGATTACAAGGCCGGCGACGCAGCTTCCGGAAAATTTGACACGCGCAAGTTCTGGCTTACGCTTATCTATGCCTATTGATCGCCAATGACCACCGACGGATTGCCGCAACGCACAACAGTAATGCAGGGAACTTGATGTAGATCAACCCTGAACCGCTCCTGCGATTTATGGTGGGGGGGACAACAACAAATACGAACAGTTCCGCCAAATAACTGCGCCATGAATTGCGCGCTTCAATTGCCGATATTTCGTAGGCACATTTTTCACAGCGTGTGCCGCAGTCCGCTCTTTGCAGGACAGCTCCAGATAACTCAGGTGAAATATGCCATCAACACGGCAGAGTTTCGTCTGCGCGCTGCGCCGTACGGCGAGGTGAGAAGTTGCGCTGTACAGGAATCCAGGAACGAGGGAATGTTAGCCGGTGAACACGTTTTTCATGGAGGAATTGTCATGGGGTTGAAAAGCATGCTGGTCGTCGGATCCTTCCTGTTTTCCTGGGCGGGTCAGGCTGTACTCGCGCAGACTGGCCCCGACGATCCGAAGTTGGAGGCCTTGATGAAGAAGAGCAACTGTTTCAAGTGCCACAGCGTGACGAAGAAGAAGGATGGCCCGCCGTACAAGGAAATCGCCGCCAAGTACAAGGAAAAGCCCGACCCCGAGGGAAAGCTCTACACCCATCTGACGACCAACCCCAAGGTCAAGATCGACGGCAAGGAAGAGGAACATGCCTCGCTCAAGACCAAGAATGACGACGATGTCCGCAAAGTGGTTCAGTGGATTCTTTCGCTCTGAGGACCGGATCGAGCAATGCTTTAGGAGAACGCGTTGATCAGAAAAGCCTGGGAATCGCTGAGCAACCGGTGCAAGACCTGCGCCAGGACGACGCTTTTTACCGGTGCCGTTGTCGCCGGGCTGGCCGCCGCCGGCTTGCTGCTGGCAGGCGGGGCCGCGGGCCTGGCGTGGACCAACACGGAAAAGTTCTGTATCGGCTGCCACGAGATGCGCGACAACGTCTACGCTGAGTTCGAGGGCACCATCCACGACAAGAACGCCAGCGGCGTGCGCGCCATCTGTAGCGACTGTCACGTGCCGCGCGAGCCGGGCGCGATGCTTCTTCGCAAAATAGGGGCGACCTTCGAGATATGGGGCCACCTCACCGGTGTGATCAACACCAAGGAGAAGTTCGAGGTGCACCGTTACGAGCTTGCCAAGCGGGTATGGACGCGCATGAAGAAAACCGACTCGCTGGAATGCCGGAATTGCCACAAGGACGCCTCGATGAGCGCCGATCTGCAGTCGGAGAAGGCCCAGAACCGGCACGCCAAGGGCAAGGCCGAAGGCAAGACCTGCATCGACTGCCATTACGCCATCGCGCATGACGAGCCGGACGGCCCCGGGCCGCAGGAATTGGAGATCGCAAACAACAAACGTTGATCTGCAGAGCGAACGGCGAGTTGCGCCGCGTTTTGACAAACTGGGTAAGGAGAGCACGCCATGAGTCCCAAGAGACAGTTCTTCGCCGCACTGCTGCAAAGCCTGGTGCTCACCCTTGGCGTTGCGCTATCCGCCCAGTCCGCCATGGCGGCGGAAGATGAAAATGGTGCCGACAAGGTTCCACGCAAGGACATGGTTCTCAAGGGCGACGCGAAATGCACGCGCTGCCACGACGAGACTGAGGCCTATCCGGTGCTGTCGAT
>CAZYTR010000298.1:0-2544 GCA_964650365.1 uncultured Alcaligenaceae bacterium | reverse complement strand
GTTCCTCGAGCAACCAAAGCACGCGCTGCGAACGCGAATTGTTGAGATGGTGAACGATAATCATCGGCTGGCCCTCCCCGGGCATTCTGCCAGATCGACACGGCTTGTCTCCTCGTCTGGGCCGCAATCGATCGAAACACTCAGCGTTCGCGATTGCAGAAGGCTTGTCATGGGGCGCCGCGTGCGGAGGTCCTGCCGCGGCCTGCCAGTCAGGCGAGCTTGAGCACGAAATCGAAGCGCCCGTCCCCGGCGCCACCGGCATTGCGGATCTTCATCAGCAGATCAGTGCGGAAAAGAAAATCGTCTTCGTTCTGCGCTTCACCTGGAAAGTAGACCTGGGTGGTGAGTGCCGGACGGTTGGGCGCCTGGACCTTGACGTGGATGTGGCGGGTGCGGCCCGGATATAACCCGGGAACGATCGTTTCCAAACGGTAGCGCCCATCGCCGTTGCTGAACTGATGGCCGCGCAGGCGATAGCCCTGATTATCGTAATCGCCGCGGTCGTCGGCCTGCCAGAAATCCAGCAGCGCACCCGCGACCGGCTTGCACGCGGTCGAAAGCACGAACCCGGTCAGGACCAGTCTGGTTCCATTGATCCCGGGTTCCAGCAGCGAGGTCCGCTGCGGTGTGCGCAGTTTGAAGAACGGCCCTTCCATCTGTCGCGGCGTCGGATCGTCGTCTTCGCCACATTCGGGAGTCGGCGTGGCCTGCGCCCATGCGGGCAAAGCCGCGCTGCTCGATGCGAGCGCCAGCGGCAGCGCTGCCCACGTCCGCAGGAACTGTCGCCGCAATGCGAGATAGCGGTTGTCACGCTCCATATCCCTCTCCCTGGTGTCCGGAATATTCATTTCCGTTGATCGCAATGCCGCGTTTTGGTTCTTTGCCGCACGACCGTCCGGACATTATCCACCCGCACCCCGCCGGCGGCGACCCTTCGCCGCGTCATGCCACCGCCACCAGGCGGTTAAGCGCTTCGGCATCGCGCAGCAGGCTGCGGCTATCGGAGCGGTGTGCGATTCGCCCGCGTTCCAGCACGATCACCTGGCTGGTGAGCGACAAGGCGAGCTTGGCGTGCTGTTCCACCAGAATCACCGCCATACCGCCGTCCGCCACCAGTTGCTGGATGACCGCCATCATTTCCTGCACGATGATCGGGGCCAGGCCCTCCATCGGCTCGTCGAGCAGCAGCAGGCGCGGATTGACCATGAGCGCGCGGGCGATGGCGAGCATCTGCTGCTCGCCGCCCGAGAGTTGATTGCCCAGGTTGCGCCGGCGTTCCTCCAGTTTTGGAAAAATCCCGTACACCCGTCCGACATCCCAGTGCCCCCGCCTCGCCACCGCGGTGAGATGCTCTTCGACCGTCAGCGAGGCGAATATGCCGCGCTCCTGCGGCACCCAACCCAGCCCGGAATGCACGCGCTGATGCGTGGGCAGTGCGCCGATGTCGGTTCCGCGCATGCGGATCGCGCCGCGGTGCAGCCGCGTGAACCCCATCAAGGTGACGAGCAGCGTGGTCTTTCCCATGCCGTTGCGGCCCAGCAATGCGAGGCTGTCCCCTTCCGCGATGGTAAGCGAAACGTCCTCCAGCACCACGGATTCTCCGTAACCGGCGCTGACGTTGTCGAGGCGCAGCAAATCAGCCAAGTTGCGCCTCCCCGAGATAGACTTCCTTGACCCGCGCGTCGGCCAAGATCTCTGCGGGCGCGCCTTCGGTGAGTACCCGCCCGCCGACCAGCACGGTGATCCGCTCGGCGAAACGAAACACCAGGCCCATGTCGTGTTCGATGAAAAGGATGGTCACATCGCCCGGCAGTCCGGCGATGACGCCAAACAGTTCCGCGCTTTCCGCCGACGGGATGCCGGCGCCCGGCTCATCGAGCAGCAGGATTTTTGGCCTGGTCGCCAGCGCCAGCGCGATCTCCACCAGGCGCTGCTTGCCGTAGGGCAGATTGCGGGTGAGCGCCGCGGCTTCCTGCAAGAGATGCAGCGACTCGAGCAGATCTTCGGCTTCTTCCACGGCTTCGCGTTGCGTCGCCACCGTGGTCATCCATCTGCCGGCGATACCCCTGCGTTCGCAGACCGCCAGCACAACCGATTCCAGCACCGTGAGCCCGGGGAACAGCGTGTTGATCTGGAAGGTGCGGGTCATGCCGCGCTTGACCCGCTGGTGCTGGGGCAGGTGCGTCACGTTCTCTTCGCCCAGGTAAACCTTTCCAGAGGTCGGCGCGAACACTCCGGTCAGAAGATTGATGAACGTCGTCTTGCCCGCGCCGTTGGGGCCGATCAGCGCATGGCGCGCGCCCACCGGCAGCGCAATGCTCAGATCGGTATTGGCCTTGAAGCTGCCCCACTGCTTCGAGAGTCCTTCGGTGCGCAACGCGACTTTCATTTTCCTTTTCTCCGCAGCCGCATTGTCAGCGCCTCCGCCGCGCCCATGATGCCGCCGCGCGCGAACAGCACGACCGCCACCAGCAACAGCCCAATCCAGAACTGCCAGTAAACCGGATTGAGGCCGGAGAGAACCTCCTGCGCGGCCATGAACAG
>CAZYTR010000297.1:0-35622 GCA_964650365.1 uncultured Alcaligenaceae bacterium | reverse complement strand
GTGGCAGCTGGCGCCACTGCGCTAAATGAACCGGCGATGACACAGCTCAACGACCTGCCCTTTTCGGTACTGCAGTTCTACGCGACTGCCCCGTACCCGTGCAGCTACCTGCCGGATAAGCTCGCCCGTTCGCAGGTGGCCACGCCAAGCCATGCGATCGATAACCAGGTCTACAGCGCGCTGGTGAAGGTCGGCTTCCGGCGCAGCGGCGCGTTCACCTATCGGCCCTACTGCGATCACTGCCGCGCCTGCGTACCGGTGCGTATCTTCACCGCTGACTTCGAGCCCAGCCGCTCGCAGCGTCGCGCCCACGCCCGTCACAAGGCGCTGGACGCGCGCATACTCGAACTGAAGTATCACCCCGAGCACTATGCGCTGTACCTGCGCTACCAGTCGTACCGCCATAGCGGCGGCGGCATGGATCACGACAGCCGCGAGCAGTACCGCCACTTCCTCCTGCAGAGCAACGTCCGCTCCAGCCTGGTGGAATTTCGCGAAGGAGGCCGCCTTCGCATGGTCAGCATTGTCGATCGGCTCGACGACGGCCTGTCGTCGGTCTACACATTTTTCGAACCCGAAGTAAGCGGCGCCAGCCTCGGCACTTTCAACGTTGTGTGGCAGGTCGAGCTGTGCCGGCGCCTCGGACTTCCTTATCTCTATCTGGGCTACTGGATCGCGCAAAGCCGCAAGATGGCCTACAAGATCAACTTCCAGCCGCTGGAGGGATTGATCGACGGCCAATGGCGGCGACTGCCGCGCGACGCGTCCTCCCCCGAGGCCGCGTGATCTCTGCGCGCCGGGTCCGGGGCGGCGGCGCAGTTGCCGCCGTCTTCTGACATGCTCTATCGCCTGGTCCGCCCGTTCCTGTTCCAGCTCGATCCCGAGCGCGCGCACCGTGGCACGATGCGCTTCCTGGATATTGCCTGCCGGTTTGGACTCTCAGGCGCGATCGCCGGCGCGATGGTTCATTTTCCGTGCCGCGTGATGGGCCTTGAGTTTCCCAATCCGGTGGGACTGGCGGCTGGACTGGACAAGAACGGCGAACATATCGACGCTCTGGCGGCGCTTGGCTTTGGCTTTATCGAGGTTGGAACGGTGACCCCGCGCCCGCAACCTGGCAACCCGGCGCCGCGCCTGTTCCGCATCCCCGAGGCGCGCGCCATAGTCAACCGCATGGGGTTCAATAATGACGGCGTCGAGCGATTGGTGGAAAACGTAGCGCGGGCGCGGTATCGCGGCATCCTCGGCATCAACATCGGCAAGAACTTCGACACTCCGATCGAGCGAGCGGCCGAAGATTACCTGTATTGCCTGCGCAAAGTGCATGCGGGAGCAAGCTACGTCGCCGTCAACATTTCCTCGCCCAACACCGCCCACCTGCGCCAGTTACAGCAGTCCGATCAGCTCGACCGGCTGTTGGGTACGCTTACCGAAGAGAACCGCAAACTCGCGGCGCGTCACGGCAGGACGGTGCCTTTGGCAGTCAAGATCGCACCCGACCTGAACGCCGAGGACATCGGGCGTATGGCGGCCTCGTTCGTAAGGCACGGCGTCGACGCCGTGATCGCCACCAACACCACCCTATCCCGCGATGGCGTCGAAGGGCTGGCGAACAGCGAGCAGGCAGGTGGGTTGAGCGGCATGCCGCTGAAGGTTCGCTCGACCGCTGTCTTGCGCGAGCTGGCAAGATCGTTGGCCGGCCGGATCCCGATCATCGGCGTGGGTGGCGTGTTTTCCGCGGCCGACGCCCGCGAAAAGCTCGACGCCGGTGCCAGCGTGGTCCAACTCTACAGTGGACTGATCTACGAAGGCCCGGGACTGGCGCGCCGGATCGCCGCGGATCTCGCCGCAGGGGCTTAACTTCCTGAATCCGTTATTACTTTAGCGTCAGCTCGAATAAGATTTCGAACTGCCGGCGTTATAATGCGCGCTTTTATCGGCGCCCCGCACTTGTCGCAGAAGCCCCTGAATGAACATCAGCGTTGACGCAGTGCTCACCCAGCCTGATCTGAAGCTCGGCTTCGGCAGCCGTTTCGAAGATCTCTACCATCGCGCCGGATTGCAGCGGCTCGATGCCGCTTTCCTCGAGTTCCTCGACGGTGCCGACGCCGCGCTGCGCGCTCGTCTGGAATCCGCCCGCGTCACACCGGAGTCATTGGCGCGCAGGGAAGAATCGGAATTACTGATCGCCGTGGCCGTACATCTCGACGATTTCGTTGCGCGCCTGTTCGGCATCGAGGCCGACGTGCAGGCGCTGTCCGCGCGCCACCACGAGTTTGCGCCGCTGTTCTCCTGCAAGCGCCTGTTTGTCCAGCGCAAGGCGATGAACACCTACAAGTCCGAGATTGCCGCCGGTTTCGACGGCGAGGAACTGGGGCGGAAACTCACGGCGTGGTTCGGCGAATCGTTCAGCGAACTGGCGTTCGCACGGCATGTGGCCGAATGGCAGAAGGACGAAGCCGCCGACGCCGGGAAACTCGACACTGCAATGCGCTACGCATCATGGGCGGCGCATACGTCGGCGGGACAAAGGAAGCACCAGGCCGGCGTGCTGTTCAAGGCGCCGAAAAAACTCGATTTCCAGAAATTGGTGCCGCTCGACACCCGTGAGGAAAACGGCGTCACGGTGCACACGCTTTCGCACCTGCGCCGCCGCCACGGCTTCGCACTCACTGACTCCGGCACCGACCTGGTCGGTGCGCTCGATCAGACCAACTACTGCATCTGGTGCCACGAGCAGGGCCGCGATTCCTGTTCAAGCGGGCTGAAGGAAAAGGCACCCGCGCACGGCGGTGCGGCGCCGTTCAGGAAAACCGTTTTCAGTGTGCCGCTGGCCGGCTGTCCGCTGGAAGAGCGCATTTCCGAATTCCAGAAGCTCAAGACCGAAGGCATCGCGGTCGGCGCGCTGGCGATGATCACGGTGGACAATCCGATGGTTGCCGCCACCGGGCATCGTATCTGCAACGACTGCATGAAATCCTGCATCTACCAGAAGCAGGAGCCGGTCAACATCCCGCAGGCGGAAACCCGCAGCCTCAAGGACGTGCTGGAACTGCCCTGGGGATTCGAGATCTACAGTTTGCTCACGCGCTGGAACCCGCTCGACCTGCGCCGGCCGTTGCCCCGGCCCGCCAGCGGCCGCCGCGTGCTGGTCGCAGGCATGGGACCGGCCGGATTCACCGTGGCGCACCATCTTATGAATGACGGCCACAGCGTGGTCGGCATTGACGGCCTGAAGATCGAGCCGCTGCCTGCGCAGCAGTGCGGAGTGGATCGCACCGGCGCGCAGGTCGCGTTCGAGCCGATCTTCGATGCCGAATCGCTGTTCGAGTCGCTGGACGATCGCGTCATGGCCGGCTTCGGCGGCGTGGCCGAGTACGGCATCACGGTGCGCTGGGACAAGAATTTCCTCAAGCTCATCCGGCTGCTGCTGCAACGGCGGCGGGAATTCGCGTTGTACGGAGGGGTGCGCTTCGGTGGCACGCTTTCGGTCGACGACGCCTTCGATCTCGGGTTCGATCACGTGGTGCTGGCCGCGGGCGCGGGGCGCCCAACGGTGCTCGACATCCCCAACGGCCTGGCGCCGGGCGTGCGCACTGCTTCCGACTTCCTCATGGCGCTGCAACTCACCGGCGCGGCAAAGCAGGATTCGATCGCCAACATGCAGTTGCGGCTGCCGGTGGCGGTCATCGGCGGCGGGCTCACCGCGATCGACACGGCGACCGAATCGGCTGCTTACTATCCGCTGCAGGTGGAGAAATTCCTGCGCCGCTTCGAGACGCTGTGCGCCGAGCGCGGCGAGGAAAAGGTTCGCGCTTCATGGAGTGCCGCGGAAAAGAACATTGCCGAAGAGTTTCTGGCCCACGCGCGCGCCATTCGCGCCGAGCGCGCGAAGGCCGCGGCAGAGGGACGCGAGCCGCATGTCCTCGAATTGCTGCAATCCTGGGGTGGGGTCACCATCGCCTATCGCAAGCGCCTGATCGACAGCCCTTCGTACACGCTCAATCACGAGGAAGTCGAAAAAGCGCTCGAGGAAGGCATCCGCTTCGCCGAAAACCTCACCCCTGTTGCGGTCGAAGTAGACGAACTCGGCAACACCAGGGGGCTCACCGTCACAGCCAAGCGCACGCTGGCGGATGGCAGCACCGAAACCGCAACGGTTACGCTGCCGGCGCGCACCGTGCTGGTCGCTGCAGGCACCCAGCCGAACACAGTGCTGGCGCGCGAGGACGCATACAACTTCCATCTCGACGGCCGTTACTTCCAGGCCTGCGGCGAGGACGGCGTGCCAGTGAGACCCGAGAAAAGTGCCAAGCCGTCTTCCCCGCAAGTGCTGCTGTCGAAGCGTTCCGACGGGCGATTCGTCAGTTTCTTCGGCGACCTGCACCCCTCCTTCTTCGGCAACGTGGTCAAAGCCATGGGCGGCGCCAAGCAGGGCTACCCCGTGGTCAGTCGCGTTTTGGAGAAAGTGCGTCCGGCTTTTTCAGGAACCGATGCCGATTTCGTCGCGGCGCTCAACGGCCTATTGCGAGCGACGGTGCACGAGGTAATCCGGCTCACACCCACCATCGTCGAAGTCGTGGTGCGCGCGCCGCAGGCTGCGAAGAAATTTCAGCCCGGCCAGTTCTACCGGCTGCAGAACTTCGAAAGCCTGGCCCAGACCGTCGACGGCACCCGTCTGGCAATGGAAGGCCTGGCGCTAACCGGTGCCTGGGTTGATCGCGACAAGGGGCTGGTATCCACCATCGTGCTGGAAATGGGAGGGTCGTCCGATCTGTGTGCTTTGCTCAAGCCCGGCGAACCGGTGATCCTGATGGGCCCGACCGGCTCGCCCACCGAAATTCCTTCTGACGAAACCGTGGTGCTGGCCGGCGGCGGCCTCGGAAATGCCGTGCTGTTCTCGATCGGCCATGCGCTGCGCGCAGCCGGCTCGAAGGTCCTGTACTTTGCCGGTTACAAGAAATTGATCGACCGCTACAAGATTGCGGACATCGAAGCGGCCTCCGACGTGGTGGTATGGTGCTGCGACGAGGCGCCGGGGTTCGAACCGAACCGCCCGGACGATCGTGCCTACGTGGGCAACATCGTGCAGGCGATGGCGGCGTATGCACAAGGCAAACTCGGCCCTCAGGCCATCGCGCTCAAAGCGGCGGACCGCGTCATCGCGATCGGCTCCGACCGGATGATGGCGGCAGTGGCTGCGGCGCGCCACGGCGTGTTGGCGGCGCACCTCGATCCGCATCACTTTGCGATCGGCTCGATCAACTCGCCAATGCAGTGCATGATGAAGGAGATCTGCGCACAGTGCCTGCAGCCGCACGTGGACCCGGCCAGCGGCGAGCGCACTTACGTGTTCTCCTGCTTCAACCAGGACCAGCCGCTCGACCAGGTGGATTTTGCGGGACTGGCGGCGCGGCTCGCGCAGAACTCGGTGCAGGAAAAGCTCACCGCCCACTGGATCGACCGCTGTCTCACGCACCTCGGCCGCCGTCACGCTTCCTGAGGCAAGCTCCCACCACCAAGACGCTGAAAAAAGGCGAAACTCTCTTAACACGAAGGTCACGAAGGAAACACGAAGGGGCACGAAGGGAAAAGAAGGAACTTGACCGAGTTCGACTTCCGTGGTCAGGAGCGATAATGATCCCGCTACGAGTCGCACGAATACCGCGACCGTTCTTTGCGTTACGTTCCGCCTCTCCTTCGTGTTCCTTTCTTGCCCTTCCTTCGTGTCCCTTCGTGTTGAAAGAGGTTTGTTTTAGTCCCTTGGCGCCTTGGCGGTTAAACTGCAATCGTGACCGTTGAACTGAGCGAAGCGATCGATGCGCTGCTGCCGCAGACCCAGTGCACCAAGTGCGGCTATCCGGGTTGCCGGCCTTACGCCGAGGCTATCACGCGAGGAGATGCCGACATCAACCAGTGCCCCCCGGGCGGCGCGGACGCCATCCGCAAACTGGCGCAATTGCTCGGGCGCAGCCAAACAGCGCTCAATCCCGCCAATGGAGTCGAGAGACCGCGTACCGCCGCGCTGATCGACGAATCGCGCTGCATCGGTTGCATGCTGTGCATCCATGCGTGTCCGGTGGACGCGATCGTCGGCAGCCCAAAGCAGATGCACACCGTGCTGACCGAATTCTGCACCGGCTGCGATTTGTGCGTCCCACCCTGCCCTGTCGACTGCATCGAGATGGTCGAACTGGGAACTCTCACCGAACGCGGCAACCAGCACGCAACTGCGCTGGCCGGACAAACCGTCGAGGACATGGCGGCCATCGCGCGTAGCCGCTACCAATTCCGACAGCTTAGAATTGAGCGCGAAAAAAGCGAGGGAAAAAAACGGCTGGCACAGAAAGCCCAGACCAAACTTGCGCACCTGGAGTCGCTGACGATTGGCCACGATCTCGACCGCAAGAGAGCGGCGGTGCGCGCCGCCATCGAGCGCGCCCGCGCCCGCCTCGCCGGACAAAAATAGGGCAAGATCTTTTGCCGCCAAGACGCCAAAAACGCCAAGAAAAACTTGATAGATAAAATTCAGGGCGCACGGGAAAGGCGCTTGCGCGACTGAAGTCGTGTCTAACTGGTAACGCCCCCAGTGCTCCCCGTGGTTCAGTTTGACTATTCGGCCTTCTTGGCGCTCTTGGCGTCTTGGCGGCCAAGTTGCGATTTTTGAGATGAACCCGACGAAAAGAACAGAAATCTTCCGCAGGCTGCGAGAGGCGAATCCGGCGCCGACCACGGAACTCGCATTTCAGACACCGTTCGAATTGCTGGTTTCGGTGGTGCTCTCCGCCCAGGCCACCGACAAAAGCGTGAACCTCGCTACCGCCAGACTTTTTCCGCTCGCCAATACGCCGCGAGCAATCCTCGCGCTCGGCCTATCCGGGCTCACGCCCTTCATCCGCAGCATAGGGCTGTACCGGACCAAGGCAAAGAACATCCTCGCCGCTTGCAAAATCCTGCTGCAAGAGTTCGGCGGCGAGGTACCGCGCCGGTGCGAAGACCTGGAGAGCCTGCCGGGAGTGGGCCGGAAAACCGCGAACGTGATCCTCAATACCGCGTTCGGCGAACCGACCATCGCGGTGGATACCCATATCTTCCGGGTCGCCAACCGGACCGGCATCGCCCCCGGAAAGAACGTCGTCGAAGTCGAGAACAAGCTGATGAAATTCGTCCCGCAGGAGTTCCACCTGGATGCCCACCATTGGCTGATCCTGCACGGGCGCTACGTCTGCAAGGCCAGGCGCCCGGATTGCCCAAGCTGCCTGATCAGGGATCTTTGTGAGTTCAAACAGAAGACCAAGATGAAGTGATCGCTGATTGCCGTATTTCCCGCCTCACCCCTCACCCCCTCACCCCTCAGCCGCCATGTTTAATCCGTCGCGTGAAGACGCGCGCCGCTTCTTCTTCGAGACCTGGCGCAAGTACCGCGCCCAGGCGCCGCTCGAAGGGCTGGAAAAAACCGCGCTCGAGGTGCTGCTGCTTCACCCTGAGTATCACGGGCTGCTGGAGAGCGAAGAGCGCAATATGGACCGCGATTTCCTGCCCGAAGACGGCCAACTCAATCCCTTCCTGCACCTGTCGCTGCATCTTGCTCTCGCAGAGCAGATCTCGATCGATCAGCCGCGCGGTATTCGAGGGCTGCACGCTCAGCTTCTGGGGCGCGAGCACTCGCAGCACGATGCGCTTCACCGCCTGCTGGAATGTCTGGGAGAAATCGTTTGGCAGGCGCAGCGCAATCATGCCGCGCCGGACGAAGAGGCTTATCTGGACTGCATTCGCCGCAAGCTGGTCTAGGGAAGCTCTGACCAAGTTTATTGCACTGCCGGGACTTGGACACCCCGGGTTTATGAATCCGGATTCCGAGCTGCAACGTATCGATCCCCTATAATGCCGCGAACGGCAACTCCCTCTGGAACACATGGGTCACCGCCTCACCAAGATCTACACCCGCACCGGCGACGCCGGCACCACCGGACTCGGCGACGGCTCGCGCGTCTCCAAGGACAGCCTGCGCATCGAGGCAATCGGCGCGGTGGACGAACTCAACAGCGCCATCGGGGTACTGCTCAGCGAAACGGTACCTGACGCGGTGCGCGAATGCCTGCATGACGTCCAGCACGACTTGTTCGATCTCGGCGGCGAACTCAGCATTCCGGGATACACCAGTATCGGGGATACGCATGTCGCGCGGCTGGAGGGTCAACTTGACCGGTTCAACGCCGATCTGCCCGCACTCAAGGAATTCATCCTGCCGGGCGGTGCACGCGCCGGCGCGCTGTGCCATGTGGCGCGCACCGTTTGCCGCCGCGCCGAACGCCGGGTGGTCGCTCTCAACGCCGCGGAACGGTTGTCCCCGGCCTTGCAGCGCTATCTCAACCGGCTCTCCGATCTGCTGTTCGTGCTCTGCCGGGTGCTCAATGGCGACGCGGGCGTAACCGACGTCTATTGGCAAAAAGGCAAGAACCGTGGCGAGCCTGCGTAACCGCGATGGATGCGGAACAACTCTCTGATCTGCTCTCCCGCTGCGCCCTGCGCGACCAGCAGGCATTCAGGACGCTGTATCAACACAGCTCGGCGAAACTGTTTGCCGTCGCGGTACGTATAACCCGTAGAAGGGACTGGGCCGAAGAGGTGCTGCAGGAGAGTTTCATCAGTATCTGGAACCATGCAACGGGTTACAACGCGGCGAAAAGCGCGCCAATGACCTGGATGACCGCCATTGTGCGCAATCGGGCGCTGGATCTGCTGCGCCGGCCGCGGGAAGTCGAAATCGACGGGGCCCACGAGGACCTGATGGCATCGATCCCGGACGCGTCTCCCGGTCCGGAGGAACTGCTCAAGAAGTCAATGGAGGCCCGCGCGCTGGCGGAATGCATGAAGCAGTTGACCGGCGAGCAGCAGCAGAGCATTGCGCTGGCTTTCTTCAACGGTCTTTCCCACGGCGAACTTGCGCGGCAGATGCAAAAGCCGCTTGGCACCGTGAAGACCTGGATTCGCCGCGGGCTGGAACGCCTGAAAATATGCCTTGATTCACAGGGAATATGACGCTTCCTTGCTGACTATCCGGCACATCGGATCGCGAAAATGAAATTCGCCAACGAAGAGCTGCGCAACAGACTGGCCGCCGAGTACGTGCTCGGCACCATGTCCGCGCACGCACGCCGGCGTTTCGAAAACAACCTGAAGGAGAACCCGGCGCTTCGGCGCGCGGTGGCAGAGTGGGAGAAACGTCTGACACCGCTGGCACTGGCGCTGCCGGAGATCGAGCCACCGTCACGCGTCTGGCAGGCCATCGAGTCCAGAATTTTCCCCGGTAGGCAGGCCAGGCCGGGCTTCTGGGAAAGCCTGTCGTTCTGGCGCTTTTCGTCCATTGCCAGCGGGCTTGTGGCGCTGGCGTTGCTCATCTTGGTGGCGGTTCCGGGCCCGGATACGCCTCCGGCTGATGGCACCAGGATGGTGGTGGTCATGAACGACCTGAAGACCAGGAACCCGGCGATGACGGCCTCCTGGGAACCCGGCAAACCGGGGAAACGCGTCATCCGCATCCGCGTCATCGGCCACGCCGACATGGCACCGGGTACGGCATGGGAGCTTTGGATGCTCCCGGGTAAGGAGCAAAATCCGGTATCGCTGGGCCTGATTACCACGCACGACGCCCAGACTGTAATCGTGCCCGAGCCGCTGGCCGAAAGGCTGGACCAGGCCCAGGGCCTGGCGATGAGCGTGGAGCCTGCAGGCGGCTCACGCACCGGCCTGCCTACCGGGCCGGTGCTCTACGCCGGCACGTGCGTAGAGACCTAGAAGAACTGGAAAGCGAGAATGGAAAAAGCCAGGCGCCGTATCGGCAGCGCAAGCGCTCAGCGTTCCATGTAGTGGAGCAGGTTCGAACTGGTGTGGCGCAGGCGCTGCGACAGCAGGGTCACCAGCTTGACCAGTACTTTGCCCCCAAGGCCCGGCTCCTCAAGGATTATCTGCACCATACTGTCGCGTGACAGCACGGCAAACGTGGTTGGCTCCAGCGCCATGCAGGTGGCAAAGCGTGGTTCGCCGTCGATCATCGACATCTCGCCCAGTGTTGCACCAGGCCCGACGGTCGTCATCGGCTGGAGATTGCCATGCGAATCGGTCTTCACGATTTCCACCTGGCCCTGAATGATGAGCAGCATGTAATCGTCGATGTCGCCCTCGCGGATGATCATCTGACCTGATTCGGCACGGTAGATCTGCATGAAACCGGTCAGCCTCTGCACGTCCTCGCGGGTGAAATCCGCAAAGAATTTCGAGTAGCCGATCATGTCAAAGATCTGCTGCGCGAGAGCAGTCCCCTCTCCAAGATGTTCGAGGGTATTCAGAAGCATGTTTTGCGGCTCCTGGAGGTCGGTATCAGCTACGATCATTTGGAAGTCCGGGTCGGAGTGCCTCGCTCCGATATTGCCGAATTTCCCTCGGCCGGAACGTACTCAGTCCATTATGCGCGAGCAGCCGCAGACGGTAAAGCCCGATCCGATACCGCCCCCGGGGGTGCGTTCAGGAGGTTGCCGTATTCCGGTACCGCCGCGCCAGCTCGGCACGCTTGAGGCAGGCCTCGCGGGCGATCGCGACGTCCGCAAGCAAGTGGGGGAGTTCGTCCAGCCGCAGCGCCTGCGGGCCGTCAACCAGCGCTTTGGCCGGGTTGGGATGAAAATCCACCAGCACCATGTTCGCGCCCGCCAGCACACCCTGGGCGGTGACGTGCATGACGTCGAGGATGCCGTCGGGGCCGGCCATGCGCGAGCCCACCGCATGGCTGGGGTCGATGCATACCGGCATGCGGGTAAGCCTCTTTACCACCGGCACATGGGAAAAATCCACGAAGTTACGGTGCGGGTCGCCGAGGTTGGTCTTCATGCCGCGCAGTGCGAACACGACTTTGTGATTGCCCTCGCTGGCAAGGTACTCGGCGGCGTTCAGCGACTCGTCGAGCGTGATTCCGAAGCCGCGCTTGATCAGCACCGGGAACTCCTTCTGGCGCCCGACGATCTTCAACAGCTCGAAGTTCTGGGTATTGCGTGTGCCGATCTGCAGCATGACCCCGGTCGGGTTCCCGGTATCGTGCAATGACTGGCGAATTTCTTCCACGTGCGACTCGTGGGTTACCTCCATCGCGATCACCTTGATGCCGTACTTGCCCGCGAGCTCGAACACATAGGGCAGGCAGGCCTTGCCGTTACCCTGAAAGGCATACGGACTGGTGCGCGGCTTGTATGCGCCCATGCGGGTGCACTGCTGGCCATTGTCCTTGAGCGCACGCATCATGATTTCGACGTGCTCGCGGCTGTCCACTGCGCACAGCCCGGCAAGCACGTGCAGCGTGTCCTGGCCGAAACGCAGGCCCTGGTAGTCAAAATGGGTGGGCCGCGTGTCCCCAGGATGACGTCCGAGGACGCGGTATTCCTCCGACACCCTCATCACCCGCTCGACGCACGGCAGGCTCTGCATGTCTTCGATGGCGAGTGCCTTGGTGTCGCCGAGCAGATAGACCTCGGTCACCGAACGCTCGGTACCCTGGATTCGGTGTATCCGTGTCCTGATGTTCGGCAATAGCGCAAGCGCCTGCATCAATTGCGTGTATTCCGGGCCCTGCGGATCAGCGCTGTCGCTGAGGATGAGAATCATCGTAAATGCCGTGAATATCGTGAATACCGTGAATACCGTGAATGCCGTGAATATCGTGAATGTCGTGAATACCGTGAATGCAGTAAAGATCTCGGGAGCAGCAGGGGCCGAAATTCCGCAAATGTCGTAACGTTGTGAATTTTGACTGCTGTGTTTTTCTCGATATTCACGAATTCACGACATTCACGATATTCACGGCCTTTCAGGCCGTACCGCCGACGGTAAGTCCGTCGATTCGCAGCGTCGGCTGTCCCACGCCCACCGGCACACTCTGCCCTTCCTTGCCGCAGGTGCCGACGCCGGAATCGAGACTCATGTCGTTGCCGATCATCGACACGCGCGTCAGCACGTCCGGACCGTTGCCGCTCAGGGTCGCGCCCTTGACCGGGTAAGTCACTTTCCCGTCCTCGATCATGTAGGCCTCGGCAGCAGAGAACACGAATTTTCCGCTGACGATGTCCACCTGTCCGCCGCCGAAGTTGACCGCGTACATGCCGTGTTTCACCGAGGCGATGATCTCCTGCGGATCCTTGTCGCCGTTGAGCATGTAGGTGTTGGTCATGCGCGGCATGGTGATGTGCGCATAAGATTCACGCCGGCCGTTGCCAGTCGGGGACGCGCCCATCAATCGCGCATTGAGCGTGTCCTGCATGTAGCCCTTGAGGATGCCGTCCTCGATCAGCACGGTGCATTGCGTCGGATTGCCCTCGTCATCTACGTTGAGCGATCCGCGCCGCCTTTTGATGGTGCCGTCATCCACCACCGTGACCCCCGCTGCGGCGACGCGCTCGCCGATACGCCCGGCAAACGCCGAGCTGCCCTTGCGGTTGAAATCGCCTTCGAGGCCGTGGCCGATCGCCTCATGCAGCAGCACACCGGGCCAGCCCGGCCCGAGAACCACTGTCATGGTGCCCGCGGGTGCCGGCCGCGCCCTCAGGTTGGTCGCCGCCTGGTGCACCGCCTTGGCGGCGTATTCCTTGAGGATGTCGTCGCTGAAGTAGGCGTAGTCGGATCGCCCGCCGCCACCGGCGCTGCCCTGTTCGCGCCGGCCATTTTCCTCGACGATCACCTGCAGAGACAGGCGCGTCAGCGGGCGCACGTCTGCGGCGAATACACCGTCGGAGCGCGCCACCAGGATCACTTCATATTCTCCGGCCAGCGTGGCCATCACCTGCACCACGCGGCTATCGAGCGCGCGCGCGTAGCGTTCCAGCTGTTCCAGCAACTTCACTTTTCCCCGGTCGGAGAGACTCTCCAGCGGGTCCTGCGGCAGGTACAGTTCACGCCCCTGGGTTCGCTTCGCCACCCGGGTCGTGCCCGCGCCACCCTGGCGCGCGATGGCACGCGTGGCATTGGCCGCCGATTCGAGCGCCGGCACGCTGATGTCATCCGAATAGGCGAACGCGGTTTTTTCCCCGCTCACGGCGCGTACGCCGACGCCCTGGTCGATATTGAAGGTGCCGGATTTGACCATGCCCTCCTCCAGGCTCCAGCCTTCGGATCGCGAATACTGAAAGTACAGGTCGGCATAGTCCACGTGGTGACTCATGATCTGGCCGAACACGCGCGCCAGCCCGCCAGCGTCAAGTCCGTAGGGCGCGAGCAGCGTGCTGTCGGCGGTGGCAAATAGCAGTTCGTGGTTATTGCTCGGATCGTTTGGCACTTCGGCTCCTCCGGATGTCTCGTCGTGATTATCGTAACTGCCGTGAATGTCGTGAATGTCGTAACACCTTTTGTCCTGATCGACGTGGCAAATAGGGTTGCCACGCAGGTCACGGTATTCACGTATTCACGATATTCACGACATTCACGGCCTCTCAGATCTTGTGAATCGCCCGATGCGTAAGCGCCGGCAGGCTCTTGCGCAGGCTGGCCTGGTACGCGGGATTGACCCAGGCGCTGACGATGCCCGAACCACGCGGCAGGCGGTCGAGCACGGTTCCCCACGGATCCACGATCATCGAATCGCCGTGCGTCTCGCGCCCGCTCAGGTGATAGCCACCCTGTGCCGGCGCCAGGACGTAGGACAGGTTTTCGATAGCGCGCGCCCGGACCAGCGCTTCCCAGTGGGCGCGGCCGGTGGTCTCGGTGAACGCGGACGGAACCACGATGATGTCCACGTCCTTCATGGCGCGATAAAGCTCGGGAAAACGCAAGTCATAGCAGACCGAAAGGCCGATGCGCCCGAACGGCGATTCCACCACTTTGACCTGCTTGCCCGGTTCAATGGTGCCCTGTTCGGCGAACTTCTCCTTGCCCAGGTCCAGGCTGAACAAATGGATCTTGTCGTAGCGCGCCACCATTTTTCCGGTGTCGTCGTAGACCTGGCAGGAATTGTAGATCTTGCCCTCGACCGGCGTTTCCAACGGCACGGAGCAGCCCACCAGCCAGATCTTGAGCCTGGCTGCGGTCTCGGCGAGAAACGCCTGGATCGGTCCGTCGCCGTCTTTCTCGCGGACCCTGACCTTGTCAGTGGGGCGCATCCCCATGATCGCGAAATACTCGGGCAGCGCCACCAGCTTCGCGCCTTCCGCCACCGCCATCTCGATCAGCCGGACGGCTTCATTGAGGTTGGCGGCCACGCTTGGCCCGGAGGCCATTTGCACCCCGGCAATGCGAAAGCCGTGCGGGTTCTTTGACCCGCCCGCGGGAGAATGTTCGCGCGCCGCGCGCACCTTGGCCCGGCCGAATCCCGATTTGTCGATGGTTGCCATGCTTGGTCTGAACGCTGAAACGAGCGCGAATTGTAACCTGCTCCGAGCCTCTCTCTAACGCCTCGGCGAAGCCGTCTCGACGGGCTGGTTGATGCGCGCGACCACCGGGTCGGCCCAGGTGCCGGATACCGAGTATTCGAACGACGCCATCTGACTGAAGGGGTCCTTAAGCGCCTTCTGGGCGATGTAAGCCGCCAGGCCCACCGCGGGGCTCACGATCACGCCGGCCACCGCAATGCTTTCCGACAGCAAGGGTGTTACGCGCACGATCAGATTCTGCGTTTCGGCCGCGAGGTCCACCTGGCCGCGCATGCCCACGCGCGCCGCCGAGCCTTCCATCATGAAGTCTTCGGTATGCGCCACGCCGTTGGCAATGCTCAGATCGGAGCTGATGCGATCGAAGGTGAAGCCTTTGCTGAATACGTCCCGGAAATCCAGCGACGCGTGGCGCGGCAACGCCTGCAGGCTGAGAATGCCCAGCAGCTTTGCCACGCCTGGCTCGATCTGGCGGAATCGGCCATTCTTCGCTTCCAGCCTGAGACGTCCCGAAAGCGACGGGATATCGACCCGATACGGGCCGCCCGCCCAGGCGAGCGCTCCTTCGAGCAGCGCCGAGCCTCCTTTGACACCCTTGTGCCAGCCTAACCGCGAGAAAAAATTTCCGATGTCGTTCACCTCCAGGCGCACCGCCACGTCGGTGCGCGATGCCTCGCCAAGTGCCCACTGCCCGTTGACACCCAGCTTGCTCTCCGGGTTGGTTATTTCCAGCCGCTGCAGGCGCCATCCGGACGGATCGGGATCGGCGAGCACCGTAAGGCGCCCCAGGTCCTTGCCTTCATAGTTGAAACTTTCAGCGACCAGGTCGACCGAGGGCAGGCGCTCGCTGGAAATGCTGTCCGGCGCGCTGGCCTCAGTCGTGGTGGCCGGCGGTGGTAGCGTGAGCCGGGCCAGGCGCGCGGACAAGCGGCCCTCGCCTGCCGATGCCCACGACAACTGACCGGCGATCTCACGCCCCGAAAGCGCGACCTGCCAAGCCGAGTCCTGTCTTGTCGCATTGATCCTTAGGTCGTGGAAGCGCCTTCGATTGGCATCGAGCACGCCGATCTTCAGATCGGCGCCGGCAAGTTCGATAGAGGTGCCGCCTGAACCGCCTGCGAATATGGCGCGCCATCTATCGACGTCCACCACATCGAGGCGGCCGTTTACCCACAAGCCATCGGCCGCCGGCAGCGAAGCAGCCGCACCCAGGCTTACCAAGCCGCGCCTTATGCCATCGGGATCCGCGGAATCCAGCAGCAGCCGGGCCGAGCCCACCTTGCCCAGGTCGATTGCGAGCAGGCGCTGGCTCCCCGGGCGCTCGCGCAACTCCAGGCGCAGCGGCAGGCTGGCGCTCGCGGCTTTTGCAAACGGCGCGGGCAATGTCGAGCCGATTCCCACCAGATTGGAATCGAACCTGGCGGTGGCGATCTTGCCACGCAGGCCGACATTGCCACGCCAATCGGTCTGCCCTTGCACGAACTGCAGCGCGGGATGGTTCGATACGCTGCGCAAACGGCCTGCGTCCAACGTACCGGCGACATTGAGCACGATGGCGCCATCTTTCTGGTTCGACGCCTCGAAGGAAACCGGATTGCCGGCCAGCCGGGCGCGGCCGTCCTTGACGCTTACGCTTTCCCTGGTAAAGGCGATGCGCGCGCCGAATCCGTCCAGCGCAGGCAGGCGCGGATCCACGGTAACCTGATTGTCGTGCACTGCCAGGACACCCGAGATCACGGAGTCGGCGACGTGCCGCAATGGCAGGTCCAGCTCGAGATCGAGCCGGGCATCACCGCTCGCCTTCATGTCCTCGGTGAACCGGTTGATTTGGCGCGACGCCGGGCTGGATTCGATGAAACGCAGAAACTCCGCGGTCGGTCCTTCGGCCACCCCTTTGACCAGAAGATGCTCGTCGTGCTTGCCGAGCTCGGGGATCGAAGCCAGCACGTTGGATAGCCGCAGCCCCAGGATCGAAGCTGCGTCGGGACGTATTTCCATGCGCCGGCCGCGAAATACCACCTCGGCGACGGCGTTCGTCAGCGGCGGCCAGCCATCTGCGTAGTCGAGAGTCACACCCGTCACCCGGGTCTTCACCTCGAACATTCCAGTGTTCTCGTTCTCGAACGGAAAATCCTTGAGCGGACCCTGCAGTCGGAAACGCACGTCGCGCGATTCGCCGGCCAGCAACGCCCTCTTGAGCCACGCCTGCGTCCCCGGGGCGATCACCGGCATGTAGCGCCACAGCTGGCGCGCATCGGCGCGCACCAGCGAGCCCGCTAGATCGGCGCTGCCCCGGCCTCCTTCGGGGTCGGTCCGGTACCAACCGTACACGTTGCCGGCCAGGTGCGCGTTGGTAAACGCCACGCTTTTGAGGTTGACCAGCGTGTGCCCCTCCTGGAACTTCCAGTCCGCCGTCGCGGCGAGAAAGTCCAGCTTGACTTCTTCGCTGAACACGCGCGGCAGTTCGACGTGCGCATCGCGGGCGCTGAGCGACACCGCGCCGCCGCCCTCATTGGCGTCGAACTGGCCGCTGATGCCGCGAAACCCCGGGAAAATCCCATCCGGCTGCAGCGTGAGCCCGGAGAACCGCGCGCGGGCACGGTACGGCCGGTCGGCGCTCCACTCGCCCTCCCAGGAAAACAGGGCCTCATCGACCATGCCGCTCGGTGAGGAGCGCGCCAGCTTGCTGCGCAGTGAGGCATCGAGGGGAAGGTATTCGGCCAGTTCCACCACCGGCGCAAGGTCGAGTCTTTCCAGTCGAAGTTCCGAGCGGCGGCCGCCATCGCCGTTCGCAGTGCGGGTAAAGGACAATTGCATCGGCGCGAGCGTCAATCCCTCGGCGGTGGTAAAACCGAGCGCCTGCGCGGTGATCTGGGTGCGTCCACCACGACCGTTCCAGGCAAGTCGCCCACGCAGATTGGCAAGCTCAAGCTCGGGCAGGTCGGGCGCAAGCCGCGCCTGCACGTTGACCAGATGCAGGTCGGCGGTCGCCGCAGCCACCCGGGGGCCCTCAAGATCCATCCAGAAACGCAACGAACCCAGGCCGCGCGCCACATCGAGCGGCAGCGCAATCCACGTCTGCGCCTGCGCAAGATCGGCGTAACCGAACTCCAGGTACAGGCGGCCTCGCCAGGCCTGAAGGTCGTGCGCGCCGCGACCCCGTAGTTCGCCGCGCGCCACGATCGCAGAGGCGAATTCCGCAGGAGGCGCAGCGTTCAGTCCAAAGCGATGGCTTTCGCCGTCGCTGTCGAGACGAAAATTAACCCTGGTGAACACCAGATCCGGCGCGGCAGCAGCCTCGTCACGCCAGATGATCTGTGCATCGCGCACAACCACCTGACGCTGCGTCAGCAGCCAGTCCACAAATCCGCCGCCGCCCTGGCCGCGCTCGACCGTGATGCCCGCGATCCAAAGCACGCCGGAGGCGTCGCGTCTGACTTCAAGTTGTGGTTTGACGATCTCGAGCGCGTCGAAGCGCACCTCGGCATCGAGTAACGACAACCAGGACAGCACCGCCTCGACCCGCCCCAGGCTCAGCGCCTGCTGGTTCCGCGAATCGAAAACACGCACATCCTGAAAACTCAGCTCGGGCCGATAGCCCTGCCAACTACCGGTGATTGCGCCGATCGAGACCCGTTGTTGCGCCGCCCGGCTGATTGCCTGCGCAACAGGTTCGCGATAGTCGTTGATGTTCGGCAGGACCACATAACGCAGTCCGATCACCAGGGCGACGAAAAGCGTGCCGGCGGCCAGCACAGCGTAAGTCGCGATGCGATATGCCCAGAGCGAACCGTGCTTGAGAATGAAGAGGCTGCGTTTGAGAACCACGGTTTGACGTTGTCAGGGCGAAGGACAGGTTAAGTTAAGATGCGTAGACGACAATAAGATTCCCCGGATTCTAGACTACCGGAGCATGTCTTCCCCCGCACTTTCGAACAGTACGCAATCCGAAAGCATCGCACGCGCTGCGCGGCTTTCGCGCTACGCGCGTCATCTGCTGTCAGCCAACCCCGCGATTGCCGCCGAAGCTGCGGCGGATTCGCCGTTTGCGCGCGACGAAATGCGCGCGCGCCTTTCCGGCGCCGACTTCCGCAACGAGGACGCGCTCAAGACCGGCCTGCGCCGGCTGCGTCAGGCGGTCATGCTGCGTCTCATCACTCGCGAGCTGGGCGGACGCGCCGACCTTGCCGAGGTGGTTTCGACAACCACGGCGCTTGCGGAGGAAACGCTGCGCGCCGCGGCGTCACACCACGCGCAATGGCTCGCGCGCGATTTCGGCCGGCCCCTCGGCGTCACATCGGGAGAAGTACAGGAGTTGCACGTGATCGGCATGGGCAAGCTGGGCGGCGCCGAACTCAACGTGTCCTCGGACATCGATCTCATCTTTGCCTATCCGGAAGACGGGGAAACCGACGGCACGCGCCGGATCTCAAACAACGAATATTTCACGCGCCTGGCGCGAAAACTGATCGCCGCGCTCGGCGAAGTCACCGCGGACGGATTCGTGTTCCGGGTTGACACTCGGCTCAGACCCTATGGCGAAAGCGGGCCCCTGGTGGTGAGCTTCGACATGCTGGAAGACTATCTCGCCACCCAGGGCCGCGAATGGGAACGCTACGCGTGGGTGAAGGGCCGGACCATCAGCGGCAACCGCGACGCCCAGATCGAGGCCATCGTCGCCCCGTTCGTGTACCGGCGCCACCTCGACTTCAGCGCGCTGGCCAGCCTGCGCGAGCTGCATGTGCAGATCCGCCAGGAAGTGCGGCGGCGCGAGATCGCCGACAATATCAAGATCGGCCCCGGCGGCATCCGCGAGATCGAGTTCCTGGTGCAGGTATTTCAGATCATTCGCGGCGGGCGCGAGCCGCAGTTGCGCCTGCGGCCGACGCTGAAAGCGCTGGCTCTGCTGGGAGACAAGCAGTTGCTGCCGGCGGCGGCGGTCGCGGAATTGCACGCGGCGTACGTGTTTCTGCGCAACCTCGAACACCGCTTGCAGTACATGGATGACCAGCAGACGCAGATGCTGCCCGCGGGCGCTGAAGACCGGCTGCTGGTCGCCGAAATGATGGGCTATAACGCTTTTGCCGACCTCGACCGCGACCTGGCGGCACATCGGGGCGTGGTGTCCCGGCATTTCGAAGCGATCTTTGCCGGACAGCCAGAAGACTCGATGGCGGATCCCTGCGCCGACCTCTGGCTGCAACAGGTACCCGAAAAAGACGCTTTGCCCCGGCTCGCTGCGCTGGGTTACGCCGACCCGGCGCGCATCTTCCGGCTGCTTTCAGACATCCGATCCAGCGGCCGCTATCGCCGCATGGCGGCCTCCGGCCAGGCACGCCTGGACCAGTTGATGCCGAAACTGCTCAAGCTCGCCACCACCCTCCCCGGCCCCGACGCGACTTTCGAGCGGGTGCTGCAGGTAATTGAAAGCATTGGCCGGCGCGAGTCCTATCTGGCGCTTCTGCTTGAGTATCCACTGGCGCTGGCGCGCCTCGCCCGGCTGGCTTCCGCAAGCCCCTGGGCAGCCGGGTATATGGCACAGCACCCGATTCTGCTCGATGAACTGATCACGCCGCAAAGCGGACAGACCCCGGACTGGCCGCAGTTGCGCACGGCGCTGTGCGCCAGCCTCGACGAGCACGCCGGCAATACCGAACGGCAGATGGATATCCTGCGCCATTTTAAGCAGACGCAGACGCTGCGTCTGCTTGGGCTCGACCTTGCCGGAAATCTGCCGCTGGAGCCGCTGTCCGACCACCTCAGCGATCTCGCCTGCATGGTGCTGGAGGAAGTGCTTCGGCTGGCCTGGGATGGCTTAAGGGTGCGCCACCGCGACGAACGGCGCTTCGCCGTCGTCGGATACGGCAAGCTGGGCGGCAAGGAACTGGGATACGAGTCGGACCTGGACATCATCTTTCTCTATGACGACGCGCACGACAGCGCGCCGGAGATCTACGCCAGGCTCGCGCAGCGCATCAACACCTGGCTGACCAGCACCACCTCCGCCGGCGTGCTCTACGAGACCGACCTGCGGCTGCGGCCCAGCGGCGCGGCCGGTCTGCTGGTAAGCCATATCGACGCATTCCGCGACTACCAGTTCAAGGACGCGTGGATCTGGGAACACCAGGCCCTTTCGCGCGCACGCGCGGTTGCCGGAGACACGCAAATCGGCGCCCGCTTCGAGGCCATCCGCATCGAGGTACTGCGCCGGCCGCGCGACCTGGCCTCGCTCAGGCAGGAAATCCGCGCGATGCGCGACAGGATGCGCCAGAGCCATCCCAACGACACCCGGCTGTTCGATCTGAAACACGACCGCGGCGGCATCGTGGACGTCGAATTCATCGTCCAGTACCTGGTGCTCGGCGAAGCGCACCGCCATGCCCAGCTGACCGGCAACATCGGTAACCTGGCTTTGCTTAAGCTCGCCGCCCGGCTCGGGCTGATACCGCAAGATTTGGCTGCGGCCGCGCATGCGGCCTATCGCGAGTTCCGGCGCCTGCAGCACCAGTTGCGCCTGCAAGGCGAGCGCTACGCGCGCGTCGAACCGGCGAGCGTGGCCGGGCACGCGCAAGCAGTGGTCAAGCTATGGGAGCGGGTTTTTGCGGAGCAGGCAGCTTGAAAAAAACGCTCACCGCGGAGGACGCGGAGGACACGGAGGAAAGGCTAGAGCAGAAAAAGAACCTTTGAGAATGAAACACCTGCCATCGCAGGTCATTTCGGCACCGGACCTGCTATTAACTCCCACATGGTTCTCGTCGTTTCTGTTTTTTCCTCCGCGCCCTCCGCGTCCTCTGCGATAAGTGTTTGTCTAGCCGGAGGAGCGCTTGCCGGTGAGACGGTAAACCGTGGTCTCGCCCTTGCCTTTGATCGAGATCGTGCGCGGCTCCTCGAAGGAATAGCGGTGGCCGAGCCGGCGATATGTTGTCTTGTCGACCAGGATTACGCCGCCGACAGCCTCGGAAGTGAGCCGGCTGGACAGATTGACGGTGTCGCCCCACAGGTCGTAGATGAAACGCGTGGCGCCGATCACGCCGGCAATCGCCGGGCCGGTCGCGATCCCGATGTGGAGCTGAACTGACAGCCGCCGCATTTGCGGATCGGATCGGGTAAGCTCGATGATCTCCAGCGCCATGTCAGCGACATGGTCAACATAGTTGAGCTGCGCTCCTTCCAGCCCTCCCACGACCATGTAGGCGTCACCAATGGTCTTGATCTTGTCCAGCTTGTATTTCGCGGTCAGCTTGTCGAAGCGAGTGAATACCTCGTCAAGGAAGGACACCACCTGGTTCGGCGTCAGTTCCTCGGCCAGACGGGTGAAATCCACCACGTCGGCGAACATCACCGAAACATCGGCAAAGCCGTCGGCTATCGTGCCCAGTTGGAGCTTGAGCCGCTCGGCGATGTGGGTAGGCAGGATGCTGACCAGCAGGCTTTCCGATTTTTCGCGCTCGATGCGCACCAGTTCGTGCTGCTCGGCGAGCTGTTTTTCGTAGCGGTTGCGTTCCTGGATGAAATAGCGCAGCAGCAAGTACACCATCGTGGAAATGATGGTGAAGTTCATGACGAAAAAAACCGCCACGGTCTTCAACGGGATGCCGTAGTCCTCGCCCTGGGCGAGGAAGAAATCGAACACGCCCGAGAGGATAGTCAGCACCACGTAGGCGAAAAACCAGGGGATCGACTCGCGCGTGCCATAGCAGACCACGGCCCCGATCGGCGCCAGGATCGCCAGCAGCGCGATGCCCGAGGAGCTCACGAAGCTGCCTATCGACCACTGGATAATGAAGGGAAAGAAAAGGAACAGGGAAAGCTGTGCCAGTCGGAAGAAATTGAAATTTCGGGTACGCAGGTAAATCAGCACAACCGCCGCCGAGAGAATCTGGAAACCCAACGGAATCGTGGTGGACAGCTTCAGCCCCATCCACCAGTAAACCGCCAGCCAGAGAATGGCAGCGAGGTTCATCAGGCCGCTGGCAAAAATAAGCAGCGTCTTGCGCAGCTTCATTTCCTCGCTGTCGTTGGCGTCGATCGCTGCATCGCCCAGACGCGAGAGCAGCCCGCGTCCCGCAAATACGGCAGATTTGATGGGTTCGGCCATGGAATTGGTTCTGGTTCTTCGGTTTCGGTCGTTGTTCTTGGCGGCAGCCGCTTCGAATGTGCTCAAGAGTAAAGCATGCGAGCGTATTCCCGCAAGGCGAACCGGATGGGCTCTGCAAAGCCCGGCGTCTGCGCTAGAATTAACGCTTTTTCAAGGGGGTAAGCGACATGTCGATGGCCGACCGCGACGGTCTGATCTGGTACGACGGTAAATTGGTGCCCTGGCGCGAGGCAACCACGCACGTGCTCACCCATTCGCTGCATTACGGACTCGCGGTATTCGAGGGATTGCGCGCGTACAAGACCGTCAAAGGCACCGCCATCTTCCGTCTTAAGGAGCACACCGAACGGCTGTTCAATTCGGCGCACATCTACATGATGAAAATCCCCTATGACAGGGAAACGCTGATGGCCGCTCAAAAGGAAGTGGTGCGCGCCAACAAGCTGGATTCCTGTTATGTGCGGCCAATCGCCTTCTACGGTTCGGAAAAGATGGGCGTGTCTCCCAAAGGCGCAAGAGTCCACGTCGCGATAGCGGCCTGGCCCTGGGGCGCCTACCTGGGCAGCGATGGCCTCGAAAAGGGGATCCGCGTGAAAACCTCGTCGTACGCCCGCCACCACGTCAACGTGTCGATGTGCCGGGCCAAATATTCCGGCACCTACGCTAATTCCATCCTCGCCAACATGGAGGCCACCGAACACGGTTACGACGAGGGATTGTTGCTGGATGTGGACGGTTTCGTGGCCGAAGGCGCCGGCGAGAATCTGTTCATGATCAAGAGCGACAAAATCGTCGAACCGGAACTGAACTCGGCGCTGATCGGAATCACCCGCGATTCGGTGATCCAGCTCGCCGGCGACCTCGGCTACACGGTCGGCGCCAAGCGCATCACCCGCGACGATCTGTACATCGCCGACGAGGTGTTCTTTACCGGCACCGCCGCCGAAGTCACGCCAATCCGCGAAGTGGATGGCCGTACCGTGGGCGCGGGAAAACGCGGACCGCTGACCGAGAAACTTCAGTCCATGTTTTTCGACGTGGTCAACGGCCGGTCGGAGAAATACCGCCACTGGCTGAATTACGTCTGAGCGCCGCGACCAGGCAGCCATGGACCCGGTAAAGAGCGCCCACAAGGAGCGCGAGGTCGAGGTGACGGCGGCTGAATTGCCGCTGCACTGCCCACTGCCGTCGCAGAAGCTTTGGAATTCGCACCCGCGCGTGTTCCTGCCGATCGAGAAGACCGGCGAGACGCTGTGCCCCTATTGCGGCACCCGCTACGTCCTTCGCGGGTCGGTCAAGCCGGCACATTAGAACTCTCACCGCAGAGGACGCAGAGGGCGCGGAGGAAAGACAAAAACGAGGAAAAGCAAACTGGAGTTAGAAGCGAGGTAACTGTTTGCGAATCTCTGCCGCTAATTGTCGCTGCGATGGATCATCAGTCAATGAAAGGTTTTTTGCCCCCGTTTATTTTGTTGCTCTTGCCTTTCCTCCGCGTCCTCTGCGTCCTCTGCGGTGAGTACTGGTCTTAGAATCCTTGTAATCGCGCCATCCTGGGTCGGGGATGCGCTGTTGTCGCAATCCCTGCTCACCCGCCTCAAGCAACAAGACCCCCAGTCACGCATCGACGTCCTCGCGCCCGGCTGGGCGCTACCGATCTTCCGCCGCATGCCGGAGGTCGACGAGACCCTGGAAAGCCCATTTGTCCACGGCAAACTGGCGCTTGGCGAACGCTGGCGCATCGCCCGCAGCCTTCGCGCCAACCGATACGATCGTGCCTTCGTGCTCCCGAACTCCTTCAAGTCAGCATTGGTGCCGTTGTTCGCCGGCATCCCCGAACGCATCGGTTTCATCGGAGAGTTGCGCCAGTGGCTGCTTAAGGACGCGCGCCGGCTCGACGAGCGCGCGCTGCCGTTGATGGTGGAGCGCTTTGCCTGGCTGGCCGATGCGGCGGACGCCGCGGTGACGCGACCGGTACCCAGACCACGACTGCGGGTGACCGAGGCTGAGCGCGCGCAACTGCGCCGGCGCCTCGGTCTGGCAGCGGCGGGTCGTATCGCCTGTTTCTGTCCGGGCGCAGAGTACGGCCCCGCAAAGCGCTGGCCGGCGCAGTACTTCGCCGAATTGGCGCAGAGACTGGGCGCCGAGGGTTTCGCCGTGTGGCTGGTAGGATCGGCAAAGGAACGCGACATCGGCGATGCCATCTTGGGGAGCTGTGCCACCGCGGTGAATCTTTGCGGCCGCACCACGCTCGACGACGCTGTGGTGGCGTTGTCGTGCGCGGACCTGGTCGTGAGCAACGATTCCGGACTGATGCACGTGGCCGCGGCGCTCGATCGCCCGATGATCGCGCTGTACGGCTCGAGTTCGCCGTCTTTTACCCCGCCGCTTTCCGACCGGGCGCACGTGGTGAAACACGAGGTTCCGTGCAGCCCCTGCTTCCAGCGCGTCTGCCCGCTCAAGCACTTCGACTGTATGATGAAACTTGCCCCGAGCCGGGTGCTAGACGAAATCCACCGTCATTTCCCGATGTGATCAGCGAGATCTTCACCGCCGCCCAGGACGCCAAGCATGCCGTTTACCAGGCCTTCGAGCGCGCCGACCTCGCCGCGATGATGACGGTCTGGGCCGAAGTAGAGGCGCGCGAATCCTGGCTGCACTGATGAAAGACTACCGCGCGCCATGGTGGCTGCCCGGCGGGCATCTTCAGACCATCTACCCTTATTTCGTTCTGAAGCGCCGCCCGCCGCCCTACCGGCGCAGCCGCTGGAACACGCCGGACGGCGACTTCATCGATCTGGATTGGGTTGATGCGCAGCAACCGGCGCCACTGGTGGCGCTGTTCCATGGGCTCGAAGGCTGCTCGACCAGTCACTATGCGGCGGCATTGATGCACGCAGTCGCAAGGCGCGGCTGGTGCGGCGTGGTGGTGCACTTCCGCGGCTGTGGCGGTGAGCCCAATCGTTTGCCGCGGGCCTACCATTCCGGCGATGCCGACGAGATCGACTGGATTCTGCGGCGGCTGCGCGCTCTGCCCGGACATAGCGCAGTGTTGCCCGTCGGCGTGTCGCTCGGCGGCAACGCGCTACTCAAATGGCTCGGCCGCGAGCGCGCGAAAGCGGCGGCGATCGTGGATGCGGCGGCCGCCGTATCCCCGCCGATGGACCTGATGACCTCCGGCGATCGTCTGGGCAGCGGCCTATCGCGCGCCTACGGCAGTCATTTCCTCTCGCGACTGAAGAAAAAAAGCCTCGCCAAATTGATGCGCTTTCCCGGTCTGTACAGCGGGGAGGCCGTGAGGCGCACGCGTACTTTGCGCGAGTTCGACAATCTGGTCACGGCGCCACTGCACGGCTTCAGAGACACCGACGATTACTGGACGCGTGCGAGCAGCAAGCCCGATCTGGTTCACATTTCCGTACCCACGCTGGTCGTGCACGCCCGCAATGACCCGTTCCTGCCGGGGCGCTTCCTGCCAACGCCACAGCAGGTATCGGCAAGCGTGCACCTGGAGTATCCGGGCCGCGGAGGTCACGTCGGATTCGCCTCCGGCCCGTTTCCCGGCAACCTCGACTGGGTGCCCGGGCGCGTGATCCGCTTCTTCGAGCAACATGTCGGCAGCCGCAAACGGGAGGGTGTTCAAGCACAGTCTGCGCGTGCGTAATGCTTTCGCGGCGGACCTTTGCTATTCTCGCCTGCATGAACCTTCCCGCGCCCGAGATCTTCAAGGCCTACGACATCCGCGGCATCGTCGGGCGCACGCTCACCATCGAGGCAGTCGAGGCGATCGGGCAGGCAATCGGCTCGGAGGCGCAGGCACGCGGCAAACGCGCGGTCTGCATCGGCCGCGACGGGCGCCTGTCGGGACCAGCGCTGGCACAGGCGCTCGCACGCGGACTGCAAAAAAGCGGCGTGGACGTGATCGACATCGGCCGCGTCACCACCCCGATCCTCTACTTCGCGGCGCACCACCTCGACACAGGTAGCGGCGTCATGGTGACCGGCAGCCACAACCCGCCGGACTACAATGGTTTGAAAATGATGCTCGCCGGCGAAACGCTGTCGGGGGATGACATCCAGCAACTGCGCCGGCGGCTCGAGACCGGGGATCTGAAGCGCGGCGCCGGAAGCATTCGCAGCCAGGACGTGGCCAATGCCTACCTCGAACGTGTGACCGGGGATATCAAGCTGAAACGCAAAATGCGCATCGCCGTGGACTGCGGCAATGGCATACCCGGCGCGTTCGCGCCCGCGCTTTACCGTAATCTCGGCTGCGAGGTCGAAGAGCTCTTCTGCGAAGTCGATGGCACTTTCCCCAACCACCATCCCGATCCGTCGCAACCAGAGAATCTGAAGGACCTGATCTTGGCACTGAAAAAAGGAACCGCGGAGATAGGGCTGGCTTTCGACGGCGACGGCGATCGCCTGGGCGTAGTCACCAAAGCAGGCAAGGTGATCTTCCCGGATCGCCAGCTGATGCTGTTCGCCGCGGACGTGCTCGAGCGCAACCCCGGCGCCGAGATCCTGTTCGACGTCAAGTGCACCCGCAATCTGGCGCCATGGATCCGCAAGCATGGCGGCAGGCCGACCATGTGGAAGACCGGCCACTCTCTGATCAAAGCGAAGATGAAGGAGACCGGCGCGCTGCTCGCCGGTGAAATGAGCGGCCACATTTTCTTCAGGGAACGCTGGTACGGCTTCGACGACGGCCTCTACGCAGGCGCGCGTCTGCTCGAGTTTCTGAGCGGCGTGCCCGACATCGGCGCGGCGCTCGACGAGCTGCCCGACTCGGTCAATACGCCGGAGTTGCAGATCAAGCTCAAGGAAGGCGAGAACTACGCGCTCATCGAGAAGTTGCAGAAGACCGCGCGTTTTCCGGATGCACGTGAGGTGATCACCATCGACGGACTGCGGGTGGAATACGCGAACGGTTTCGGCCTGGCGCGCTCTTCGAACACCACCCCGGTGGTGGTGCTGCGCTTCGAAGCCGACGACGAAGCCGCGATGAAAAAAATCCAGGCAGACTTTCGGCGGGTATTGCACCAGGCCGCCCCCACCGCCCAGCTCCCTTTCTAGAGAAGCTCTGCATAAGTACCGCGTCCGGGACTTATGCAGGCCTTCGCTATACCTGCGCCACCCGTTGTCTCACCCAGTCGGCGACGCTGGCCAGCGCGTCTGGAAGTTTTTCCGCTTGCGTTCCGCCAGCCTGCGCCAAGTCCGCCCGGCCGCCACCTTTGCCGCCGACCTGCTGTGCCACATAGTTCACCAGTTCGCCTGCCTTGACTCTGGCGGTCAGATCGTCGGTCACACCGGCAATCAGGGTGACCTTGTCGCCCTCGACTGCGCCGAGCACGATTGCCGCAGACTTGAGTTTGTCCTTGAGTTTGTCCATGGTCTCGCGCAGCGTCCTCACATCCGCCCCGTCAAGCTTCGCCGCCAGCACCCGCACCGGGCCGATCGCCACCGCCTGCTCCACCAGGTCGTCGCCCTGCGAACTGGCAAGCCTGGACTTGAGCCGCGCCAGTTCCTTCTCCAGCAATTTCACGTTGTCGAGTATCTGGGCAAGCTTGTGCAGGATTTCCTGCGGCTGGGCTTTCAGCACCTGCGCCGCCTCGCCGAGCCGGGCTTCCTGCTGCTTCACCCAGGCCAGCGCGCCCTCTGCGCTCACCGCTTCCACCCGGCGGATGCCGGCCGCAACCCCGGATTCGGCAACGATCTTGAAGAAACCAATGTCTCCGGTACGCCGCACATGGGTGCCGCCGCACAGTTCAGTGGAAAAATCGCCCATGCGCAGCACCCGCACTTCGTCAGCGTATTTCTCCCCGAACAGCGCCATCGCACCTGCCTTGATTGCCTCGTCGTACTTCATGCGCCGGGTTTCTACTACATGATTGCTGCGGATCTCGCGATTCACCAACTCTTCGACCTCGGCGATCTGCTCCGGCGCCATCGGCGCGTGGTGGGAAAAGTCGAAACGGGTGCGATTGGCGTCCACCAGCGAGCCCTTCTGCGTGACGTGCGGACCGAGTACTTCGCGCAACGCTGCGTGCATCAAGTGGGTGGCCGAATGGTTGTATGCCGCACGCGTGCGCGTTACCGGGTTGACCTGCGCGGTGACTGCGTCGCCGAGCGCGAAGCGTCCAGCCTTGAGCACGCCCTTGTGGCCGAACACCTCCGCCTGGATCTTCTGCGTATCGTTCGCCGTGAAGCTGCCATTGCTGGAAGTGATTTCGCCCTGATCGCCGACCTGGCCGCCCGACTCGGCGTAAAACGGCGTGCGATCGAGCACGATCACCGCCTCGTCACCGGCCTCGATTCTCTGTACCGGCGTACTGCCCTTGTAGAGCGCCACGATCCTGGCGTCCAGGCGCAGCGTGTCGTAGCCGTGAAACTCTGTGGCCTGTCCGCTGTAATCCATTCCCGCCTGCATGGTGAACTTGGACGCGGCGCGCGCGCGCTCGCGCTGCCTTTCCATCGCCGCTTCGAAACCGGCGTGGTCGATCATCACGCCTCGTTCGCGGGCGATGTCGGCGGTGAGGTCGACCGGGAAACCGAAAGTGTCGTAGAGCTGGAACACCGTCTCGCCGTCGAGCATCCGGTCTTCGCGGTGCAGCGCGTTCTCGAGCACCTTCATGCCGTTTTCAAGCGTTTCGGCGAAACGCTCCTCTTCCTGCTTCAGCACGTCGCTCACCCGGTGCTGCGCGGCCGGCAGTTCCGGATAGGCCTCGCCCATCACCCGCGACAGGTCGCCTACGAGCTTGTGGAAGAACGGCTTGGTCTGACCGAGCTTGTAGCCGTGACGGATGGCGCGACGGACGATCCGGCGCAGCACGTAGCCGCGGCCTTCGTTTCCGGGAATCACGCCGTCGGTGATCAGAAAGGCGCAGGCGCGGATATGGTCGGCAATCACGTTTAACGAACTGGAAGACAGATCCTTCGCCCCGGTGACCCGGGCCGCGGCGGAGATCAGGTCACGGAACAGGTCGATCTCGTAGTTGCTGTGCACGCCCTGAAGCACCGCGGCGATACGCTCCAACCCCATGCCGGTGTCCACCGAGGGCTTGGGCAGCGGGTGCATCGTTCCCGATTCGTCGCGGTTGAATTGCATGAACACCAGGTTCCAGATCTCGATATAGCGATCGCCGTCGGCATCCGGGGTACCGGGCAGGCCGCCAGGAATTCCCGGGCCATGATCGTAGAAGATCTCAGTGCACGGGCCGCAGGGACCGGTATCGCCCATCTGCCAGAAGTTGTCGCTCTGGAATTTGCTTCCGCCGGGCTTGTCGCCTATACGGGCGATGCGCTCCTTCGGCACCTTGATCTCCTTGGCCCAGAGGTCGTAAGCCTCGTCGTCGGTCCGATACACCGTCACCCATAAACGGCCGGGATCGAGCTCGAATTCCCTGGTCAGCAATTCCCAGGCAAAACGAATGGCGTCACGCTTGAAGTAGTCGCCGAAGCTGAAATTGCCCAGCATTTCGAAAAAGGTGTGGTGGCGCGCGGTATAGCCGACGTTCTCCAGATCGTTGTGCTTGCCGCCGGCGCGAACGCAGCGCTGCGAGGTGGTGGCGCGCACGAAGGGCCGCTTCTCCTTGCCGAGGAACACGTCCTTGAACTGCACCATCCCTGCATTCGTGAACAACAGCGTTGGATCGTTGCCCGGAACCAGCGGGCTGGAGGGGACGATTGAGTGACCCTGACGCTTGAAATAGTCGAGGAAGCGACTGCGGATTTCGTTGCTTGTCATGGACTGCATAACCGTTGGATCTCGAAATTCGGCCGGCAAGAGCCGCCCGTCACGTTCCGGATTTTATTGCATTCGCAGCCGCCCGAGCACCTTCACTCCTGCTCATCGGAGCCTTTGAGCACCTGGTGCACCGCCTCCGCAGAGAAACCCCGGCTGGCCAGAAAACGCGCCTGCTTGCCGCGCTCATTGAGCGACCGCGGCAGCTTGCCGAACTTCTTCTTCCACACTATCCGCGCCGCTTCGACTTCGCCGGCCTTCAACTGCGTTTGGGCTGCGCAGATCGCGTCATCCGACACACCCTTCGCGCGCAACTCGTGGACGATGCGCGCGGCGCCAAACTTGCGTCGTCGCGTGGTCGTCAACTGCTCGACGAAACGCGCCTCCGAAAGCCAGCCGCGCTTTTCCAACTCGTCGAGCAGCGCGTCCAGCTCGTCGGGATTTTCAGCAAAGGGTTGGAGCTTGGCCTGCAGTTCCTTACGCGAGTATTCGCGCCGCGCCAGCGCATTCAGTGCCCTGGCGCGCAGACTGAGCGCGGTGGCCAAGTTGGGGTTTTACTCCTCGGCAACGGCCACCTGGGCCAGCGGCTTCTCGGCAACATGGGCGCGGATTTTGGCCTCGATTTCCTTCGCCATCTCCGGATTGTTCTTGAGAAAGTCGCGGGTGTTGTCCTTGCCCTGGCCGATGCGGTCCTTGCCGTAGCTGTACCAGGCGCCGGATTTCTCGATCAACTTGTAGAGCACGCCCAGCTCGATGATCTCGCCTTCGCGCGAAATGCCTTCGCCGTAGAGGATGTCGAACTCGGCCTGGCGGAACGGCGGCGCCACCTTGTTCTTCACCACTTTGGCGCGGGTCTCATTGCCGATCACCTCTTCGCCCTTCTTGATCGAGCCGGTGCGGCGGATGTCGATGCGCACCGAGGCGTAGAACTTGAGCGCATTACCGCCAGTGGTGGTCTCCGGGTTGCCGAACATGACGCCGATCTTCATGCGGATCTGGTTGATGAAAATCACCAGCGTGTTGGAGCGCTTGATGTTGGCGGTGAGTTTTCTGAGCGCCTGCGACATCAACCGCGCCTGCAGTCCCATCTGCGGCTCGCCCATCTCGCCTTCGATTTCGGCTTTGGGCGTAAGTGCCGCCACCGAGTCGATCACGACCACGTCCACCGAGCCGGAGCGCACCAGCATGTCGGTGATCTCGAGCGCCTGCTCGCCGTTGTCGGGCTGGGAGATCAGCAGCTCGGAAACGTTGCAGCCGAGTTTCTGCGCGTATTGCGGATCGAGCGCGTGCTCCGCGTCGATGAATGCGGCGGTGCCGCCCATCTTCTGCATCTGCGCGATCACCGACAGCGTCAGCGTGGTTTTGCCGGAGGATTCCGGGCCGTAGATTTCGACTACACGCCCGCGCGGCAGACCGCCGATGCCCAGCGAAAGATCCAGGCCCAGTGAGCCGGTGGAGACCACGTCCAGGTCCTTGGCCACCTCCTTCTCGCCAAGGCGCATGATCGAGCCCTTGCCGAACTGCTTTTCGATTTGCGACAAGGCGGCGGCCAGCGCCTTGCTTCTGTTCTCGTCCATGCGTTTCACCTCATTTTTTGAAGCGGCCATTATGGCATAAGGCGCCGGGCCGTCTGAAGGTGGGATTCTTTCCTTTTTTCAGATACCTAAGGCTGGAAGTCAGGGCACTTCAAGCAACGCCAGCACACCCTCCAGCGCGGCGATGACGGACTGCCTGCGCACGGCGTCGCGGTCTCCCACGTAGCGGCGGATCACGCTGTAAGGCGCTCCCGTCTTCTTTCCCCAGGCCAGGCAAACCGTCCCGACCGGCCTGCCGGGCACGCCGCCGTCGGGACCGGCAATGCCGCTGACCGCCAGTGCCACGTCGGCCTTGCTGCGCGACAGAGCGCCTTCGACCATCTCGCGCACAGTTTGCTCGGAGACCGCGCCAAACTTTTTCAGAGTCTCCGCGCGCACGCCCAGCATCTCGTGCTTGGCGTCGTTGGTGTAAGTGACGAAACCGCGATCGAACCAATGCGAGCTGCCGGGCACCATGGTTACGACCTGCCCAACCCAGCCCCCGGTACATGATTCCGCCGTGGCGAGCATCAGTTTGCGCGCCTTCAGCGCATCGCCGACTTTCCCCGCCAGTGCGTAAAGTTCCGCGTCCATGGTCTACCCGAAAAGAAACTTCCAGCCGGCCAGGCACAGCAGCGTGTAGAAGGCCGCCAGCACATCGTCGAACATCACGCCCAGGCCGTTGCGTAAATTGCGCTCGAAGTAGCGTATCGGCATCGGCTTGACGATATCGAACAGCCGGAACAGCAGAAATGCGCAGCCCTGCCACAGTGGTGTGGCCGGCGTGAAGAACAGCACCGCCAGGAAGGCAGTGACTTCGTCCCATACCATGCCGCCGTGGTCGTGCACGCCCAGCCTCCTGCCGCTGACCTCGCACGCCCACACCCCGACGATGAACATGCCGGCGAGCAGCAGCACGAACGCCTGACTGCCGAGGCGCGGCGCAAGCCAGGCGTACAGCGGTAGCGCGAGCAATGTGCCGAAGGTACCGGGCGCGACCGGAGACAGGCCTACACCGAATCCGAATGCGATGAAATGCGCCGGGTGCGAAACCACGAATCGCAACGACGGCCGCCCGAAAGCTTCAGCGGAAGTGATCGAAGCCTCCATTCTTCACGCTCATCGGCTCGCCGGCCTGGTCCGCGACCACGACCTCTTTGCCGGCAACGATCCTGCCGATGCGAGTCAACGCCAGCCCGGTCTGGCCGGACAACGCCTCGATGGCGGATCTGCGCCCCGCGACTGCGGTGAAGCACAGCTCGTAATCTTCGCCGCCGGTGAGGATCGCCCGCGTCACCTGCGCGTTTCCCCGCAGCGGCATCAATTCCGCGGAGCACGGAACCGCGGCGAACTCGATTGCCGCACCGACGCAGGAGCGTTCGCAAATGTGTCCCAGGTCGGCAACCAGTCCGTCGGAAATGTCGATCGCGCTGTTGGCCACGCCGACGAGCAACTGTCCAAGCGCCACACGCGGCGCCGGCCGGTCCAGCCGCGCCAGGCAGTGCGCCAGTAACGTGCCACGCAGCCGCAGATCGCCCTGGAGGTGCGCGACCGCGGCGGCGGCGTCTCCGACGTGCCCGGAGACCCAGACATCGTCGCCGACTATGGCGCCTTCGCGCCGCAGCGCCCGGCCGTGCGGAATTTCCCCCATGACCTGCACGCAGATGTTGCGCGGCCCGTGCGCGGTATCGCCACCGATCAGGTCCACATCGTGTTCCGCGGCAAGCGTGAAGAACCCGCGCGCAAAACCTTCGAGCCAGGCTTCGTCGGCCCTCGGTAACGTCAGCGCCAGCATCGCCCACTTCGGCGTCGCCCCCATGGCTGCCAAGTCGGACAGATTGACCGCGAGCGCCTTGTGCCCGAGCGAGTCGGGTTCCACGTCCGTGAAAAAATGCGCGCCATCGACCATCACGGCTGTCGAGGCCACCAGTTCGTGTCCCGGCGTGACCGCCAGCAACGCGGCATCGTCACCGATCCCCAGCACAGTATGGCGGGTGGGGCGGGTGAAGTACCTGGCGATCAGTTCGAATTCGGAAAGCATGATTGCCCGGCACCTCTGTCAGGCGTAGTGCCGCATGGGGACGACATCGTGCCGATTTTATTGCTTCGGCCGGCAAATGTCCGCAAACTTCGGGCCTTCACTAAACCTTCTAACCCTACACGCGCTCATCACGAAGGATCACGAAGGAAAAACGAAGGCACACGAAGGAAAACAAACGAACGCTAAACGGGAAGTAACTGAAGAGGCTCCTCGCCGCGCCCAGTTGTTGCTTCTGGCTTCTGGAATCTGCCCTTCGCAACCCTCTGGTTCTCCTTCGTGTTCCTTTTTTGCCTTTCCTTCGTGACCCTTCGTGTTGAAAGCGGTCGCCCCTACTTCTTTCCGAGTTTTTGCAGGAAGGCCTGGTACTCGTCTTCTTTCATGGTGAAGCTGTGCTCAGGCAACGGGAATTTCCCCTCGTGCACCTCGTCCTGGAAGTCGGCGAGCGCCTTGCCGATAATGTCCCAGCAATTGGCGTAGCGCTTGACGAACTTCGGCGTGAAACGGTCGAACAGTCCCACCATGTCGTGGAGCACCAGGTTCTGGCCATCGCAATGCGGGCCGGCGCCGATGCCGATGGTGGGAATGGAAAGCCGCTCGGTGATGACTTGTGCGACCCGGTCGGGGATTGCCTCGAGCACGATGGCGAAGCAGCCGGCCTTTTCCATCGCCAGTGCATCTTTCACCAGCTGCACACCGGTCTCCGCACTTTTGCCCTGCACCCGGAAGCCGCCCAGCTTCGACACCAGTTGCGGCGTCAGGCCAATATGGGCCATGACCGGAACGCCGGCCTTGACCACGGCTTCGGCCATCGGCGCGAAGTCCTCTCCGCCCTCGAGCTTCACTACGTCGGTGCCGCCTTCCTTGAGCATGCGCATGGCATTGTTGATCGCATCGGCGGTGCAAGCGTGGTACGCCCCTAGCGGCAGATCGCCCACCAGGATTGCCCGTTTGACGGCGCGCGCGATCGCCTTGGCGTGATGGATCATCTCGTCCATCGTCACCGGCACCGTGCCGGAATAACCCAGCGCGGTCATGCCCAGCGAGTCGCCGACCAGGATGCAGTCCACCCCGGAGCGGTCCACGAGTTGCGCGGTCGGATAATCCACCGCGGTAACCTGGAATACCTTCTCGCCCCGGTCCACCTTGGCCTGCAGGTCGAATATCGTGAGTTTCTTGGGTGCCGCTGCTTCCGCCATTTTTATTCTCCACTCCATCAAATTCGACAACCCTGACGCAAAGGCGCCAAGACGCAAAGTAAGGCATGATAAAACCCGGTTCGAACCCGTTATTTGTGTTGGGTTTCCTTTGCGCCTTCGCGCCTTTGCGTCAAATTTGTTTTGACTTCGACTGGGCGAAGTTCGGCGGCGAGCTTGTCAAGCACGCCGTTAATGTATTTGTGCCCGTCGGTGCCACCGAAGCTCTTGGCCACTTCGACCGCCTCGTTGATCACGACTTTATAAGGCGTCTCCGGATGGTCGCGCAGCTCGCAGGCAGCCAGCAGCAACAAGGCGTGCTCGACTGGTGACAGTTCCTTTATGGGCCTGTCCAGATATGGCGTGATGCGGTTGCGAAGTGCGCCCGCATCACTCGTGACGCCGCGCAACAGGATTTCGACCAGCGCCTGGTCCGCCTTGGCGAAATCCTTCTGCTCCTTGAGTTGGGCCAGCAGCACGTCGGCGCCGCACTCGTTGACCAGCCATTGATAAAGCGCCTGCAGGGCAAACTCTCGCGCCCGGCGCCTACTGTTTTTCATCGATTGCCTTCAA
>CAZYTR010000296.1:0-3429 GCA_964650365.1 uncultured Alcaligenaceae bacterium | reverse complement strand
TACGCGGGTGCTGGTTACGCACTTCCATCCGGACCATTTCGGCAACGCCGGCTGGTTGACGCAGCGATTCGACGCGCCGCTGTGGATGAGCGAGTCCGAGTACCTCAATGCCCATGCCCAGTACCAGACCCAGGCGGGCTTCGGAGCGGATGCCACCGCGCGACTGTTCGCCGAACATGGGCTCGATCCCGAGCACGTCGCCGCAATCAAAGGCCGCGGCAATGCCTACCGCAAGGTCGTCTCCGAGCCGCCGACCCGGTTCGTGCGCATCATGGATGGCGACGAGATCGACATCGGCGGCAACAACTGGCGCGTCATCGTCGGCTGGGGACACGCCCCCGAACACGCGGCACTGTATTGCGAATCGCTGGGCGTGTTGATCTCCGGCGACATGCTGCTGCCGAAAATCAGCACCAACGTCAGCGTCTGGCCAACCGAGCCGCAGGGCGATCCGTTGAAACTTTTCCTGCGCTCGATCGACCGCTTTGCCGAACTGCCCGCCGACACGCTGGTGCTGCCTTCGCACGGCCTGCCGTTCCGCGGCGCGCATACGCGGGTGCAGATGTTGCACGCGCATCATCGCGACCGCCTGGCGGAAGTGCTCGAATCCTGCGCCACGCCGAAGACCGCCAAGGATCTGCTGCCGGTACTGTTCCGCCGCGCGCTCGACACGCACCAGACTTTCTTCGCGATGGGTGAATCCATAGCGCATCTGCATTACCTCTGGTATCAGGGCCGGTTGACACACTCGCAGCACCCGGACGGCGTTCACCGGTTCGTCAGGGCCGGTTGATGAATGTCGACGGCGTCGCGTATCGAAGCATCTGGCGCGACGGCAATTTCGTGCGCATCGTCGATCAGACCCTGCTGCCGCATACCTTCAGGGTCGTCAAACTTGCAAGCACGGACGAAGTGGCCGACGCCATCCGCAACATGCGGGTGCGCGGCGCGCCGCTGATCGGTGCTGCCGCAGCATTCGGCATGGCCCTGGCGATGGCGGCCGATGCCTCCGGAGCCAATCTCACTAACGCAGGCGAACAACTCGCCAAGACCCGGCCGACCGCAATAAACCTGCGCTGGGCTATCGGGCGCATGACCCATGTGCTGCGGCCTCTCGCGGTCAAGGATCGCCCTGAAGCGGCATGGAAGGAAGCGCAGGCGATCGCCGACGAAGACGTCGCGATGAATCATGCGATCGGGCAACACGGCGTCGAGCTGATTCGCCAGGCTGCGGAGAATCGGTCCGGACCGGTCAACGTACTTACCCACTGCAATGCCGGCTGGCTGGCCACCGTGGACATGGGCACCGCGCTCGCGCCTATCTACCTGGCGCACGACCGGGGTATATCCGTGCACGTGTGGGTGGATGAAACCCGCCCGCGCAACCAGGGATTGCTCACCGCGTGGGAACTTGCGCATCACGGCGTGCCGCATACGGTGATCGCCGACAACGCCGGCGGGCATCTGATGCAGCGGGGCCAGGTGGATATCGCAATCGTCGGGGCGGACCGCGTCACCGCGCGCGGTGACGTGTGCAACAAGATCGGCACCTATCTGAAGGCGCTGGCCGCGAAGGATTGCGGCATCCCGTTTTGCGTGGCGTTTCCGGGCTCGACCATAGACTGGGATATCGAGGACGGATTCGTGGGGATCCCGATAGAAGAGCGCGGCGCAGATGAACTACGAACGGTTGCCGGCCGCGGCGGCGACGGTGAACCGGCGCGATTGTGGCTGGTGCCGGAAAGAAGCCCGGTGGCCAATCCGGCCTTCGATGTCACGCCGGCGGCACTCGTTTCCACGCTGATCACCGAGCGCGGGTTAGCGCCGGCCTCGCGCGCGGGTTTGTCGGCGCTTTATCCGGAACGATCGCAGCGATGAGCGATCTGCCATTGAGAAAGACGATCATCTCCACCGCGCTGGCAATGAATGCGCTCGGCATCAACCGCGGCAAGTCCGGCAACGTCAGTGCGCGCTGGAAGGACGGGTTTCTGATCACGCCCTCCGGCCTGCCCTACCAGGAAACCAAACCGGCCGACATCGTCTTCATCGACGGCAAGGGCAAGCCAAAAGGCAGACGGAATGCGTCTTCGGAGTGGCGCTTCCATCACGACATCTACCGCTCCCGCAGAGATGCGCACGCGGTGGTTCACACCCATTCGAGTTTCGCCACTACGCTCGCCTGCCTCGGGATGGATGTGCCTGCGTTTCACTACATGATCGCGGTCGCCGGCGGCAACAGCATACGTTGCGCGCCATACGCCACCTTCGGCACCCAGCAACTGTCTGACCACGCGCTGGAAGCTCTGTCAGATCGCAGGGCCTGCCTGCTGGCAAACCACGGAATGATCGCGACCGGGGACAGCCTGAAGCACTCGCTGGCGCTGGCGGTTGAAGTCGAAGCGCTGTGCGAGCAGTACTGGCGTGCGCTGCAAATCGGGAAGCCCGCCATTCTTTCCGACGCCGAGATGGAAGTTGTCCTGGAAAAATTTCGCACCTACGGCAAGACAACACCAGAACAACGCAAGACGCAGAGGACACGGAGGACACGGAGGAAAGGCAAGAACAACAAATTACTCGAGAGTTAGAACCCTTGATTTGCGAGCGATCCACCAAAGCAGGAATTGTCGGCAGCGGGTCACAATATACTCACCCCGCTTTTAACCCCAGTTTTGCTTTTCCTCGTATTTGCTCTTCCTCCGCGTCCTCTGCGTCCTCCGTGTTGAGAGCTGATTTTTACTAACCCCGCTTGCGCTGCTGCGCGGTAGGGCCTAGCTTAGCGACCATGGCCGAAGAAAAACAAACCACCACCGCCTCCGCAGATACAACGGAATTCGCGCGCACGCTCGCTGAAATTGCGCTGCGCAGCAACCATCTCTTCAAGAAACACCTCGCACAACAGTCCAGGGAGTCCGGCGAGGAAACCGCGGACGAGCTCGGCGTCGGCAAGGCCTTTACGGACCTGGCTGCGAAGCTGATGACCGATCCGTTCAAGCTCGCCGAGGCCGGAATACGCATGTGGCAGGATCACTTCATGCTGTGGCAGAACACCATGAAAAGGGCCATGGGGGGAGAATCGGCGCCGGTCGCGGAAGCGGCCACGTCCGACAACCGCTTCCGCAGCGAGCTGTGGCAGAACAACCTGGTCTTCGATTACATCAAGCAGTCCTACCTGATTGCAGCGCAGAACATCCAGAAGACCGTCTCCGAAGTCGAGGGCCTCGACAAGCAGACCGCGCGCAAGGTGAAGTTCTTCACCCGCCAGTACGTCGACGCGCTGGCTCCGACCAACTTCGTGATGACCAATCCCGAGGTGCTCAAGACCACGGTGGAGACCGGAGGGAAGAACCTGCTCGACGGTCTCAATCATCTGCTACACGACCTCGAACGCGGCCACGGCAAGCTGGCGATCAGCATGACCGACTACAAGGC
>CAZYTR010000295.1:0-6513 GCA_964650365.1 uncultured Alcaligenaceae bacterium | reverse complement strand
CATGACTAACGACCCTCCATCGGTTGGTGTTGTTGCGCCGCAAACGCGAACGAGCGCGGCGGGCAGTAAAGCGGCATTTTACTCCAGCAGTCCACGATAGAGGTCCAGATACTGTTGCGCCCGGGCCTCCCAGCTGAAATCTCGGCTCATGCCGTTCTTCTGCAGTTGCCGCCAGATCCTCTTGTCGTGGTAAGCCGTCACCGCGCGCCGGCAGGCTTCCAGCAGCGTGTCGCGATTCAGCGGTGCGAACATGAAGCCGGTTGCGGTGCGCTTCTTAAGCGCCTCCGGCGCGCAATCCACCACCGAATCGCGCAGGCCCCCGGTCGCGTGCACCACCGGCGGCGTGCCATAACGCTGGCTGTACATCTGGTTCAGGCCGCAGGGCTCGAAGCGCGAGGGCATCACGAAGCTGTCCGCGCCGGCCTCGATCTGGTGCGACAGACCCTCGTCGAAGCCGATCTGCACCGCAATCCTGCCCGGGTACGACCGGGCCAGTTCCTGGAAACGCCGTTGCAACGGCGCGTCTCCGGAGCCCAGCACCACCAATTGTGCCGGCATCTTCACCAGCTCGGCGGCGATGTCGGCGAGCACGTCGTGGCCTTTCTGGTGGGTAATCCGGCTCACCGTGCCTAACAGCGGTATTTCCGGTTCGTCGCGCAGGCGCATGCGCAGTTGCAGCGCGCGCTTGTTGTCCTGTTTGGCGGCGAGCCTGGAGGCGTTGTAGTAACGCTCGATATACGGGTCGGACTCCGGGTCCCAGGCATCGGTGTCAATGCCGTTGAGAATTCCGCTGAGCACGTCCTTTCTTTGCGAGAGCAGCCCCTGCAGTCCCATCCCTAGAGGTTCGCGCTGGATTTCTTCCGCGTAGCTCGGACTGACCGTGGTGATGCGATCGGCAAATTGCAGTCCGCCTTTGAGAAACGACGCCTTACCGTAGTATTCGACGCCGTTTACCGAGAACGCCTGCGGCGGCAGCCCAAGCCGCGCGGTGGTATCCGCGGGGAAAATCCCCTGGAACGCCAGATTGTGGATGGTGATCACCGTTTTCGCCCGCGCACCCGGTACGTAGTGCAGGTACACCGGGTTCAGGCCGGTCTGCCAGTCGTTGCAATGAACGATGTCCGGCTTCCACGGAAACGGCGAATCCGGCGTGGACAGCAGCGCGCCGACATACGAAAGCAGGCCGAAACGCAGATCGTTGTCGAGCCAGTCGTTGCCGGCGGCATCCTGATATGGCCCGCCGCTGCGCTGGTAGATCGCGCTTTCGATTACCAGCAACGGCACCCCCGAAGGCAGCTTGGAGGCGATCAGTTGCGCCGATGGAACACCCGGCAATGCGGGCAGCGTGGCCGCCCGGCCTTTGGTCTTGAGCGCATCCATCACCTGCGGATACCCCGGTACCAGCACCCGAATGTCCGCGCCCAGTCCCATCAAAGCCCCCGGCAGCGCGGCGCTCACGTCGGCAAGCCCGCCGGTCTTGATCAGTGGCGCGACTTCGGGAGTGGCGAACAGGACTTTGAGTTTCCCGTCAGGCATCGGCGGCATTCACGCGCTTCATCCCTCGTGCAGAAGGACGAGTGCGGCGAGCGGGGGCAGGGTAATTTCCGCGGACTGGCCGCGCTCCATCCACGGCAGTGGCTGGGTTTCGATGGCGCCGGAATTGCCGACATTGGCGCCGGCGTAGAACGCCGAATCGCTATTGAACGCTTCGTGCCAGACGCCCGCCTTCGGCAGGCCGATGCGGTACCCATGGCGAGGCACCGGGGTGTAGTTCAGCGCCACCACCACCACCGAGCCGTCGCGCGCCCAGCGTTCGAAAGCAAGGATGGATTGATCCGCGTCGTGGCAGTCGATCCAGCGGAAACCGGCGGATTCGAAGTCCTGGTCATGCAGCGCGCGCTGCTCGCGGTAAAGGCGCGACAGGTCGCGCAGCATCGTCTGCACGCCCCGGTGCCAGTCGATGCCGAGCAATCCCCAGTCGAGCTCCCACTCTGTGCGCCATTCCCGGCCCTGCGCCAGTTCGTTGCCCATGAAGTTGAGCTTCTTGCCGGGTGAGGTGAACTGGTAGCTGAGCAACAAGCGCACATTGGCAAATTTCTGCCAGGCATCCCCGGGCATCTTGCCCAGCAGCGAACCTTTGCCGTGCACCACTTCGTCGTGCGACAGCGGCAGCATGAAATTCTCGGTATAGGCGTAGAGCTGGCCGAAGGTTAGCTGGTTATGGTGATAACGCCGGTGCACCGGGTCCTGGCGCATGTAGGAAAGCGTGTCGTTCATCCACCCCATGTTCCACTTCATCGAGAAGCCCAGGCCCCCGATGTAAGTCGGCCGCGACACCATCGGCCATGCGGTGGATTCCTCGGCGAAGGTGAGTGCGCCCGGGAAGTCGCGATGGACCATGACGTTCAACTGGCGCAGAAAATCGATCGCTTCGAGGTTCTCGCGGCCGCCGAACTTGTTGGGGATCCACTCGCCGGCCTTGCGCGAGTAATCGAGGTAGAGCATCGAAGCCACCGCGTCCACCCGCAGCCCGTCCACGTGGCACTCGCCGAGCCAGTAGTGCGCGCTCGAAAGCAGGAAACTTTTCACCTCGTTGCGGCCGTAGTTGAAGATGTGCGTGCCCCAGTCCTGGTGAAAACCGAGGCGCGGATCCTCATGTTCGTAAAGCGCGGTGCCGTCGAAACGCGCCAGTGCGAACGCATCGGTCGGAAAATGCGCCGGCACCCAATCGAGGATCACGCCGATGTCGGCCTGGTGGCAGGCGTCCACGAAGAACTTGAAATCCGCCGGCGAGCCGAATCGGCTGGTCGCCGCGAAGTAACCGGTGGTCTGGTAACCCCAGGACTCGTCCAGCGGATGTTCGGAAACCGGCAGCAGCTCGATGTGGGTGAAACCCATTTCCCTAATGTAGGGAACCAGGCTTTCGGCAAGTTCGCGGTAGCTGTAGAAGCGCCCGTCTGGATGACGCCGCCACGAGCCCAGGTGAACTTCGTAGGCGTTGATCGGCGCACGCAGCCAATCGTCGCTGGCGCGCGCCTTCATCCAGACGCCGTCCCGCCAGTCATAGGGATGATCCGCGGTGACGCGCGCGGCGGTCTCCGGGCGCAGTTCATAGGCATGTGCGTAGGGGTCGGTCTTGACGAGGATTTCGCCGGTGGCGCGGTTGCGGATCTCGTACTTGTAGAGGGTGCCCTCGCCCAACCCCGGGATGAACAATTCCCACACGCCGCTCACCCCGTGTGTCGCCATCGGGTGCGCGCGCCCGTCCCAGCGGTTGAAGTCGCCCACCACGCTGACCCTTTGCGCATTCGGCGCCCAGCAGGCGAAACGCACCCCGGCCACACCCTCGCGCAGTTCCGAGCGGCTGCCGAGCATGCGATAGGCCTGCTCGAGACGGCCTTCGTTGAACAGGTACAGTTCGTCGGCGCTGATGGTGGGACGAAAACCATACGCGTCGAAAGTTTCGAAGCTGTGCCCCGACTCGTTCACCCGCAGCCGCACCGGTTGCGGCGGCGGCTCGGCTCCGCGCCATGCGAACACGCCGTCGGATTGAACTTTCTCCATCTTCGCGAATCCCGAAGCAGTGGACACTGCAACCTCGGAGGCGTAAGGCCGGAACACTCGAAGCAACCAGCCTTTGCCGTCGCGATGCAGACCGAGCACGCCGAAGGGGTCGTGATGGCGCGCGCCGACCAGGGCGTCAAGGTCCGCTCGCGCGGCGGCGGAAACAGTGGCTTTCATGGGCGATTGCGGGAAAATCTCGGCCAGGCGGTGCACGGAATCCGTGACTGCGGGCGAGGGTGCACCTATTATAAGGGGCGGCGTCTTCCGCTCCCCTGCTTTTTTGAGACCGGTCAAAGGTTTATGACTAAAGCCGCCGGCGCTTCCGATCCTTCAATGTGCACCAGGAGCAATGCGTGTCCGATACTGACTTGAACGTCCGCTTCATCAGCCAAATCACCAAGAACACCTATGGGCTGGTGCTTGCCGGCGGACGCGGCACCCGGCTGAAGAACATGACTGACTGGCGGGCGAAACCGGCGGTGCCTTTCGGCGGCAAGTTCCGCATCATCGACTTCCCGCTGTCAAACTGCGTCAACTCCGGAATTCGCCGCATCGGCATCGCCACCCAGTACAAGTCGCACAGCCTGATCCGTCACATCCAGCGCGGCTGGAGTTTTCTGGACGGACGCTTCCAGGAATTCGTCGACATCCTGCCGGCCTCGCAGCGCACCGACGAGCAGAACTGGTACAAGGGCACCGCGGATGCGGTGTTCCAGAACCTCGACATCCTGCGCTCCTACGACCCGGACCACATCCTGATCCTCGCCGGTGATCACATCTACAAGATGGACTATGGCAAGCTGCTTGCGTATCACGTGGCAAAGAACGCCGACATGACGGTCGCCTGCCAGGAAGTGCCGCTCAAGGAAGCAAAGGGGTTCGGCGTGATGGCGGTAGACGAGGACTGGCGCGTGACCGCGTTTCAGGAAAAACCGGCCCGGCCTCCATCGATTCCCGGCAATCCGGCGCTGTCGCTCGCCAGTATGGGCATCTACGTATTCAATGCATCATTCCTGTACGAACAGCTCGCGAGCGACGCCGTTATGCCCGATTCCAGCCATGACTTCGGCAAAGACATCATTCCCCTCCTGGTGCCGCGCTATCGCGTATTTGCGCAGCGCTTCGACGACAGCTGTGTCGGAATGGACGGCAAGCCGGCGTACTGGAAAGACGTGGGCACCGTAGATGCTTACTGGGAAGCGAACATGGACTTAACCCGCGTCACGCCGGATCTCAACATGTACGACACCGAATGGCCGATCTGGACGCACCAGGAGCAATTGCCACCGGCCAAGTTCGTCTTCGACGACGACGGACGGCGCGGCATGGCGGTGGATTCGCTGGTGTCCGGCGGCTGCGTCATCAGCGGCGCGAGGATCGCGCGTTCGCTGCTGTTTTCGAACGTGCGCGTGCACAGCTACAGCAGCATCGAGGACTCGGTGATCCTTCCAGACGTCGAAGTGCATCGGAGCGTGCGCCTGAAGCGCGTGGTGGTCGAAAAGCGCTGCACCCTGCCCGAAGGTCTCGCGGTCGGGTTTGATCCCAACGAGGACCGCAAACGCTTCCACGTCTCCGAGCGGGGCATCACTTTGATCACGCCGGAGATGCTGGGCCAGCAAGTGTTGCACCAGCGCTGACGGGTCGGACGCGATGAGCAGCAATGCAAAGCTGGACCTGGTCCTGCTGTGGCACATGCACCAGCCGGATTTCCGCGACCATGCTACCGGCGAGTATGCCCAGCCCTGGGTGTATCTGCACGCGATCAAGGACTACAGCGACATGGCAGCACACCTGGAGAATCACCCCAAGGTGCGCACAGTGGTCAACTTCACCCCGGTGCTGCTCGACCAGCTCGAGGACTACGCCGACCAGTTCGCCACCGGGCGGTTTCGCGATCCGCTGCTGCGACTGCTCGCGCATCCCGATCTGTACCGCATTGACGCTGCCGAGCGCGACCTGGTGCTGCGCTGCTGCTTCAAGGCGAATCATCTGAAGATGATCCAGCCGTATCCGGCTTATCGGCGGCTATGGGACCTCTATACTCTGACGCAGCAACCAGGAAGCGCCGGGGATGGCTATCTTTCCGCGCAGTACCTCGGCGATCTGTTGACCTGGTATCACCTCGCGTGGGTGGGCGAAACGGTGCGCCGGCGTGACCAGACCGTTCCGCAATTGCTGGCGAAGGCGCAGAACTTCTCGCACGCCGACCGCATGCAGCTCGTCGATCTCATTGGTCGAGAAACGAGCGCGGTGGTGCCGCGCTACCGCAAGCTCGCCGCGGAGGGCCGCATCGAACTCACCACCAGCCCCGCATTTCACCCGATCGGTCCGCTGCTGATCTCTTTCGAGGCGGCGCGGGAAACCGTGCCAAGTGCGCCGCTGCCGCAAAGTTCGCATTACCCGGGCGGTCGCACTCGCGCGTCCGCGCACATCGCCGCAGCCAGGGAAAGCCACGCGCGGCGCTTCGGCCAGCCGCCGCGGGGCATGTGGCCGGCCGAAGGCGCCGTATCGCAGGTGTTCGTGGACCTGCTTGCCGAGGGCGGGTGCGAATGGATCGCCAGCGGCGAAGGCGTGCTGGTGAACAGCCTGCGCAAGAACAACGCGCCGATTCCCGAGCGGCAGAATTTTCTGTACCGGCCTTACCGGCTCAGCGGCGGTCATGCGCCAGTGACCTGTTTCTTTCGCGACGACCGCCTTTCGGACCTGATCGGCTTCGAGTACTGCAAGTGGCACGGCAAGGAGGCGGCCGCGCATTTCCTGGGCGAGTTGAAGGGAATCATCGAGCAGGGCGATGCACCCGAGCGGCGGGTCGTCAGTGTAATTCTGGATGGCGAGAACGCCTGGGAGTACTACCCCTACAACGGCTATTTCTTTCTCGACGAATTGTATGGCGCTCTGGAAGCGCATCCCGCCATCGAGACCACGACTTTCGCGCGGCTCCTGGACGAG
>CAZYTR010000294.1:0-1925 GCA_964650365.1 uncultured Alcaligenaceae bacterium | reverse complement strand
GCATGCCGCGGGCCTGGTCGGGCAACTGCGCACGTCCGCGAACGTGACGCAGCTTCTCAAGTACAGCGTCGAGCTTTACGACAAGCTCGAGAAGGAAACCGGCCAGGCGACCGGCTGGAAGCGCAACGGAGGCTTGCGCCTTGCCTGCAATCAGGAGCGGCTAACCGAGATCAAGCGGCAGGCGACCACCGCACACAGCTTCGGGTTGGAGATGCATGTGCTGTCCGCTGCGGAAGCGAAGAGCCTGTGGCCAATCATGGACAGCTCCGATGTCGTAGGCGCTGCGTTTCTGCCCACCGACGGCCAGGTCAGTCCTTCCGACCTCGCGCAGGCCCTTGCCAAGGGCGCGCGCATGCACGGCGTCAGGATCGTCGAGGATTGCCCGGTCATGGGGATTCAGTTGAACAATGGTCGTGTATCCGGTGTGGCGACGTCTCACGGTGCGATCCGGACCGAGATCGTTGTTAATTGCGCGGGACAGTGGGCCAGGCAGATCGGACGATTGGCCGGAGTCAACGTACCGCTGGTCTCGGTGCAGCATCAGTACATCGTGACCGAGGCCATTGCCGGCATCCCCAGGAATCTTCCCACGTTGCGCGACCCCGACCGGCTGATCTATTTCAAGGAAGAAGTGGGTGGGTTGGTCATGGGAGGCTATGAACCGGACCCGATTCCCTGGGCCGAACAGGGCATTCCCGAGGGTTTCGAGTTCCAGCTTCTGGGCGAGAACTGGGACCACTTCGAACAGCACATGACGCAGGCGCTGGCGCGGGTGCCCGCCCTGGAGAAAGCGGGCGTCAAGCAGCTTATCAATGGGCCGGAGTCGTTCACACCGGACGGCAACTTCATTCTCGGCGAGGCGCCGGAAGTCGGAGGCTTTTTTGTCGGCGCCGGCTTCAACGCCTTTGGCATCGCTTCCGCCGGCGGCGCCGGCCGCGCGCTCGCCGAATGGATTGCCGCCGGCGAACCGCCGATGGACTTGTGGCCCGTGGACATCCGCCGCTTCGGCCGCCACCATCGTTCGGACGACTGGGTGCGCACGCGCACGCTCGAAGCTTACGGCAAGCACTACACGATGGCTTGGCCGTTCGAGGAGTATCGCAGTGCGCGCCCGCTGCGCGTGTCGCCGCTCTACCAGCGGCTGAAGGATCAGGGCGCGTGCTTCGGCGAGAAGCTCGGATGGGAGCGGCCCAACTGGTTTGCGCCGCGTGGTGTCGAGGCGAAGGATGTGTATACCTATGGCCGCCAGAACTGGTTTTCACACGTCGGCGCAGAGCACCAGACCTGTCGCGAGCGCGTCGCGTTGTTCGATCAGACCAGCTTCGCAAAGTTTCTGCTTATCGGCAATGATGCAGAGCGGGCGTTGCAATGGATTTGCGCCAACGACGTGGCCAAACCGCTGGGGAGCCTGACCTACACCCAGATGCTGAACGCTCGCGGCGGGATCGAGTGCGACCTCACCGTCGCCCGGCTGTCGCAGAGCGAGTTCTACATCGTGACCGGTACCGGATTCGCCACCCACGACTCCGCCTGGATTCGTCGCAATGTCCCGCTGGACTGCGGCAATGTGACGCTGGTCGACGTCACATCCGAGTATTGCGTGCTGGCGTTGATGGGTCCGAGAGCCCGCGAAGTGCTGGCGAGCGCGACTCATGCGGACGTGTCCAACGGCGCCTTTCCGTTCGGCACATGGCGCGAGATCGACCTTGCGGGCGCACCCGTGCGCGCGCTTCGCGTGACCTACGTGGGCGAACTGGGGTGGGAACTGCACATCCCTGTCGAGTGTGCGCTGGCGGTCTATGAGCAGTTGATGGAAGCCGGCGGGCCGCAGGGAATCACTAACGCAGGCTATCGCGCGATCGAGTCGCTGCGGCTCGAAAAAGGATATCGGGCCTGGGGAGCCGATATCGGCCCGGACCACACGC
>CAZYTR010000293.1:0-6609 GCA_964650365.1 uncultured Alcaligenaceae bacterium | reverse complement strand
AGATGCCCGATGTCGTAACACTCGATTTCGAAGCGCGTGTCGTTATCGCTGCACGATTGCAGAATGTAAGCGATGTCCTTGAAGGAGTTCTTGAAAATTCGGTCGTCGGAGGTCTCGAGATAAGGCTTTTCCCAATCGTGTTTCCATTGCTTCACACGCGGGATCATTTCGTAGAGCCCGAAATTCATCGACCCCATGTTCAGCGAGGCGACTTCCGGCTTCAACTGCAAGGCCGGCTGCAGGCGTTCCTGGATGCTCATCGTTGGCGCACCGCCCGTGGTGAGGTTGATCACCACGTTCGAGCCGGCCTTGATCTTGGGCAGGAACTGCAGGAACATTTTCGGATCCTGGGTTGGCCGCCCGTCCTTCGGTTCGCGCGCGTGCAGATGCACGATGGCGGCGCCGGCTTTCGCCGCACCGATGGCGGCCTCGGCGATTTCCTCGGGCGTGATAGGCAGGTGAGGGGACATCGACGGCGTATGTATCGAGCCGGTCACGGCGCAGGTAATGATGACTTTGTTTGCCATTTTTTGTTTCTCCAGTTAATTCCAGTTCAGAACTCTTTTAACACGAAGGTAACGAAGGAAACACGAAGGAGAATCACACAACCAAAGAATTCCCGAAACATTCGAGAAACGATGGCGTGTGCCGGCTTGGCTGCTTTTTCTGTTCCTGGAACGTTGCCTTCCTTCGTGGACCTCACTTGTTTTTCCTTCGTGATCCTTCGTGTTAAATGCTTTTCATTGAGTATCAAACTTTCTTCGAAATCTCGCGTTTATGGGCGATCAGCGCCATCAGCCGACGGTCGCGCCAGGCCTCGCGTTTGGCATGTTGGTCCTGTGGCATGATTTTACGGCGATCTGCTTCTATCCTCGCCACCAGTTTGTCGTCCCAAGGTTCCTGCTTCACATCCTTCATCATCCCGTGCAAGACCGGGCCGTAGCGCCTTGCATAGTCCGACACGCCGCCGGGCGCGTTCAGATCGATCGTCTCGAAGGGGCCCATGAACGACCAGCGCAACCCCAGGCCATCCTTGATGCATTTGTCGAGGTCCTCGACGGAGACGTAGTCCTCCTTCACCAGGCGCCAGGATTCCAGCAACAACGCGGCCTGCAGACGGTTGAGAATGAAGCCCTCGACCTCTTTTTTCACGGTGATAGCCACCTGACCGACCTTGTCTTGCAGCGCACGGGTCCTGGCGATGACCTCGGGGCTGGTCCACGGCGCCGGCGAGATCTCGACGATCGGCACTACGTGCGGAGGGTTGACCGGGTGCACGACGATGCAGCGATGCTTGCCCTTGAGCCCCTCGCTGAAGCGCGACGTCTGAATGGTCGAAGTCGAACTCGCCAGGATGCAATGCGCCGGAGCCGCCGCATCGAGCTGGCGATAAACATCGCGCTTGACGTCCAGTTGTTCCGATGTGTTCTCCTGCACGTAGTCGGCGTCCCTGACCGCCTCTGCCAGTGTGGCAGCGCCGCTGACGCGCTTCATCACCGTGGCGTGAGACTCCTTGATCAGCCCGAACTGTCGCAGTTCCTTCAGCCCCTGCCTGATAAGACCGATCGCCTTTTCGGTCGCGCCGGGGGTGCTGTCGTAAAGCTTCACTGTGTGTCCCGCGCGCGCGAACACTATTGCCCACGCTCGCCCGATGAGTCCCGTACCGATGATTGCCACTTTTTCCATTTGCCAGTGTCCTGTAAAGAAAAGGTGCCGCCAAGGCGCCAAGAGCGCCAAGAAGAGCTTTGTAACGAATTACCGAAGCATGTCCTTGTAGCGCGCGGGGCAAAGAGGCGCAGATGAATGCGTTAGTAGCAACTCCACGTCTCCTCCGTCCATCATCCAGTTCAAGTTTGATTTTCTTGGCGCTCTTGGCGCCAAATCGCTCTAACCGAGTAATTCGACGCCGGCGCAGACCGACAAAGCCTGGCCGGTGACATTCCTGCCGATGTCGCTGGCGAGGTAAAGCGCCATGTTGGCGATGTCGTAGGGACTGACCATGCGCTGCATCGAGACGCGTTCGAGGGAGATCTTCCTCTGTTCCGCGAAGCTGATGCCGACCGCTTTGGCTTTGGCCTCGATGACGCGGTTGATGCGCTCGCCCTCGACTACACCGGGCTGGATCGCGTTGACGCGGATGTTGTCCGGCCCGACCTCCATCGACAGGCTCTTGGTGAACCCGACCACACCCCACTTGGCGGCAGCATAGGGCGTGCGAAACGGAAACCCCAGCCTCCCGGCTGCGGAGGACAGATTGATGATCGAGCCTCCGCCGGCAGCCTTGATCATCGGCACGGCTACGCGGGTGCAATAGAACATGCCGTTCAGATCCACCGCAATACAGCGCTCCCACTCCTCGACCGCAATGTCCTCGACTTTCCCGGTCGGCCCGGCGATGCCCGCGTTGTTGATGAGGCAGTCGAGGCCGCCGAGGAGTTTCTTGGCGTCGGCGAACAGCCGGTCCACGTCCTTGAGGCTGGAAACGTCCGCCAGCGTGGCGGTGACGCCGGGAAAGGCTTTCATGGTTTCTTCAAGCGAAGCCTGCACCACATCGCAGATGTGCACGCGCGCGCCGGCCTTGTGAAACACGTCTGTCATCGCTCGACCGATTCCCGCCGCACCGGCGGTGATCAGGACTCTTTGTCCTTTTACCGATACTTCCATCACTTACTCCTTAAAAACTTTTCACCGCAAAGATTCTTTTCTATACCCCTCAAGGGGGTATAGAAAAGAATCTTTGCGGTGAAATTAAGATGCCGTAAGTTTTAACTAAAGCCACAAGACCTGTTTGCGGAATTCGAGATCGGTGAGCAGCGGCTGCGCGGGTCCCTCGTGCGACACATGCCCGCGGTCGAGGACGCAGGCGCGGTCGGCGAGCGACAGCACTAGGTCCAGACGATGCTCGACGATCAAAATCGCGACTTCCTGCCGGAGCTGCTCGATCGACTTGAAGACTTCTTCTACCATTGCCGGCGACAGGCCTTCGAACGGCTCATCCATCAGCAGCAGCTTGACGTTGCCGGATAGGGCACGGGCAATCGCGACCATCTGCTGTTCGCCGCCGGAAAGCAGGTCGGCTTTGATGTGGAGCTTTTCGCGGATTCTCGGGAAGTAGCCGTAGATCCTGTCGCGATCCCACTTGACGCCGTCGCCCGTCCGGCGCGCAAGCGCGCCCAGGCGCAGATTTTCCTCCACGGTCAGTCCGGAGAACAGCCTGCGCCCCTGTGGCACCAGGCCGATGCCCAAACGCGCGATCCGTTCCGGGGTGCTGCCGCTGATCACCTGTCCGTTGAAAGTGACGGTACCGGAAGCGGGTCGAACGATGCCGAGTATGCTCTTGAAGGTCGACGATTTGCCGGCGCCGTTGCGTCCCAGCAAGCCGACGACCTCATGGGCGCGCACCATGAGGCTGACATCGTGGAGGATGTGGCTCTTGCCGTAAAAGGAATTGATTTTGTCCAGTTGCAGCAGGACTTCCTGCGAGGACGGATCCCTCTGTGTGCGTTGGGCGACGAGTTGCGCATGACCGCTGCCGATGTACACACGCTGAACTTCGGGATGCGCGCGCACCGTTTCCGCGTCGCCCTCGACCAGCACCCTGCCTTCGTTCATTACGGTGACGATGTCGGCCATGCCGAACACGCGATCGATGTCGTGCTCGACCAGCAGCACTGCCATATCCGCGGTCAGCCGGCGTATCAGGACGCCGATGCGCTCGCGTTCCGCCGCGGCGAGGCCGGCCAGCGGTTCGTCCAGCAGCAGGACGCGGGGCTTTGCCGCCAGCGCCATGCCGATCTCGACCAGCCTCTGTCCGCCGTAGGAAAGGCTGGAGATCAGCGCGTGCTCGGTGTTCTCGAGCCCGAGAAATTTCACCAGCTCACGGGTTTCGGCGTTCACTTGCGGCAGGGCGCCACTGCGCGTCCAGGCATTGAAGCGCCGTGCATCGCGCGCTTGCGCCGCCAAGCGCAAATTCTCCCAAACGGACAGCGCCGGGAACAGGCTGGTGATCTGGAATGAACGCGCCACGCCCTGTTTCACCACTTGCTCGGCGGGAAGGCCTGCGATCGGGGTATTGTCCAAAACGACGCGCCCGGCATCCGGGGCGAACATGGCGGAGATGGTATTGAACAAGGTGGTCTTGCCGGCGCCGTTGGGTCCGATAAGCGCATGTAGCTTGCGGTCGGCGAGTTTCAGATCAACCCCTGCGACCGCAGTGAAGCCGGCGAAGCGCTTGACCACCCCCGCGCAGTTCAGGAGCGTGCCGGATACCGGCGGATGCTCGCGCAGGAAAGCGGGGATCTCCTGACCCGGCTGCGGGGTTACGCGCGCGGCCATCGCGCCCACGCCTTCCGTTTTCCTGCGCAGAGGCGCCAGCAGGCGCGCGCCGACGCCGACCAGTCCCGAAGGCGAAAACAGGATGAAAGCCATGAAAAGGAGGCCGAACCAGAACTGCCATGCCGAGGTGTAGCCGGTCAGCGCTTCGCGGAACATGATGTAGAAGAACGCGCCGAGGGTCGGTCCGAGGAAACTGCCGACGCCGCCAAAGATGGTCATGGCGAGGATTTCCCCGGAGAAATTGACGTGCACCGTATCCGCGGAAACGAACAGCTTGAGGAAGGCCATCAGGCTGCCGCCCAGGCCGGTGACGGTTGCGGAGATCACAAAGGCCGCGAGCTTGTAACGCAGCACCGGATAGCCTATGAAGCGGGCGCGGTTCTCGTTCTCGCGGATGGCTGCGAGCACCGAGCCAAGCGGGGAGTGCACGACCCGCCACATGATCCAGGCGACGACAAATACGATCAGCGCGACCAGGTGATAGAACAGCATCTGATTGTCGAGATCGAGTCCGAAAAATGGCGCACGCCGAATCCCGGAAAGGCCGTTTTCGCCGCCGGTAAACGAGGTCCAGCGGTACACGATGTAGAAGGTCAGCGCGGTGAACGCGAGTGTGAGCAGGGAAAAGTACACGCCGCGCCGGCGCAGCGCCAGGAAGCCGACGACCAGGCCGAAAGCGGCGGAGAACAGCAGCGCGAAACCGAGCGGCAGCCACAGGCTGCCGTTGAACCAATGCATTTGCGACAGCGCAGTGGCATAAGCGGCCAATCCGAAGAACATGCCGTGACCGAAGGACAGCAACCCGGTGTAGCCGAGCAGGAGGTTGTAGCCCAGGCCGACCAGCGCAAAGATCGCGATCTCGGTGGCGATGCCCCAGGTAAAGCCGGTGCCGGTGACGACATGCGGCAGCGCCAGCAGCGCCACCGCGGCGACGAAAAGCGGATGTCTGAGGAAGTTGCCCGGCTTCATTCAAACTTCTCGAATTTCTCGCCCATCAATCCGCGCGGGCGGAACAGCAGGATGAGCACCATCAGCAGGTACATCGATGCTTCCGCAGCGGGCGGGTAGTAATACACGGTGATGCCGCGCACTGCACCGACCAGTAAGCCGGCAATGACCACACCCCAGAAACTGCCCAATCCGCCGATCACCACAACGACGAAAGTCGCGGTGAGGATTTCGGTACCCATCGCCGGTTGCACACCTGCGAGTGGCGCCGAGAGCACGCCTGCCAAGCCCGCAAGCGCTACGCCCAGCGCGAACACCGAGGTCAGTATCGGCCGCAGCGAGATGCCGAGCGCACGCACCATCTCCGGATCGCGTACTCCGGCGCGCACCACCATTCCGAATGCGGTCTTGTTGAGCAACAGCCAGCACCCGGTTACGGCGGTGATCGCCGCCGCGAGCACGAACAGGCGGTAATAGGAATAGATGAAATCGCCGAGAATCAGCTGTCCGCGAAGCTGCTCCGGCAGCGAAAACGGCAGGCCGGTGGTGCCCCAGATCATGCGCAGGCTCTGCTCGGCGGTCAGCGCGAGGCCGAAAGTGAACAACAGGCCCAGCATCGGATCCTTGTCGTAGAGGCGGCGCAGGGCAAAGCGCTCAATCAGGATGCCGATCAGCGCCACGCCTGCCGGGGACAGCCCCATCGCGCCGAAAAACCCGAGTCGTCTTTGGATTTCGTAGGCGAGATAGGCGCCTACCGCATAGAATGCGCCGTGGGCGAGGTTGACCACGCCGCCGAGGCTGAAGATCAGCGAAAGTCCCAGCGAAAGGACGATGTAGTACGACCCGACCAGCAGGCCGTTGGCGATCTGCTCGAGAAGAAGCACGACTGAAACGAATTCAGCCGCGGCTCACGCCGCCGGCAGGCTGCAGGGGTTTTCCTGCTGCGTTGGCTGGATCAGCTCCAGCGACTCCTTGGAGCCCGGCACGGTTTCGACGACGTCGAAGATATCCCACTGATCCTTCGACTTCGACTTGTCCTTCACCTTGACCACATACATTTCCTGCAGCAACTGATGGTCCCAGTCGCGGAACTTGCCCTTGCGCGCCTTGAGCAGATCGAACTCCGCGCCTTTCTCCAGATGCTGGATGATCCTGGACGCCTCGGTGCCGCCGGTTTCCGCAACAGTCTGCAGCACGATGCGCACGCCGACGTAATCGCCCCAGGCCTGATTCTCCGGCGGTTGTCCGTACTTCTTCACGAAGCGTTCGCTAAAGGCCCGGGCCGAGGCAATGTTCAGACCGTGATACCACAGGCTCTGCCAGTGG
>CAZYTR010000292.1:0-5364 GCA_964650365.1 uncultured Alcaligenaceae bacterium | reverse complement strand
CCAGTTTGCGCCAGCTCTCGTCTTCTGCGTCATCGTCTTCTATGTCAAAGCAGTTCTTGAGAATCTCGATGAAGGGCCAGTAACTCAGACTGCGCCCGTACGAAACGGCACGCCCCTCCAACCACAGAAGATTGCCGGAATTCGATTGACGCCTGGTCTCGGCGAGCAGCCGGGATTTACCCGCGCCCGGCTCGCCGGTGAGCACGAGGATCCCGCCTTTGCCCCCGAGCAACCCGTCCAGCTCTTGTTGGAGCAAGGCAAGTTCCGTATCGCGCCCCACCAGAGGCGAGCCGATGCCCAGGCTCCTGGCGCGCGATTCGCTCTCTTCCCGGGGGCGCGCCCGGGTCAGATCATAGACCGCGACGGGCTGGTTGATTCCCTTGAGGGCGTGCTTGCCAAGCGAGCGGAAGTCGAAGTGGGCGTGCCCGGCCGCGTACACGCTCTCGCTTGCGCAAATGAGGCCGGGCTGTGCCAATTGTTGCAGCCGCGCGGCCAGATTCGTGGTGTCCCCGACCGCGGTGTAGTCCATGCGCAGGTTGTCGCCGATTTTCCCCACCACGACCGCGCCAGTGTTCACCCCCATTCGCACCTGGACATGGCTCAAAGCTGCCGTCTCGGACGCTGCAGCATCTCGAAGCTTCTGCCGGATGCCCAGCGCGGAGAGCAAGGCGCGGCGCACGTGGTCCTCGTGCGCGACCGGCGCCCCAAAAAGCGCCATGAAACCGTCGCCGAGGAACTGGTTGATGGTTCCCTCCAGGCGATGGACTTCCGCAAGCGCCAGTTCGAAGACAATGTCGAGCAGGTCATGCATGGCCTCTACGCCAACACGCTGTGCGAGTTCTGTCGAATTCGCAATGTCGCAGAACAGGACGGTGACCTGCTTGCGCTCACCTTCCAGCGCGGAGCGCGAAGTCAGGATCTTCTGCGCGAGGTGGGGTGGGGTGTAAACGTGAGGGGTAGAGCGCAACGTCTCCAGCGGAGGGCCGCCTGACTGCGCGGCGCCACAGACGTCACAGAATCGGCTGTCGGGGGGATTGTTGTTGCCGCAGGCCGTACACTTGACCTGCAGGGGTTGGCCGCATCCCGCACAGTAGCGCGCATCCGGACGGTTCTCATGTTGGCATGAGGAGCAACGCATCGAGCCCTCCCAATCTCGCGGCGGCAATGACAGACAGGTATGCGCAAGCTACTCCGTGCTGTCACATGCCGCAAGGCACACGAGCAGCCTCCTAGACTAAGAGGCGGGACCATACTTCTGGACACCCGCGAGCATGTGATGCCACCCTAGGGCTTCCGCGCGATGGTGGCGCTCGATTCTGCCTACCTGGAACCCGCAGGCAATCAGTTCCGGCTCTTTGTCGGCATGCTGGTGTCGGTCGAGGTGCATTTCAGCCGCCGCACGGTGACGGAATACGTGCTTTCCCCGGTGCAGAAAACCGTCCACGAAGCGGGGCGGGAGGTGTCGCGTCTCTAAATTGAATTTGCGCGTGCCGGGACCAGGAAACCATTTTCCTTCGCGACCACCTTTGATCGCTCAAGCTCGCCGACGATCATTTCGGCGAGCGCTGCATCGTTGAGCTGAAAATAGCGCGCGTTGAAATCTGCGTACAGCGGAACCGTCGCCAGGTAATCGGGGATCTGGCTTAGCGGCAGACGTCGCCGATCCAGCAGGGAAAACACGAACATAACTTTCAGCACATGACGCGCCATGCGCAATTCATCGCGCTCGAACGCTTCCAGTCGCCGGAGGCTGCGCTCGAGCGCAGCCTCCACACCGGAGAAAGGTGCGCCGTGACCGGGAATCACGGTGTGGACGTCCAGATTGGAAATAGCCTCCAGCGTGGCGCGGGTAGCGGCAAGCCGCTGTTCCCGATCCGGCCCGGGCAGCAGCACGCCGAAGCCGTTTTCCCACAATGCGTCACCGGTTATCACCAACCTTTCTTCCTCGCAATGGAACATCAATGCACCCATGTCGTGGCCGGGTGCTGCGATGGCACGCCATTTCAGGTCACCCCAATCCAGTACATCGCCGGGGGAAACGGTGTCGTCGAATGCGAAGCGCTCGCAGCGTTGGTCGGCGTAGGAAAGCCAGAGGGTGTGTTCGTCCCACGCTTCGATCAGCGGCGCCTCACCGACGGGAATACTAAGGCGGCACTCATGCGCCCGGCGCACCGCGGCGTTGCCGCCCATGTGGTCGGAATGGCAGTGGGTGTTGACCAGCCAGTCCAGCGGTCTGCCGGCAAGTGCAGCAGAAACCCGTGAAAGCGTGACGTCGGCGTCCCGGCCGTATCCGCTATCCACCAGCGCCGTGCAGTCGCGGCCGGTAAACAGGATGTGGTTGGCGTTTAGCCAGTCGCGCACAATCACCCGCACCTGAGGCGGCAGCGTTCCGGGTGCGGCGGACGCGGGGGGACCCTGTCGCGCAGGGACCCGGTTTTTCACTGTTGCCGTGGTGGCGGGACAGCGGATGGCTGTGCTGCCGCCGGCTGGGGTGGCGGGGCAAGCGGCGCCGGATCCTCTATGATCCTCACGTCGTGGACGAAGTAACGCGTTTCCGCAAAGCAGGTGGTGGGCACGCCGATGTGCTCCTCATAGGTGAGCGTTACGCGCTTTCCCAGGGATTGATTGATTTTCTGCGCCACCGCGTCGTCGGGAACGCTGAAGTAGAACTTTTCCCCGACGGTGCCCGGCATAGTCACCAGCGCGAGCTCGCCTTCCCAGGTCTTGCAGATCCAGCCCTTGTTCGACAGTTTCTGCACGTAACCCGCGCGCTCGCCCTCGGAATAGCTCCAGCTAAGCACGAACCAGGTGTAGGCGACGAACAGCAAACCGGCTGCGACCAGAACTCCAACCAGCCAACGTAGCGCCTGCCCCATGTGCGTTTATCCCCTCAACGATGTCCGAAGACAATGGTTCAATATACATCACCGGCGTATCGAGCCGCGACGACGGCTCGGCTCAATCCGTTCCAGCAGCTTTTCCGTTCTGTATCTTTCCCTTTGTCATCGCAAGGCATCAGAACGCGTTTTCTTCGGGTGCAAGCGTATCAAGGTTTAGAATTGCAGTACATCATGCACCAACGCCCCTGCTCTTGAGAGACCACGCATCCAAGTCATCCGGAACGCCTTCGTCGAGCCGAAACGACTGGCACACCATTCGCAAGCTGCTGCCCTACCTGCTCGAGTACAAGGGACGGGTCGTGGCTGCGCTTGCCTTCCTTGCCGCCGCGAAGATCGCCAACGTCGGCGTGCCGCTGGTGATGAAGGAAATCGTCGATTCCCTGGACCCCAGGCACGCGGCGCTGGTGCTGCCGCTCGCGCTGCTGGTGATCTACGGCGTGTTGCGGCTGTCCAATACGCTGTTTGCCGAATTGCGCGACATTGTGTTCGTGCGCGTGGCCAAGCGCGCGATCCGGCGGGTCGCGCTGCAGGTGTTCCGCCATCTGCACGCGCTGTCGCTGCGCTTTCACCTGGAACGCCAGACCGGTGGAGTGTCGCGCGATATCGAGCGCGGCACGCGCGGCATATCCACGCTGCTGAGCTACATGCTGTTCTCGATCATCCCGGTGGTACTGGAGTTCAGCCTGGTGGCGGCCGTGCTGCTGACCAAGTTCGACTGGCGCTTCATGGCGGTGACGATGGTCGCGGTGGTGATCTACCTGGGGTTCACCTTCACCGTGACAGAGTGGCGCATGGATATCCGCCGCCGCGCCAACGAGCTCGATTCCAAGGCCAACACCCGCGCGATCGACAGCCTGTTGAATTACGAAACGGTGAAGTATTTCAACAACGAGGAGTTCGAGGCGCGGCGTTACGACGAGAATCTGCAGAAGTTCGAGTCGGCCGATGTCAGGAACGAGGCCTCGCTGGGCCTGCTGAACATTGGCCAGAGCCTGATCATCGCGATCGCGGTGACGCTGTTGATGATCCTGGCGGCCCAGGGGGTGGTGAAAGGTCCGCTGACGCTCGGCGATCTGGTGCTGGTCAATGGCCTGTTGATCCAGCTCTACATTCCGCTCAATTTCCTCGGCATGGTGTACCGGGAAATCAAGCAGGCGCTCACCGACATGGACAAGATGTTCCGGCTGCTTTCAGAGAATCGCGAAATCGAAGACCGGCCCGACGCGGTGCATATGGCGGCGGCGCATCCGGCGGTGCGCTTCGAAAACGTGGACTTCGGCTACGATCCGCGGCGCCAGATTCTGCATCAGGTGAGTTTCGAGATCCCGGCCGGGCACACCGTCGCGGTGGTGGGCGCGAGCGGCTCGGGCAAATCCACGCTGGCGCGGCTGCTGTTCCGTTTCTACGACGTGAGCGGCGGGCGCATCGCCGTCGACGGTCTCGACATTCGCGACCTCACGCAGAAAAGCCTGCGCGCTGCGATCGGCATCGTTCCCCAGGACACGGTGCTGTTCAACGACACGATCTATTACAACATCGCTTACGGCAATCCCGATGCCAGCCGCGAGGAGGTGATTGCGGCGGCCCAGTCGGCGCATATCCACGACCTGATCGAGAGCCTGCCCGACAAATTCGAGGCGATGGTTGGCGAGCGCGGCTTGAAGCTCTCCGGCGGAGAAAAGCAGAGGGTGGCCATAGCGAGGGCGCTGCTGAAGGACCCCAGGATCCTGATTTTTGACGAGGCGACTTCCGCACTCGATTCCAAGTCGGAGAAGGCTATTCAGGCGGAGCTTGGGCGCATATCAGCCAGCCGTACCACGCTTACCATCGCGCATAGGTTGTCCACGATCGTCGAAGCCGATCAGATCCTCGTCATGGACGGTGGGCGTATTGTCGAGCGTGGCAACCATCGTGAATTGCTCGCCAAGGGCGGGGTGTACGCCCACATGTGGGCCCTGCAGCAGGAGAAGGAGAGAGTCGAGGCTGCGGAGTTGGTTTCTCCGCAAATCAAACTTGCTTGAGGCGGGTCCTGCAATGTCCTGCATGATTCTCCGCAAGTCGCGCACCGGCACAACCCGCATCCGCGTCCTCATCCTTGAACCTCTCGCCAAATGAAGGAAAAATGAGCAATCCGAATCTTAAAAGATTCATTGACAATCTTCTCTTAGTTGTTGATTATTGCTATGTTCTTGTTATTGCCGGGCAGAGCAGGACGGTCAGGGAAGCGCCGCCATGATCTACGCCCATAGAGGCGTCCCGGGGGTCATTAATAATTAGAGTTAAGGTTTTAAAAACAATAGTTTAAGGACGCTCCGTCGCATTTTCCGGATATGAAGCTACTCATCAGCACGCTGTTTGTTTGTCTCGCCGCCGCGAGCCTGCCCGCTTGGGCGACCGGCGAACTGCAAAAGACGGCGGCCACGCAATCGCGATTCTCGGCCAAACCCGCCCGACTGGCGCTGCG
>CAZYTR010000291.1:0-8786 GCA_964650365.1 uncultured Alcaligenaceae bacterium | reverse complement strand
TAGCCCCCAATGTACGACATTTCCACCTTGCGCAGCTTGACCGTCTCGTCGGTGCGGATCTCGGAATAGCGGTCTGCGCGCGCGTGCCAGATCTTGGCGATGGCCGCGGAGATGTCCTCGTCCGTGGCGCCGCCGCGGATCAGGCTGCGCAGGTCGGTGCCTTGCGTGGCGAACAGGCAGGTATAGATCGATCCTTCCGCGGACAGACGCGCCCGCGTGCAGTCCTTGCAAAACGCCTTGGTTACCGAGGAGATGAAGCCGATTTCGCCCGAGCCGTCCTTATAGCGCCAGCGCTCGGCGACCTCGCCAATGTAGTTGGCGTCTATGGACTCGATCGGGAATATCGCGTTGATCCTCGCGGCGAGTTCGCGCGAGGGTACGACGTGTTCCATTTTCCAGCCGTTGGTATGCCCGACGTCCATGAATTCGATAAAGCGCAGGACGTGGCCGCTGCCCTTGAAAAAACGCGCCATGTCCACGACGCTCTGGTCGTTGGTCCCGCGCTTGACCACTATGTTGATCTTGAGCGGGGCGAGGCCGGCCTTGTCGGCTTCCTCGATGCCTTCCAGCACTTTCGCCACCGGGAAGTCGGCGTCGTTCATCGCCCGGAACACTGCATCGTCCAGCGAATCGAGACTCACAGTGACGCGCTTGAGCCCCGCGTCCTTCAGCGCCCGCGCCTTTTGCTTCAGCAGGGAACCGTTGGTCGTGAGCGTGAGGTCGAGGCCGGCCTCCTGCGCCAGCATTTCGATCAGCTTCTCGAGCTGCCGCCGTACCAGCGGCTCGCCGCCGGTGATGCGCACCTTCTCGACGCCGTGGCCGCGGAAAATCCTCACCAGCCGGTGGATCTCGTCGAAGTTAAGCAATTGCGAGCGCTCCAGGAACTGGAAGTCGCGCCCGTACACCTCCTTGGGCATGCAGTAGGTGCAACGGAAGTTGCAGCGGTCCGTCACCGAAATCCGCAGGTCGCGAAGAGCCCGGCCGCGGGTGTCGGCGAGAGGACGGCCATGCCCTGCGTGCGCGAGTTTGATGGCTGGTTCGTTCATGTCATGGGATGTTCTTTTGGCCACGGACCGGCGAGCGTGGTTCAAATGGCATTCGCCGGCCGGGATTTGAGGCATTATATTGCAAAAGATATAACGCCAGCGCAAACATGAGCGCGGCGGTTTTTCGGCCTTGCCGGGGCGTTTCGTTCATGACCGCTTTCTTAAGAATCCTGGGGTTTCTGCTTCTGCTGTTGAGCGGCATGGCGGCTGCTCATGCTGCCCCGGACTTGCGGCTCGCTACCACGACCAGCACCGAGAATTCGGGCCTCTTGAACGCGATCCTGCCTTTGTTCGAAGCGAAATACGACAGCAAAGTGCGCGTTATCTCGGTCGGCTCGGGCAAGGCGATGAAGCTGGGAGAAAACGGCGATGTGGACGTGGTGCTGGTGCATAGCCGCGCCGACGAGAAGAAATTCGTGGCTGCCGGGTTCGGTGTCAACCGCCGCGATGTGATGTACAACGACTTCATCATCGTCGGACCGAAATCCGACCCCGCGGGCATACGCGGCAGCGACGTGCTGACGGCTTTCAAGAAGATTGCGGCAGCGGGTAGCCGTTTCGTCTCGCGCGGAGATGACTCCGGCACGCACAAAATGGAGCAAAGTTACTGGAAGGCGGCCGGAGTCGAGCCAGCCGCGATGACCGGTTACGTTTCGGCGGGACTTGGAATGGGCGAAGTGCTGATGATGGCGGCGGAGATGCGGGGCCATACGCTGACCGACCGTGCCACCTATGCCGCATACCGGGCAAAAACCGGTTTGGAAATCCTGGTGTCGGGCGATGCGAAACTGTTCAACCCCTACGGCGTGATCGCGGTAAATCCGGCGCGGCATCATGGCGTCAATTACGCCGGCGCGATGCAGTTCATCGAGTGGCTGACTTCCGCTGAAGGACAGGCTGCGATCGCCGCTTTCCGGGTGGATGGCGAGCAACTGTTCTTCCCCAACGCGCGCTGAATGGACCTTCTCGATACCACCAGGGAGGCGTTCCGGCTGCTGTTCACCGGCGACCCGACGTTGTGGGGAATCGTCTGGGTATCGGTCAAAGTCTCGACTCTGGCATTGCTCCTGGCCGGGCCGCTGGCGGTGGCGGCCGGTTTCGCATTGGCACAAGTCGCTTTTCCCGGGAGGCGGCTGCTGGTCATCCTGGTGCAGGCGTTCCAGTCCTTTCCGACGGTGGTCGTGGGCCTGCTGCTTTACCTTTTGTTGTCCAGGCAAGGGCCGCTCGGCGCGTTGCATCTGCTGTTCACCCAGCCCGCGATGATCCTCGGGCAGATGGTGATTGCCTTTCCGGTGCTCGCTGCCTACACGCTGACCGCGGTACAGGGCGCTGATTCGCGCGCCTATGAAACCGCGGCCAGCCTCGGCGCTGGCCGGGTGCGTGCAGCGAAGACGATGTTGTGGGAAGTGCGCTTCGGGGTGATGGCAGCGGTTTTCATGGGCTTCGGGCGGATCATCTCGGAGATCGGCTGTTCGCTGATGGTAGGCGGCAATATAGCGGGACTCACCCGCAACATTCCCACGGCGGTCGCGCTGGAAACCAGCAAGGGAGAATTTGCCCAGGGCGTGGCGCTGGGAATCGTGCTGATCGTGCTGGCGCTGGCGGTGAACGTCGCGCTGGCGGCGGTGCAGGGGCAGGGCGGAATGAGGCGGGCATGGGCGCCGTGATCGATGTCGGCGGGCTCGCCAAGTCCTGGAGCGGCCGCCAGGTACTGCGCATTCCCCGGCTCGTTCTGGAAGCGGGCTCGAGCTATGTCCTTTCCGGTGACAACGGAGCGGGAAAAAGCACGTTGCTGCGCATTCTCGCCGGACTGGAACCGGCACAGGTGGAACGCTTTGCCTTCGAAGGCAGGCTATCGCAACTCGACCGGCTGCCCGCGGAGGTGCGGCGGCAGATCGGATTCGTGCATCAGCATCCGTACATGTTCAGCAGCAGCGCGCTCGCCAACGTCGAGTATGGGCTGAGAGTGCGCGGCATGCCGCGCAATAGGCGGGCGCGCCTGGCGCACGAGGCGCTGGCTTGGGCGGGCATGGCGGAACTGGCCAATGCGCCGGCGCAGCGGCTGTCCGGCGGCGAGCAGCAGCGGGTCGCGCTGGCGCGCGTGAAGGTGCTGTCGCCGCGGGTTTATCTGCTCGACGAGCCGACCGCCAACCTGGACGCGGACGGCCGCAAACGGGTGATCGAGTTGATTGCACAGCTTACCGCAGCGGACAAGGTAGTGATCATTGCCTGTCATGATCAGGAGGTGATCAATCTGCCCGGTGTGGTGCGTTTGCATCTCGAAAACGGACGACTGGAATAGAACCTCAACGCAAAGGTTCATTTCAATACCCCCTTGAGGGGTACGCAAAGGTCGCAAAGGAACGCAAAGAAAACAAATCAAAATCTCAACGCAGAGGCGCAGAGAGGAAGAGAGAGTGCGCGGAGGAAAACGTACTAGGCGCCAAGCGTCGACGATCAAAATGATGCACCATCGGTGCCTTTAACACCTGGTCAGGTTTTCTCTGCGAGCTTTCTTGCTTTTTGGCTTCCACATAACCTGAAGGTTAGTGTCCGCCGCAACAAATCCCTGCGTGCTGTGTTGTCTCGGCGTCCTAAAAGGGTACTCCGACGTGCTACGCACGTAGGGTATCTGCGTCAACGCTCTTATCGCTGGCCGTGAGGCCAGCCCGGGGCCAGCGGAGTGAGCGAACAAGGTTTACTATAATTTGATCCGTGTATCAGAAAAACTTTTTCCTTCACTGCCTTGAAAATTTTCGGATTCGCCGCCTATTCGGGCAGCGGCAAAACGACCCTGATCGAGAACCTGATCCCGTTATTTGTCGCGCGCGGGCTGAAGGTGTCGTTGATCAAGCATGCCCACCATGCCTTCGACGTGGACCAGCCCGGCAAGGATTCCTACCGTCACCGGCAGGCCGGCGCCACCGAAGTTCTGGTGAGTTCGAGCGCACGCTGGGTGCTGATGCACGAGTCGCGCAAGGAATCCGAGCCGGAGTTGCCGCAATTGCTGGAACGGCTTTCACCCTGCGACCTGGTACTGGTGGAGGGTTTCAAGCAGCAGCCGATTGCGAAGATCGAGATTCACCGTCGTGCCGCCGCAACGCCGCTGCTGTATCCGGAAGACCCGCATATCGTTGCCATTGCCACCGATGTCAATCTCGAGACCCGGCTGCCCCGGTTCGGCCTGGACGACTACGAAGGCATCGCCCGGTTCATCCTGCGCCACGTCGGGCTACACTGAGGCGCCAAGTCGGGGATAATATTCGGCCATGAAACCAGTCGATTCCCGCATCACCACCATTGAAGTGCTCTACTTCGCGCGGCTGCGCGAAGCCTTCGGCTGCAACAGCGAGCAGGTCGCCATTCCCGAGTCAGTGAAGGACGTGGCCGGCCTGACGGCGTGGCTCAGGCAGAGAGGCGCAGCCTGGGCACATGAGCTGGCGCCGGGTAAGCCGGTACTTATTGCCGTCAACCAGGACATGGCTGGCGCCGCTACACCAATCAGGAGCGGCGACACGGTGGCGTTGATGCCGCCGGTGACGGGCGGGTAGCGTGACCGTATGACCGTACGCGTGCAGACGGGCGACTTTGACATTGGCGCCGAGATTGCGGCGATGCGTCGCGGCAACCCCAAGGTCGGCGCAGTGGCAAGCTTCATCGGCGTGGTGCGCGATCTGAACGAAGGCGACCGCGTTGCCGAGATGACGCTCGAGCACTATCCGGGCATGACCGAGAAGGCGTTGGAGAAAATGGTCGCGGAAGCCCGGTCGCGTTGGGAAATCTACGATGCGCTGGTCATCCATCGGGTCGGCACGCTCAAGCCCGGCGACCAGATCGTGCTGGTGGTGGTGACGGGCGCGCATCGCGGCGAGGCCTTCGAGGCTTGCGAATTTCTGATCGATTATCTCAAGACCCGCGCCCCGTTCTGGAAGAAGGAGCGGACTGCCGCTGGGGTGCGCTGGGTCGAGGCACGCGAAAGCGACGACGCGGCCGCAGACCGCTGGTCCTGATCGAGCGAATCCCGATGGCACTGGCGAAGTCGAGAAAGAGCGCGGCGAAAGGCGCCCTCAGGCCGCAGATCCGCATCATGTTCCGCAAGGCCATCGCCATGGGTCCGGGAAAAGCCGACCTGTTGCAGGCGATCGGCGATACCGGCTCGATCTCGGCTGCTGCACGGCGCATGAAGATGTCCTATCGCCGCGCCTGGCTGCTGGTGGACACCATGAACCAGTGTTTCGATAGCCCGCTGGTCGAAACCGCCACCGGCGGCAACCATGGGGGCGGGGCCCGCATCACCGACCTGGGCCAGGAAGTGTTGCGGCGCTACCGCGCAATGGATGCAAAGGCATCGGCAGCCGTTTCGAAGGAAATCATCGCGTTCACGCGCCTCATGACTCGGCAGCCGGAATCCTGATCCAGCTGCAGTCATCCGTTCGGCCTTTCCCTTGACGCAGTGCAGGCCCGAAGGTTAACCTTTGTCACCGTTATATACTTGTGTATATCACGCTTGTCGCCCACTGATTTTCATCCAACGTATCCAGTCCCCAGAACATGACATCCGCTGACGTGGTGGTTCCGCTGCTGTTGACCCTGAAGGTGGCCTGCTGGGCGACAGTGTTTGCAACGGCTTTCGGCTTGATGGTTGCCTACGCGCTCGCGCGGTTGCGCTTTCCGGGACGCGATTTACTCGATGCGGCAATGACGCTGCCGATGGTGCTGCCGCCCACGGTGCTCGGCTACTACATCCTGGTGCTGGTGGGACGCCGCGGTCCCATCGGAGCGTGGCTGGATTCGACGTTCGGCATCACGCTGATTTTCACCTGGCAGGCAGCGGTAATCGCCTCCGCAATTGTCGCGTTCCCGCTGGTGTACAAAGCGGCGGCTACTGCATTCGAGGGCGTCGATGCGCAGTACGAGCAGGCGGCACGGGTGCTGGGCAAGTCCGAGTGGGCGGTGTTCCTGCGCGTGACCTTGCCACTGGCGTGGCGGGGAATTCTGGCGGGAGCAATGCTCGCATTTGCGAGGGCAATGGGTGAGTTCGGCGCCACGCTGATGGTGGCGGGCAGCATTCCGGGGAAGACACAAACCCTTTCCATCGCGGTGTACGAAGCGGTGCAGGCGGGCAAGGACGACGTCGCAAACTTCCTGGTGATTGTCACTTCGTTGGTCTGCATCACGATTCTGGTCGCATCGGGCAAGCTTCTAAAGCCGCGCTACGCTGGCTGAGTGAACCGACGATGCGCATCGAAGTGTCGATCCGCAAGACGCTGCGCTCCAAGGCACGCGAGTTCCATCTCGACGTGGAGTTCACCTGCCAGGATGACGTCAGCGTCGTCTTCGGAGCGTCCGGATCGGGCAAGTCGGCGACATTGAGGGCGATCGCCGGGCTGGACCGGCCGGATATTGGGCGCATCGTCGTGGACGGCAGGGTGCTCTTCGACTCGGCGCGCGGAATCGACGTTCCGGCACGCATGCGCTCTGTGGGCTACGTGTTCCAGGACTATGCCCTGTTCCCGCACCGCACCGTCGAGGAGAACGTGGCGCTTCCGGTGAATCCGTGGTGGCGCCGGCGGCCGGCAAGAGACATCGCCAAACGGGTCCGCGACCTTCTGGACATTTTCGAGATCGGCAGCTTGGCGCAAAGCTATCCGTGGCAGATCTCCGGAGGCCAAAGGCAGCGCGTCGGACTGGCGCGCACGCTCATCAGGAAGCCGGCAATTCTGTTGCTCGACGAACCTTTCGCGGCGCTGGATCCGCTATTGCGTATCCGCATGCGCCAGGAACTGCTGAATACGCAATGGTTGTTCAAGGTGCCGATGCTGGTCATCACGCATGACCCGCAGGACGTGGCGGCGCTGGCCGAGAACCTGTTGGTTATGCGCAATGGGAGGATCGAACGCACAGTGGATCTCAAGGGCGCGCCTTATCGCGATCAGATGGGCAACCCGGTGCGCGGCGTCATCCGTCAATTATTGATGGAGACGTCCGTGGAGATTAACGGCACACAGGAGCAGCTTCCACTGCGTGTGGCCAGGTAATTGTTTGGTCCTCGTTATATCAATTGAGATATTACGTCGAAGTTTTTGGAGTTCAAACAAGCGCAAGTACCTGGACCAATAAAAAGGGACATCGAAGTGAACAAGAAGAACTTTCAGAGGAACCAATGTGTCGCGGCGGTCGCTGTGGCCTTGCTAGGCACTGCAGGTCCGCTGTTGGGGCAGGACACGTCACAGCGGATCGAGGAGCTCGAGGAGGCGGTGAAAGCGCTTACGAAGGAAATCGACGTGCTCAAAAGCCAGGTAAACGATAACAAGGAGAAAACCGCGACCGTTCAACAGAAGGTCGATTTTTCGGTGCCGACCGCGTCGCTTGACGAAGGAGTCGGGTTCAGCGACCCGAAGGGACAGTGGTCGCTGCGTTTCACCGGCCGCATTCAGGGTGACTACCGCACTTACGATCCGAATGGCATCAGCGCCAGTACCTTTGGGCTTCGCCGCGCCCGCATTGGCGCGGGCCTGACGGTGCTGAAGGACTACCAGATGTACGTGGAGGGCGAATTCGCCAACGGAGCCGCAACCGGAACCACCACCCAGACGGCCGCCCTGACCAACGGCTGGCTGGAGGCGGCCTGGTTCAAGGCTGCACGGATACGAATCGGGCAGTTCAAGCCTCAATTCGGCTTCGAGAACAGCATGCCCGATGTGCTTACCGATTTCCAGGAACGCGCGCTGACCCAGTCGCTGCTGCAGAACTTGAATTACGATCGCGGAATCATGGTTCACGGCGCACCGCTCAAGGGAATGTATTACGGCGTTACGGTCAGCAATGGTACCGGCTTGAATCTGGAGGAAAGCCAGGGCAATACACAGGAGGCAAGTACGGACGGCAAAGACCTATCAGTGCGTCTGGTTCAGAACTTCGCGGAGTTTCTGGATGTTCCGGACCTGGTTCTCCATTTCGGTGGTTCATACAAGAACGGCAGCGTCACCACCAGAGGCGGGACCGCGTTTACCCCGGCCACGGTGCAGACCGAGGCGCGAGGGATCACATTCTTCAGTTCGGCGAGCCTGTCGGGTACCGATATCGATCGGACGATCTCTGAAGTGGAAAGCACGGTGGCCCATGGCCCGGTCAAGATCCAGGGCGAATACTGGCAGGCTCGATATGAGGGCAGTACAACCGGCGGCGTGCCCTACGACCGTAAGCTCGATGCGTTCTATCTCAGTCTGGGCTGGATGATCACCGACGAAGCCTATGCCGATTCGTATCGCAACGGTGTCTACGGACGGCTGCGTCCGCGCAACAACTTCTCGATGGAGGACGGCGGCGGTTGGGGAGCCTGGGAGCTGGGGTTGCGATACAGCGCTTTCGACGGCAGCGATTTCACCACCATCAATGCTGCGGGCACGGGGGTTCTCGGCGCGGGGGCGGCCACACTTTCGCCTCCAGTCACGGTTTCCACCAATAAAGCGGACGCCTACACGGTCCAGCTCAAGTGGCTGCCCAATGCGTATACGCGTTTCCTGGCGGACTACGTCCAGACCAGCTTCGAAACGCCGGTCACGGCGAACGGCGTGGCCACCGACTATGAAAAGGCGATCACATTGCGCGCGCAGTTCGATTTCTGACAATTCCGGTTTTCGAGAAAGAAGCGACATGAAGAAGTGGAAGTTGCTTGCGCTTACCCTGGTCACGGCCTTTCCCACCGGCACGGCGACGGCCGCAGATATCATCGTCTCG
>CAZYTR010000290.1:0-5669 GCA_964650365.1 uncultured Alcaligenaceae bacterium | reverse complement strand
CTCTTGCCGCCCTGCATTCGAACAAAGACTCGTGATGGATTCGGGAGGACACACTACAATGCGCGCCGTGATTGCTACCGCGCTACCTCTACTTTCGTTCCGGATGGTCACCGCCGCCCGCGGAGTGCCGTCCCCCGGTTTCTCCGACTGCCTTTCCCCGCGTGTTGCGCCTTGCAGGAGGCTTCGCAACCTATGCTGATGTAGACGATGGCCAAAAAAACTGGCGGCTACACCGCCGAGGACATCGAAATCCTCGAAGACCTCTCGCCCATTCTTCACCGGCCGGGCATGTACACCGATCCGGTGAATCCGAATCACGCGCTGGTCGAAATTATCGACAACGCCGCCGACGAGGGTCTGGCCGGATTCGCCAGGAATGTTTCTGTGGTGCTCTATGAAGACGGCTCGGCCGAAGTGACAGACGACGGCCGCGGTATCCCGGTCGATATCCACCCGAAAAAGAAAGTGCCGGCGGTGCAGGTGATCTTTACTACGCTGCATTCCGGCGGCAAGTTCCGTAAGACCGACAAGGACGCGGCCTACCGCATCGCCGGCGGCCTGCACGGCGTGGGTGTATGTGTGCCCAACGCACTTTCGACGCGGCTCGAAGTCGAAGTGCGGCGCGACGGAGAGCGTAACCGAATCATTTTCGCCGACAACGGCAAGGTCAACGAGCCGCTGAAAAAACTCGGCCAGATCGGGCTGCGGGAAAGTGGCACGCGGGTCAGGTTCTGGCCCGATCCAAAATACTTCGATTCACCGAAAATCGTGGTCGCAGACATGGCCGCCCTGCTGCGCGCCAAGGCGATGCTGTTGCCGGGCGTGAAATTCACGCTAGGCATCGAAAAAAACAAGAAGATCGATTTTCAGACCTGGCATTTTCCGGAAGGCATCAAGGGTTACTTCGAATCCGCGATCGCCAGTCTGGAACCGGTGGCCAGCAGTTTCCTCGGCGAGCGTTATGTCGCCGCCCAATCGGAATCCGACAGCTTCGCCGAGGGCGAGGGCGCGATGTGGGCGATAGCCTGGACCGCGGAGGGCGAAACCGTCACCGAGTCCTACGTCAACATGATTCCCACCCGAGTCGGCGGCACTCATGTCGCCGGCCTGCGAGAAGGCGTATACAACGCGATCAAGGCCTTCATCGATATTCACGCCATGGGTCAGCGCGGCCTGAAAATCGTTCCCGAGGATGTCTGGTCGCGCGTGTGCTACGTGCTGGCGGTGAAAATGCTCGACCCGCAGTTCAAGGGCCAGGTCAAGAATGAGCTGATTTCTCGCGACGCCGTGAAATTGACTGCGCAAATGGTGCGCGACCCCTTCGATCTGTGGCTCAACCAGCATGTGGACGAAGGCAAGCGCATCGCCGAACTGGTGATCAGCCAGGCCAATGCCCGCACCCGCGCGGCGCAGAAAGTCGAACGCCGCAAAACCTCCGGTGTGGCGGTGCTGCCAGGAAAACTTACTGACTGTGCTTCCGATGATCCGGAGCGCAACGAAATGTTCATTGTCGAAGGCGATTCCGCCGGCGGCTCGGCCAAACAGGCACGCGACAAGGAATTCCAGGCCGTACTGCCGCTCAAGGGCAAGCCCAAGAACACCTGGCAGGACAGCCCCGACACGCTTTATGCCAACAAGGAGATCGAGGCAATCGCGCTTGCGATCGGCGTGGACCACCACAAGCCGGGCGACAACGTCGATCTTTCCGGGCTGCGTTACAGAAAGATCATCATCCTCGCCGATGCGGACGTGGACGGCGCGCACATCCAGGTTCTGCTGCTGACGCTCTTCTTCAAGCATTTTCCGAAACTGATCGACAACGGCAACGTCTTCGTCGCGCAGCCGCCACTGTTCCGTATCGACGTCCCCTCGCAGGGCAAGGGCAAGCCGGCGCGCAAACTTTATGCACTGGACAAGCAGGAACTTGCCGGCAGCGAGGAGAAGCTCGAAGACGAAGGCGTGAAGCCCGGCGCCTGGACCGTGAGTCGCTTCAAGGGCCTCGGCGACATGAATCCCGAGCAGCTCTGGGAGACCACGCTCAACCCGGACACCCGGCGCATGCTGCCGGTTGCGCTCGACGATGGGGTCGATGTTTCGGTCGACATCTTCAACATGATGATGGCCCGCGAGAACGCTTCCCAGAGACGCGAGTGGATGGAAACCTACGGCAATCTCGTGGAGGCCGACCTGTCGTGAAGCGGGCGATCTTGAAACGCGAACAACCGAATTCTTCCCGACAGCAGGTGTATTGCGCTGCGGATCTACGCAATCCAACCGGGGAACCCGGACAAAACCAAGTCGACGGCATGGAAACGACCGGCAGCCGCGCACCCGCGGCGCATCGCCTGCCGGCCAGACGAGTTGTTCCCAGATCATGCTGAATTCCCTGCTCTTCCCGACGCGCGACCCGCGGCAATTGCACCGCATGAGGCGCTGGATGATGGCCACCGCCGCATCGGTGATGGTGGCCGTGCTGTTCCTCGCGGCTTACATCATGGATTTTCTGGATCGCGAGGCCTTCGCTACCGCCGCGCTGCTCATCCTGGGCTTCGTCATCCTGTTCTACGCTATTTTCCGCAGCGGCCTGAACCTGCGTTTCCGCGATCCGAGCCTGACGCTGCCGCAGATCGTGTCGTCCACCCTGGTGATCCTCTTCGTGTTGTCCCAGTCGAAGGAGGGCCATAGCATCCTCGCACTGATCTTCATGATGTCATTCCTGTTCGGGGTATTTCGACTCAGCACCCGCCAACTGCTCGCGCTTACCGCATTCGTCGCGATTTCCTATGCGCTGATCATCGGTGCGCAATGGTATCCAGATGCGCACGTTGATCCCGAAGCCTTCAGCCGCGAGGTGCTGAACTGGATCGTGCTTACGGCCGTCCTCGCGTTCTTTTCCGTCATGGGCGGATACATCAGCGGGTTGCGCAAGGACCTGGCCGATAGCAAGGTGCGCCTTGAGGAAGCGCTGCGGCGCATCGAGCGCATGGCCGCCCAGGACGATCTCACCGGCGTGTTCAACCGCCGGAGTCTGGTCGAAGTGCTCGAACGGGAAAAGGGCCGGGCTGATCGTTTCGGCGCCATGTTCTCGGTCTTGATGGTGGACATCGACCATTTCAAGCGGATCAACGATACCCATGGCCATCACGTCGGCGACGTGGTGCTGAAGACGTTTGCCCAGGCCGCGACCGGGTGCCTGCGCAAGACCGATGCCTTCGGCCGGTATGGCGGCGAGGAGTTTGTCTGCCTCCTCGACCAGACGCCGCCGCAAAGCCTCGCGGTCGTCGCGGAACGGCTTTGCGCGCTGGCACGGGGGTTGAATTTCGACGACCTGGTGTCGGGATTGCGCATTACCGTGTCCATCGGAGGCGCGGATTACCACAAACCGGAGAGCTGGCAGACGACGGTCGAGCGTGCAGACCGGGCCTTGTACAGGGCCAAGAAAGGCGGGCGCGACGGTTTCGAGCAGGCACCGATGCCCAGCTAAAAAACAATGCAGGATTTGACACTCGGATATCAGCGGAAACATGTCGGACCAACCTGATTTGTTCGGCGACAGCGGAACCGCTGTGGCGGAAAAGAAAGCGGAGAAAAAGGAAGCACCCACGGCTGGGCGCGGGGACGGTGGCGGACTGCCGCCGCATTTCGCACCGCTCTCCGGCGAATTCGGCGACAAACTGCCGCTCGGCAAGTACGCCTCGACGCAATACCTGCAGTACGCCATCGCCACGGTGAAGGATCGCGCGCTGCCCCGCGTCGGTGACGGGCAGAAACCGGTGCAGGGCCGCATCCTCTACTCGATGTGGGAATCCAACACTCGCGCGGGTACCAAGCGCACCAAGTCCGCGGCGGTGGTCGGCGATGTGCTTGGAAAACTGCACCCGCACGGCGACCAGTCGGTGTACGACGCCCTGGTGCGACTGGCGCAGGGCTTTACCATGCGTTACCCGCTGATCGACGGCGAAGGCAACTTCGGTTCGCGCGACGGCGACGAGGCGGCGGCCTACCGCTACACCGAAGCGCGGCTGACAAGGTTCGCCGAAGTGCTGCTGGCCGAGCTGGAGCAGGGCACGGTGGACTTCGCGCCCAACTACGATGGCACCCGCGAGGAGCCTACGGTGCTGCCGGCGCGGTTGCCCGTGGTGCTGTTGAACGGCGCTTCCGGCATAGCGGTCGGCATGGCGACCGAGATCCCCAGCCACAACCTCAACGAAGTCGCCAACGCTGCGATCGCGATGATCCGCGATCCCGAGTTAAGCGTCGCCGGCCTGATGAAGCACATCAAGGGGCCGGATTTCCCAGGCGGGGCACAGATCATTACGCCGCGCGCGGAACTCAAGGAGGCATACACCACCGGCCGCGGCGCGGTAAGGGTGCGCGCACGCTGGAACATAGAGCGACTTGCCCGCGGCCAATGGCAGATGGTGGCATACGAACTGCCGCCCGGCACTTCGGCGAAAAAGGTGCTGGAGGAAATCGAGGCGATCACAAATCCCCAACCCAGGCCCGGCAAGAAATCGCTCACGCCGGAGCAGACGCGCGAGAAGCAATTGATGCTGGCGATGCTCGACAAGGCGCGCGACGAATCCGACCGCGCGCACCCGGTGCGCCTGGTGTTCGAACCCAGGACCTCGAAGATCGACGAGACCGAGTTCGTCAATCTCTTGTTGGCCAAGACCGGCATGGAAGGCAACGTCGCAATCAATCTGGTGATGGTTGGACTCGACGGCCGGCCCACCGGCAAGAATCTTCGCGAGGTGGTCGCCGAGTGGATCAAGTTCCGCTTTGCGACCGTCACCCGACGCACCCGGCACCGGCTGGCGCAGGTGCTCGACCGCATCCACGTGCTCGAAGGCCGCATGATCGTGCTGCTGAACGTGGAAAAGGTGATCAAGGTCATCCGCAACGCGGATGATCCCAAAGCCGAGCTGATCAAGGCGTTCAAGCTCTCCGAGCGGCAGGCCGACGACATCCTTGAGATCCGCCTGCGGCAACTGGCGAAGCTCGAGCACATCAGGATCGAGCAGGAGCTGAAGGACCTGCAGAAGGAACAGAAGAGCCTGGAAAAGATTCTCAAGGACCGCAAGGTACTGGAAGACCTGGTGGTCTCCGAGATCGAAGACGACGTCAAGACTTTTGGCGACAAACGCCGCACGCGCATCGAGGAATCCGAGAAGGCGGTGATCGAGACCTTGATCATCGACGAGCCTGTAACGGTGATCTTTTCGAAGAAGGGCTGGGTGCGCGCGCGCCAGGGCTGGGAAGTGGATCCGGCCACGCTGTCGTTCAAGGAAGGCGATGGATTGTCGGCGTTGATCAAGTGCCGCACCGTCGAGCCGGTGATCTTCCTGGATTCGAAGGGCAGGGCTTACTAGGTGGAGGCCTCGCAATTGCCTCCGGCGCGCGGCGACGGCGTGCCCGCGTCCTCGCTGGTGGAAGTGCAGGAAGGCGCGCACATCCTCTACTGCCTTGGCGGCAAGACGGAGACTCTCGTGCTGGTGGTCTCCACGGGCGGCTACGGCTTCCTGTCGAAGATCGCCGATATGGTCTCCAACCGCAAGGCCGGGCGCGAGTTCATGACGCTGGAGGAACCCGATATTCCAATTGCGCCGTTCGTCTACGAGGAATCGGCAGGCAACTTCGTGGCAGCGCTCTCCGAAGGCGGGCGGCTG
>CAZYTR010000289.1:0-2832 GCA_964650365.1 uncultured Alcaligenaceae bacterium | reverse complement strand
CGGGCGACTACCAGCGCCGCCAGACCCTGAAGAACGCCGAACGCTTCATCACGCCCGAGCTGAAGAGCTTCGAGGACAAGGCGCTGTCGGCACAGGACCGCGCCCTCGCCCGGGAAAAGTATCTATACGAAAAGCTGCTCGACGACTTGTCGCCCCAGCTGCCGCGGTTGCAGCGACTGGCGGCCGCGCTGGCGGAAGTGGATGCGCTGGCGGCACTGGCGGAACGCGCGGCAATGCTCGATTACTCGGAGCCCGGGTTCACCGACGACGAAACAATAGAGATCGAGGCCGGCCGCCATCCGGTAGTGGAGCGGCAGATCGACGAGTTCATCGCCAACGACACCAAAATCGACCCCGGCCGCAGATTGCTGCTGATCACCGGCCCGAACATGGGCGGCAAATCCACTTACATGCGCCAGGTTGCGCTGATCGTGTTGCTGGCGCACGTCGGCTCGTTCGTGCCGGCAAAGCGCGCGCTGATCGGGCCGGTGGACCGGATCTTCACCCGCATCGGCGCCTCCGACGACCTCGCCGGCGGCCGTTCGACGTTCATGGTGGAAATGACCGAAGCCGCCAACATCCTGCACAACGCCACCGGCAACAGTCTTGTGTTGATGGACGAAGTCGGCCGCGGTACTTCGACGTTCGACGGCATGGCGCTGGCGGTCGCCATCGCGCGGCACCTGGTGGAAGCGAGCCGGAGTTACACCCTGTTCGCCACCCACTACTTCGAACTCACCCAGCTCGCGGATGAATTCCCGCAGGTTGCCAACGTGCACCTCGACGCGGTCGAGCACAAGGACAAGATCGTGTTTCTCCACGCGCTGGAAGAAGGTCCGGCTTCGCAGAGCTACGGAATACAAGTAGCGCAACTTGCCGGCGTTCCTTCGGCCGTGGTGCGGGCGGCAAAGAAGCATCTCGCGAAACTGGAAGAGGAAGCGGCGAGCCGCGGTCCGCAGGGCGACCTGTTTTCCGCAAACACGAAGAAACTGGAAGCGCCGGAACACCCAGCCATCGAGGCGTTGCAGCACGCCAACCTGGATTCGATGTCCCCGAAGGAAGCCCTCGACCTTCTGTACAGACTAAAGAAATTGTCTGGCTGAAAGACCTGCGTCAGATAGCGAACGAGAAGATTGGTATCGAGCCCGATCATGCTCGCCGGCGCGCAACGCCCGCAACGACGGCCTTGTCCATCTCCTCCAGCGTTACCGTTTTCCTGCGGCTGCGTTTGAGCATGCCGCGCAACTGCCGCACGTCCAGGGTCGCGGGCCGGAGGATCACCCTGCCATCACTCTCGACGACAAAATCGAGCTTGTCTCCTGGACCGATTCTGAGGAAGTCGCGTATTTCCTTCGGTATCGTCGCCTGTCCCTTGCTCGTCAGCGTCGCGGCACCCATCGTCGATTCCTTTCTTGAAGAGTCATTCATTCCTTTAAGGTAAGGAGGCTCAACGTTTCGGTCAAGCCCGCACAACGCCACCGCCCACAGTCTCATACGAAACCGTACGTGAAGTCGTATGGTGCAGGCGTGGCTTGCGGAGCATAGCGATCGGTTACGCTAGGTGCGGATAAATCACAAAATCGCAAACCTGACCCAGGTTCTCCTCGTTCCCCTTGACGGCACCGGCCCGGTCGCCGAAAGTAGCCACTCCATTCGCATCGAGCCGATTCTCGACGCGCGTGGCTGGCAATCCCGCCGAAGTGTCGCAAGGAGCAAGCCCATGACAGTGAAGCAGTTCGAGCCCAAGTTCATGAAGATCAGCGTCCTCACCGCGGCGCTGCAGGAGCTGACGCCGCGCGAGATTCGCGACAAGGATCCCGATCGCGCGATCGAAGAATGGCTTCAGTTCGCGCGCGAGGTCGGCGCCGACAACATCGAGCTCTCGGCTGCCCTGCACCCGACCGAGAGCGACATACCGGCCGACGCGATGCTCGATCCGGTCGCCAACACGCTGGACCTGCGCCAGCCCTTCGACAAAAAGCGCGCACAGCGCGTGTTCACGGCGATGAAGGCGACCGGGGTCGGTCTCTCCGACCTGGGTTACTTCGACAACATGCTCCACGACGACCCGGCAGTGCGCAAGAAGAAGCTCGACTTCATGATGCGGGTGTTCGACGCTGCAGTCCTGCTCGAGAAACCTGCCGTGGTGGGATTCGTCGGCCGCAACCAGAAGCTGCAGATGGACCAGAACCTGCAGATGTTCGAGGAAGTGTTCATCCCGCTGCTCAAGGAGGCAAAGGCGCGCGGCATCGAGTACCGCGTCGAGCAGTGTCCGATGCCCGGCTGGACGACGCTCGACAACTTTCACAACAATATCGCCTACGCGCCCGGACCGTGGATCGCGCTGGCCCGCATCTGCGAGAAGCACGGCGTCGGCGACAACTTCCGCATCCACTACGATCCCTCGCACGCCATTCTGATGGGCCAGGACACGCGCTCGCTTTTCCAGTACCTGAAGGACGCGGGCTACAACCATCTGATCGGCGGCTTTCACGTAAAGGGCCAGGTTATCGACGCCAAGGGCATCGCCGGCTGGGGCTACGGCGGCCAGACCGTGGAACGCGGTGACTGGGTGAATGGCAAGCCCTCGCCCAAGCCCGCCGATCAGCTCAACGCATGGAAGAAGCAGGTCGTCCTGTGCGAGCACGAGCTGCCCGGCACGGCCAGGCACGATCCGCTCGGTTACCTGCAGAACCGCACCGTCGACTGGCTCGACCATCAGCTCGCCGCGCGCGAGCTGCTGAAGCTCGACGTGGCCAACACCTACCTGGTGATCGAGCACGAGTATCCGAAGGCGCGCATCCAGGACAGGGAAAAGCTCAAGCCCATCCT
>CAZYTR010000288.1:0-4784 GCA_964650365.1 uncultured Alcaligenaceae bacterium | reverse complement strand
CAGGCGATCAGCGACAGTGCCTGCGATACGGTGTTCGCCGCCGTGGAAGCGGCGCGGGGCGCCGGCGTCAGGATCTCCTACGATTCCAACCTGCGGCTGCGGTTGTGGCCGCTGGCCCGTGCCCGTGCGGTGATCCGCGCCACCATTGCTCTTGCCGACTATTTCCTGCTCAGCATGGAGGATGCCGAGGCGCTATCGGGCGAACGGGATGCGGACGCAATTCTCGATTGGTGCCATGAGGCCGGTGCGAAAGTCGTCGCACTGAAACTCGGTGCGGCGGGGGTGGTCGGGAGCGATTCGACGCGGCGCGAAAAGATTGCCGGTCACGCGGTCAACTGCGTCGATGCCACAGGGGCGGGTGATTGCTTTGCCGGCGCGCTGCTGGCGCGAATGGCGGCGGGTGACGACTTCTGGGCGGGGCTGCGCTACGCCAATGCGGCCGCAGCCCTGGCGACTACCGGTTTCGGAGCGGTCGCGCCGTTGCCCCGGCCGGACGCGGTGCGCCGCTTGCTATCCGGTTCCGCTTCGCAGGGCCGCGGATGATCGCGGATGCAGGCGCCCGGACAGGATTTGTCTCAGCGCTTTTTCTTACGCAACACGACCAGGACGACCAATAAGACCAAGCCGCCCACCATCCACGCGTCGAGCAAACTCATCTGATTCCTCCCTTCCATAGCCGCGTTCCCCGCGGCAAGTCAGCAAGCGCGATTGTACGCGATTGGGATATTCGTGAAACACTGCGACGCAGCCTCATCGCCTGCATAAGAAAATCTCCCGCTTCATTTTTCTTCATCGTTCACGTATTCGTACTCGATCACTTTCTTGTCTTTGACGTAGGGCGCCGACGCCACATTGAATTCGACGAAATGCCGGGACTTCAGATGGTCTTCGAAAGCCGCCCGGTTCTTGTAAATTTCGTAGAGCAGGATATGGTCCGGCACGCCCCTTTGCACCAGCACATCGAAGCGCTGGCAGCCGGGTTCCTCGGCCAGCGACTTGCGCGCGTTCTCCTTGATCAGGGCAATGAATGGATCGAGCGCTCCGGGGAGAAGATAGAAATCGACGGTGATGAGAAAGCGTTCCATAAGATCCGTGAAAAGTGAACGGTAGTCGCGGTTATTGCCTCTGCCGCACCCGCGGATGCGGCGGTCTTCTTACGGGTCTGTTTAGCGTTCGCATAGAACCATACTGATAAGCAGACTAAGACGCAACCATGATCGACCAGGGGCGCTTCCGGGCGGGCGCCATCTGAGTTCTGCGCAATGCGCAGCCGGCCGGAGGTCGGCGAAAAGTTCGTTGACGCAAAGGCCGCAAAGAAGAGCAAGAAAGGGCGCAACGAAAGTCACGAACGACATCTGATGGCAGATTTTGATTCTCGACGGTTCATTTTCTGTTTTTGCCTTTCCTCCGTGTACCCCTCAAGGGGGTATTGAAAAGAATCCTCTGCGTCCTCTGCGTCCTCCGCGTTCAGAGTTGCTTCAAGGTCTTTGCATGAACCGGATGTCGCCGTAGAACGCCGTTGCGGATTCGCCGGTGTTGTCGGTATCCGTGGCGAGCACCACGCCGGAAATCGCAGGCGGGTCCTCGCCGAATGCCTCACGGAAATCCGCGTCGACATCGCGCCGTATCGTGACCCACTTGCCGAGATTCGCGCCTCCACTCTCGGCGACGACCACCCGCACGCGGTCGGTGTAGGCACTCCAGACTGAGGTGCCCACGGCGGCCTTGCCGTCCCAGACGTAACACAGTGCGGCAAGCGGGATATCGGCGCCATACATGCGCGCCATCCGGATTCTGGCGCGCGCCGAAAACGGCAGCTTGCGAATATCGTAATCGAAAAGGACATAAACGCGCGCCGGGTAGTCGTCACCCTGCTTGGTGGCGATATCGGACTTGGTCAGCAGGTTGAGAATCTTCCAGCGCCACTCGATGACCGGATGGACGCGCGCATCGAGGTTTAGTGGATGCGCCACACCTGCCATAGAGGCCTCCGCATCGGCCCGAAGCACCACTGCCTCAGCGTCCCGGACCAGCGAATACCGCGTATGCCTGCCGATTCCGGGGAACGTCGTCAGTTTCCAGGGAGCGGGAAGCGACGCGCCGGGTAGCGCAGAGGAAAATGGCGCGACAACCGGGAATTCAGCCGCCTTCGCCGCACAACTCAAGCTGACCGCAACGGCAAGCAGTAGCACCGCGAAGCGGCGGCTCACGGCTCGCCGCCCGAATCCATCGCAGTCAAAAAACCTTCGCGCACCAGGCGCTGATAATCCTGGGGCCGATCCACGTCCCAATGCACCGGAAGTTCATGCCAGCGCCAGCCGAGGTTGCGCAGTCGCCGGCGGGTTTCCTCCATCACCGTAGCGGTTCCCCACGTCATCGCATCGAAAAGCGCCGGCATGGCTTGCGAAAGCCCGACCAAAATGTAACCGCCGTCTTCCGTCGGACCGAACACCGCGTCGCGTCCCCCGCGCAGCGCGCGTGCGCCCGCACGCAGGTCGGCAGCCGTGAGGGAAGGGCAGTCACTTCCTATCAGCAGCGCGTGCCGCGACCGGGTCAACGCATCCTCCAATGCGTTCAGCATTCTTGTGCCGAGGTCGCCGTCACACTGTCGATGCAGCGAAACGCCGAATCGATCGCGGCAGGCTGCGAAAAAATCATCATCGGTGGCCGGGGCGCACCACAGTTCCACGCGGCCTACACCCGAGGCCCGCGCCATGGAGAGCGCGTGCTCGACCAGGCTGCGATACAGCGCCGCCGCACCATGGTCTCCCAATAGCGGGATCAATCGGGTCTTCACGCTGCCGGCCACCGGGGCGCGTGCAAATATCAGTACGCTGGTGTCATTGGCTGTGGCCATAGTAGATTTCTGCAAGCCGTGCCGGTTCCGCGCCGAGGAAGTAAGCAAGACGCAACCGCCACATCAGGGCGATGGTGCGCCAGATGCCGCGCTTTTCCCAGCGCCGGGACGATGCAACAACGTTTTGCGCAAGGCACAGCGGCAGGCCGTGGCGCTTGAGCATGGCGGACAGCGCGATGTCTTCCATCAGCGCAATGGCGGGAAATCCGCCGATTTCATCGAACAATCCGCGCTCGACGAACAGCCCCTGGTCGCCGGTGGCGACCCCGGTGAGGCGCGAGCGCTGGTTCATCATCCACTCGACGACGCGCAGCATGGTCGCGGCGCCGGAAAGCCTCACATCGAAGCGTCCCCAGCGGCGGCCTGATCCGCGCAGGCCGTCGAGGATGAGCCGCTCGGCGTCATCGGGAAGGCGGGCATCGGCGTGCAGGAACAGCAGCACGTCGCCGCCGGCGAGCGCCGCGCCCGCGTTCATCTGCAGCGCGCGCCCGCGCGGCGCGGTCAGCGCCCGATCAACCAGCGCCGAGGCGGCGACGACGGTGCTGTCGTCGCTGCCGCCGTCGGCGAGAATCAACTCGACGCCGCGCTCGCGCAGCCGCTGCAGCGGCTGGAGAAACGAAACGATACCCGGCGCTTCGTTCAGCGTCGGTATGACGATCGTAAGGAGCGGTGAGGCGTGAGGGGTGAGGCGTGAGGGGTCTAAAGCAAGGGACACGGTGCGAGGACCGAGAGGCGAGCGAACAGCGTGATCGGAAGTCGGCATACCGTCAGAATTTTTTCCCGCCTTCACGTTCGCATTGAGTCCCATGGTTCGGTCCTCACGTTTTTTCTCCTCACCCCTCACCGCTTCTCGTTCAGCTTCCAATCGTAATCCAGGAACTCCAGTTTGGCTTTCTTGTCGCGGATCGTCTGCTGGTACTTCGGTTCGTCGGCGAGCTTGTCCGCGTATTGCGCGAGCCAAGCCTCGACCGATCCCGCCCGCGCGGCGAAATCCCGGCCGTACCAGTCGAAAATCTTCGACACTTCGAGCCGACCGTTCTGCGGGTTGAAGCGGTTGCGCGACCGGTCGGAAAGAAAGCGCACGACGCTGTCTTCGAGTTGCGCGTCCAGTTTGCCGGAAACGTAGGCTTCGCTGCGTAGTGCCGGACAACCGACCGAGGCGCAGTTTGCCGCCATGTGGATGCGCGGCTCGTCGAAGACTCCCGGTGCGCGGATCATGCCGTGTTCGACATCGTCGAGGGTGCGCGGCTTGCCCAGCAGCGAGAAAAAGCGTTTCTTCCACGGGCTGGTGATGAGCGAACCCAGTTCCTTGATCGACTTGACCTGCGGATACCCGGTGAGGATCAGCTCGACGGTGTAGGCGTTGTAGGCATTGATCAGGAAGGCGAGCTTCTCGGGCTTGGTCCAGCCGTCGTACTCAGACTGGGTCACTGCGGAAAGCCCGTCGAGATAGCTTTTCAACTCCTGGCGCTCGGCCTTGAAGCCGCTGTAATCGGCCTGGGAAGCGTGTCCGCCGGGAAGCCAGACCACGTGTTTCTTCGTCAGCACGTCCCACTGCGCGTGCGTGTGGTCGAATGCCGCGAAAGCGGTTGCGGGCAGGAGGGTGATCAGTAATGAAAGAAGGTATTTGACCATTGGTGCGATTGTTACCGTTGGTGGGTCGTAACTGCCGTAACTACCGTGAATGCCGTGAATATCGTGAATGCCGTGAATGCCGTGAATGTCGTGAATGCCGTGAATGTCGTGAATGTCGGAAATGCCGTGAATGCCGTGAATGCCGTGAATATCGTGAATGTCGTGAATGCCGTGAATATCGTGCATGTCGTAACACTTCCGGGCTTTGATTCTTTACGTCGTCACGCAGTCACGGCATTTCCGACATTCACGATATTCACGGCATTCACGGAATTTACCCTCTCATCCACCT
>CAZYTR010000287.1:0-5163 GCA_964650365.1 uncultured Alcaligenaceae bacterium | reverse complement strand
GAGATCATCATCATCATGGTTCCGGACACGCCGGACGTGGAAAAGGCATTGTTCGGCAAGGACGGCGTCGCCGAAGGCCTGGTTGCCGGCAAGATCGTTGTGGACATGAGCTCGATTTCGCCGATCGAGACCAAGGTCTTTGCCGAACGCATCAAGAAAACCGGCGCCGAATTTATGGACGCCCCGGTTTCCGGCGGCGAAGTCGGCGCCAAGAATGCAGCGCTCACCATCATGGTCGGCGGCAACGAAACCGTTTTCGCCAAGGTCAAGCCGCTTTTCGAACTGATGGGCAAGAACATCACCCTGGTCGGCGAAGTCGGCGCCGGCCAGACCTGCAAGGTCTGCAACCAGATCATCGTCGCGCTCAACATCGAAGCGGTGGCCGAGGCCCTTCTGCTCGCTTCCAAGGCCGGAGTGGATCCCGGCAAGGTGCGCCAGGCGCTGATGGGCGGATTCGCCTCCTCGCGGGTGCTGGAAGTGCACGGCGAGCGCATGATCAAGCGCACCTTCGACCCGGGTTTCCGCATCGAGCTGCACCAGAAGGATCTGAACCTCGCGCTCGCCTCCGCGCGCGCGCTCAAGATGAGCCTGCCCAACACCGCTACTGCACAGGAACTGTTCAGCGCCTGCCAGGCGCAGGGCGGCGGCAAGTGGGACCACTCGGCGATGGTCAAGGCTCTCGAAGCTCTCGCCAATCACGCAGTCGCAAAATAGTTTCCAAAAAGCGTGAACACGAAGGTACACGAAGGAAAGACGAAGTGACACGAAGGAATACGGAACCAAGGGCAATACGGTCAAAATTCGAAAAGCGATCGGGTGCACAGGTCACGGGTGCGCCTTTTACTCCAGTCCTTTGTCGTTTTAGGTTTGCTTCTCCTTCGTGATACTTCGTTTTTCCTTCGTGACCTTCGTGTTAAGAGAGGTTTGGTTTTCTTGTGACTATCGACCCAACAAGATTGTTGCGACAGATGTTCGATGCGGCGATTGCGGCGGCGCTGCCGGACAAGTCGCTGCCGGCGTATCTGCCGAAGCCGCCTAAAGGCCGCACCATCGTGGTCGGCTGCGGCAAGGCGGCGGCGAGCATGGCCAAGGCCGTTGAAGACCATTGGCAGGGAGAAATCTCCGGGTTGGTCGTCACCCGCTACGGCCACAACACACCCACCCGGAAAGTAGAAGTGGTCGAAGCCGCGCACCCCGTTCCCGACCTGGCGGGACGCGAGGCCGCCGAACGCATCTTGAAGATGGTGCAGGGACTCTCCGCCAATGACCTGGTGCTGTTCCTGGTTTCCGGCGGCGGCTCCGCCCTGCTCGCCCTGCCTGCACCGGGACTGACTCTCACCGACAAGCAGGCGATCAACAGGGCGCTGTTAAAAAGCGGCGCCAACATTGCCGAGATGAACTGCGTGCGCAAACACCTGTCCGCGGTCAAGGGCGGGCGGCTTGCCGCCGCTTGCGCGCCGGCGAAAGTGGTGACGCTGGCGATCTCCGACATTCCGGGAGACGATCCGGCGGTCATCGCCTCCGGTCCCACGGTGGCCGATCCGACCACGTTTGCCGATGCGCGCGCCATCCTCGACAAGTACCGGATAACGGAACCGCTGACGGTGGCGAACCACCTGCGCGCCGCCAGGGAAGAAACACCGAAGCCCGGCGACGCGCGCCTTGCCAGGACCGAGTTGCACATGGTCGCGACACCACAGATGTCCCTCGAAGCGGCCGCGGCAGTCGCGCGCAAGGCCGGCGTCACGCCGCTGATCCTCGGCGACGCCATTGAAGGCGAGTCGCGCGAAGTCGCGCTGGTCCACGCCGGCATCGCCCGGCAGGTCAGGCGCCATGGACAGCCGGCCAAGGCGCCATGCGTACTGCTCAGCGGCGGCGAGACCACCGTGACGGTGCGTGGCCACGGCCGCGGGGGCCGTAATGCCGAATTCCTGCTCGCGCTGGCGCTTGCCCTCAACGCAGAAGCGGGTATCAGCGCATTCGCAGGCGATACGGACGGCGTGGACGGCACCGAAGACAACGCCGGCGCGGTTCTCACGCCCGATTCGCTCGCGCGCGCCGCCGCGCGCAATATGGACGCTAAGGCGATGCTCGCGGATAATGACGGTTACAGTTTGTTCTCCGGCCTGGGCGATCTGGTCATCACCGGTCCGACGCTGACCAACGTCAACGACTTCCGCGCAATCTTGGTGTTGTGATCACTTCTGCAGAATATATGCACGACTCTCTCGACCGCATGAGCGCGTTTGCATCCGGCACTCGCGAGCGCTCGCGTCCTGGATTACGCTGACGCTTCATGGGCAAGCCAGAACTGCTTTCGTCCGAAACGCTGCAGCCGCAGATCTCCACGGCGAAACTGATCCAGCAGCTCTCTGCGATCCTCGCGCCCGATGCACTGCTGCACCAGCACGAGGAACTCAAACCCTTCGAGTGCGACGGCCTCACCGCCTACCAGCGCTTGCCGCTCCTGGTGGCGCTGCCCGAAAACGAGGAGCAGGTACGCGCGATCCTGCGGGTCTGCCACGCAGGGCGGGTGCCGGTGGTATTCCGCGGCGCCGGAACCGGTTTGTCGGGCGGGGCCCTGCCCTACGAACATGGACTGCTGCTGGTCATGTCGAAGATGAAGAAAATTCTCGAGATCGACGCGCCAGCGCGGATCGCGCGCGTGCAGCCGGGCGTGCGTAACGCTGCGATCTCCGAGGCGACCGCGCCAGTCGGCCTGTACTACGCTCCCGATCCCTCCAGCCAGATCGCCTGCTCGATTGGCGGCAACGTCGCGGAGAATTCAGGAGGCGTGCACTGCCTGAAGTACGGCCTCACGGTGCACAATATCCTCAAGGTTCGATTCGTCACCATAGAGGGAGACCTGCTCGAGATCGGCTCCGAGGGGCTCGATTCGCCCGGTTACGACCTGCTGGCGTTGATCACCGGGTCGGAAGGCCTGCTAGGTGTGGTTACCGAGATCACCGTCAAGTTGCTGCCGAAGCCGGAGAAGGCGCAGGTGGTGCTGGCAGCGTTCGACGACGTCACCAAGGCGGCCCAGGCGGTAGCTGACGTCATCGCCGCCGGGATCATCCCCGCGGGCCTGGAGATGATGGACAGGAAGGCAACCGCGGCAGTAGAGCAATTCGTCCATGCCGGCTACCCACTCGATGCTGCGGCTATCCTGCTGTGCGAATCCGACGGCACCGAAGAGGAAGTCGCAGACGAAATCGGCCGCGTCACCGAGGTGATGCGCACGGCCGGCGCGACCCAGATCCGTACTTCGCGGGATGAAGCCGAACGGCTGAACCTGTGGGCCGGGCGCAAAGCCGCCTTCCCCGCGGTGGGCCGCATCCTGCCCGACTACTACTGCATGGACGGCACCATCCCGCGCAAGCATCTGTCCTATGTGCTCAAGCGCATCGACGAGCTGTCCGGAAAGTTCAACCTGCAGTGCGCCAACGTGTTCCATGCCGGGGACGGCAACCTGCACCCGCTGATCATGTTCGATGCCAACGACGATGACCAACTTCGGCGTGCCGAGGCTTACGGAGCGGCAATCCTGGAATTGTGCGTCGAGGTCGGCGGCACCATCACCGGCGAGCACGGCGTGGGCATCGAGAAAATCAACCAGATGTGCCTGCAGTTCGGGACACGAGAACTGGAAACCTTCCATGCGGTGAAGCACGTATTCGACGAGCACGGCCTGCTCAATCCCGGCAAGGCCGTTCCTACGCTGCAGCGCTGCGCCGAGTTCGGCGCCATGCACGTGCACCGCGGCAAAGAGAAGTTCCCCGACCTACCCCGTTTCTAGTGCAGATCCTTGAAACACGGAGGACACAGAGGACACGGAGGAAAAACAAAACAAGGAAACGCAACTTGGGAATAAAAGCGGGGTAACTGTTCGCGAACCTGTACCGCCAATTTTCGCCGCGATGGTTCATGAGTCAATGAAAGGTTCTTACCCGAATTTATTTTTTCTTGCTCTTGCCTTTCCTCCGTGTCCTCTGTGTCCTCCGTGGTTCATTCTTTTTTCTCATGCAACAAGTCATAGAACAGTTTTCCGAAACCATCCGCAAGGCAGCCGCCGAGCGCACGCACGTGCGCATCCGCGGCAGCGGAGCCAAGGATTTCTACGGCCTGGCGCTGATCGGCGATGTGCTCGACACCCGCCCGTGCACCGGGATCGTCGAGTACGAGCCCACCGAACTGGTGCTGACGGCGCGCGCCGGCACGCCGCTCCGGGAAGTGGAATCCGAGTTGGCGAAGAACCGGCAGATGCTCCCGTTCGAACCGCCACACTTCGGCTCCGAAGCCACCCTCGGCGGCAGCGTTGCCTGCGGCTTCTCAGGGCCGCGCCGCGCGGCCGCCGGATCGGCGCGCGACTTCGTGCTCGGCGTGCGCATGTTGAACGGCCTGGGCGAGGATCTGCGCTTCGGGGGCAAAGTGATGAAGAACGTCGCCGGCTATGACCTGTCGAGGTTGATGACCGGCTCCTTCGGCACGCTGGGATTGATCACCGAAGTTTCGCTCAAAGTGCTGCCGTTACCGGAACAGGAACGCACGCTGCGCCTGGAGGTGGATGAGACCGCCGCGCTCGATTCGATGAGCCGCTGGGCGGGGAAGCCTTTGCCGTTGTCCGCATCCTGCCACGTGCACGGTGCGCTCTACCTGCGCCTGTCCGGTGCGGGTTCCGCGGTCGAAGCGGCGCAGAAGAAACTCGGCGGCGAATCGGTTGCCGACGGCGCCGCTTTCTGGCAATCGATCCGCGAGCAGACACACCCGTTCTTCGCCGATGCCGCGGCACTGTGGCGCCTGTCCATAAAACCCACCATTGCGCCGCTCGGCCTCGGCCCGCAATTGATCGAGTGGAACGGCGGCCTGCGCTGGATCGCCGCCAATCTCAGTGCGTCGCAGGCGTTCGAGACCGCGCACAGGGCTGGCGGCCACGCCACCCTGTTCCGCGGCGGCAACAAGCGGCTGGGCATTCAACGGTTGCCGGCGAATCTGCTGGCGATCCACAAAAAGCTCAAGCGCGCCTTCGACCCGGAAGGCATTCTCAGCCCCGGCCGTATCCATGCCGATTTTTAACTTTAGACCTTCACCGCAGAGGCGCAAAGGCGCAGAGGAAACGCAAAGGAAAGCAAAGCAAAATTGGATGGAAAGACAAAAATACAAACG
>CAZYTR010000286.1:0-8026 GCA_964650365.1 uncultured Alcaligenaceae bacterium | reverse complement strand
TCAGACGAAGCGGAAGATCAGCACCGCCAGCACAACGGACGCGAGGCTGGCACCCCACAGGGGCACCGGCAGCAGCGCCAACCACAGCGCGTGCAGATATCCGGCGGCCAGCAGCGAGATGAACAAACGGTCGCCGCGCGTTGTGTCCAACCGCAGCACGCCACGCCGCGGCCCGCCGCCCGGCGAACGCCATTCCCAGATCGCCATGGCCACGAGCAGCAGTGCGATCACGCCGAAGAACACGGCGGTCTGCCAGGTCCACGCCATCCAGCCGAGCCACGTCGAAATTTGCATCCGCGCCCTCGCCTGTTTCAGACCCGCCCGAGCGCAAAGCCCTTGGCGATGTAATTGCGCACGAAGTAGATGACGATCGCGCCGGGCACGATGGTCAGAGCGCCGGCGGCGGCCAGCAGGCCGAGTTCGTAACCCGAAGTGCTGGCCGTGCGCGTCATGGTGGCCGCGATCGGCTTGGCTGCCACCGAGGTCAGCGTCTTGGCCAGGAGCAGCTCGACCCAGCTGAACATGAAGCAGAAAAAGGCCGCCACGCCGATGCCCGCCACAATGGTCGGCATGAACACGCGCACGAAGAAGCGCGGGAACGGGTAGCCGTCGACAAACGCGGTCTCGTCGAGCTCTTTCGGCACGCCCGACATGAAGCCCTCGAGGATCCACACCGCCAGCGGAATGTTGAAAAGGCAGTGCGCCAGCGCCACCGCGACATGGGTGTCGAACAGGCCGATCGCCGAATACAGCTGGAAGAACGGCAGCGCAAACACTGCCGGCGGCGCCATGCGGTTGGACAGCAGCCAGAAGAACAGATGCTTGTCGCCGAGGAAACGGTAGCGCGAGAAGGCATACGCCGCCGGCAGCGCCACGGTGAGCGAGACCACCGTGTTCATCAGCACATAGGCCAGCGAATTGAGGTAGCCGTTGTACCAGGTGGGGTCGGTGAAGATCTTGCGGTAGTTCTCGAGCGTGAAGTTCTGCGGCCACAGCGTGAACGAACCGAGGATCTCGTTGGTGTTCTTGAACGACATGTTCAACAGCCAATAGATCGGCAGCATCAGGAACACGATGTAGATCGTGGGCACGAGCCAGCTGATCGCGCGCGCCTTCATGCTTCATATCCCTTCGTCATCACCGTGTAATACAGCCACGAAAGCAGCAGGATGATCAGGAAGTAGATCAGCGACATCGCCGCTGCCGGGCCCAGGTCGAACTGGCCGAGTGCGATCTTGACCAGGTCGATCGACAGCAGCGTAGTCGCGTTGCCCGGGCCGCCGCCGGTGAGCACTATCACCTCGGTGTAGATCATGAAACTGTCCATGAGCCGAAGCAGCACCGCGATCGTCAGCACCCGGTTCATCTTGGGCAGCTGGATGTAGCGGAAGATCGCCCAGCGCGATGCGCCGTCGATGCGGGCGGCCTGGTAGTACGCATCGGGAATCGCGCTCAGTCCTGCGTAGGCCAGCAACACGACCAGCGAGGTCCAGTGCCAGACGTCCATCGCGATCAGCGTGAACCAGGCCGACCCCGGCTGTCGCGTGTAGTTGTAGTCGAAGCCCAGCGCATTGAGCCCGCGCCCCAGCAACCCGATGTCGGGCAGCGCGAAGATGTTCCACATCGCGCCGACCACGTTCCAGGGAATCAGCAGCGGCATCGCCATCAACACCAGGCACAGCGACAAGCCCAGGCCCTTGCGCGGCATCGCCAGCGCGATGGCCACACCCAGCGGAAGTTCGATCGCCAGAATGATCCCCGTGAACATCAGCTGGCGGCCGAGCGCGTCGCGGAAGCGCTGCGAATGCAGCACCTCGTCGAACCACTTGATGCCCTCGAAGAAGAACTCGTTGTTGCCGAAGGTCTCCTGCACCGAGTAATTCACCACCGCCATCAGCGGGATCACCGCGTTGAAGGCCACCAGCAACACCACCGGCGCCACCAGCCACCAGGCCTTTTGATTGGGTGTCTTGGTCGACATCGTCGTCGCCTTCAGGTGGCAATCCAGCCGTCGGCATACACCTGCGTGTGCCCGGCCTCGAACTTCAGGTAACCGCGTTCGGCGGGCACGGTTTCGCCCTCGCCGACCAGCAGCTTGATCAGCTGGTCCTGGTGCCGGGTGTGCACGATGCGAAAGCGCCCGCTGTCGGTGATGCGTTCCACCTGCACCGGCACGCCCGCATCGGCAAAGCGCACGAACTCGGGCCGCACGCCGATCTCCAGCCGCTGCGCCGTCACGCCCGGGCGCACCGGCGCCGCGGTCTCGATGGCGATGCCGCCAAAGCGCGGCACGCCACCGCTCAGCTCGCAAGGCAGCAGGTTCATGCCGGGCGAGCCGATAAAGTGGCCGACGAAGGTGTGGCGCGGTCGTTCGAACAGCTCCACCGGCGTGCCCGCCTGCACCACCTCGCCATCGAGCATCACCACCACCTGGTTGGCGAAGGTCAACGCCTCGGTCTGGTCATGGGTGACGTAGATCATCGTCAAACCCACGCGTTGGTGCAGTTCCTTCAGTTTGCTGCGCAATTGCCATTTCAGGTGCGGATCGATCACCGTCAACGGCTCGTCGAACAGGATGGCCGCCACGTCGGCGCGCACCAGACCGCGGCCGAGCGAGATCTTCTGCTTGCCGTCGGCCGTGAGGCCGGCGGCGCGCGTATGCAGCGTCGGCGTCAGCTCGAGCATCGCCGCAATCTCGACGACGCGCGCCTTGACCTGCGCCTCGGGCAGGCCGCGGTTGCGCAACGGAAAGGCCAGGTTGTCGAACACGCTCATGGTGTCGTAGACCACCGGAAACTGGAACACCTGCGCGATGTTGCGTTCACCGGGTTCGAGTGTGGTCACGTCGCGCTCGCCGAAGCGAATGCGCCCTTCGGTAGGCCGCAGCAGGCCCGAGATCAGGTTCAGTAGCGTGGTCTTGCCGCAGCCCGACGGCCCGAGCAGCGCATAGGCGCCGCCGTCGGACCATTCGAGATCGATGTTCTTCAGCGCCCAGTCGGCCTCACCCGTCTGCTTGGCCTGGTAGCTGTGGCGCAGTTTGTCGAGACGGATCAGGGCCATGAGCAGCGGAGTTTCGGTTCAGATGACAACGCGCCGCCCATCGGGCCCGAAGTACAGGCAGCGCTGCACGTCCAGCGCGAACGCCACCTGCGCACCCACCTCGTGGCTGCGCACGCCATGCGCCTGCGACACCCAGGTCAGCCCGGCCAGATCGAAGTGCACCACGCTCTCCGAGCCACTGATCTCCGAGATCAACACGCGGCCGCGCACCGGCACGCCGCCGCCGGCCTCTCCCGGGCGCACATGGTGGGGCCGCAGCGCCACAGTGATCGGGCCGTCAGGCTGTGCCTTCAGCGGCGGCGGCACGGGCCAGCTCACCGTGTCCGTGAGCACGATGCGGTCAGCTTGCTTGTGCGCAGGCGCGACGTTGATCGGCGGATCGGAGAACACGCGCGCCGTGATCAGGTCGGCCGGTTCCCGGTAGACGCTGGAACTCTGCCCGAACTGCGTGACCGCGCCCTCGCGCAGCGTGGCCACATGGCCGCCCAGCAGCAGCGCCTCGGCCGGTTCGGTGGTGGCATACACCACCGTGCAGCCACGGTCGGCGAACAGGCGCGGCAGTTCGTCGCGCAGGGATTCACGCAGCTTGTAGTCCAGATTGGCCAATGGTTCGTCCAGGAGCACCAGGTCCGCATCCTTGACCAGCGCGCGCGCCAACGCCGTGCGCTGCTGCTGCCCGCCCGATAGTTCGGCTGGCCTGCGGCCGAGCAGCGGCGTAAGTTTCAGCAGCTCGGCAATGCGTTCCACCCGGCTGCGCAACTCCGCTTCGGCCACGCGTTGCACGCGCAGCGGAGACGCGATGTTGTCGAACACCGAGAAATTGGGGTAGTTGATGAACTGCTGGTAGACCATCGAGACGCTGCGCCGCTGAACCGGCACGCCGGTGACATCGCGCCCGCCGAACCAGACCTCGCCTTGCGTGGGTTGCACCAGGCCCGCAATCAGGCGCATCAGCGTGGTCTTGCCGGCCAGCGTTTCGCCCAGCAGGGTGTTGAACTCACCCGGCTCCAGTTCGAGCGTGGTCGGGTGGATATGGACGCCAGCACCCACACGCAGCGACACGTTCTTCAGTGCAAGGGTCACAGTGCGTCGGTGCGGTGGCTCAAAAAGAAGATGGTGCACCGGCTTGACCGGTGCACCGCAGGATTGCAGGTCTGCGTCGATTCGAGGATCAACGCGCGGCGGTACCCGCAGTGAAGTACCGCCGCGCCCGGCCACAACGGCCGGCATCGCTCGTTATTCCTGCGCCTTTCAGCGCTTGACCAACTCGTCGTAGTCGACCGTGACGCCTTGGGGCTTTTCGTTGGCCAGCTTGGCCTTCGGGCCGTCGGGCTTGCCGAGCCACTCCTCGGGCTTCTTCGGCTTGTTCAGGCGCGGGCCGCAGCCGCCATAGGTCTTGGCCTTCTCGTCGGCCTGCTGCATGCGCGCCATCACCTGGTCCATTTCCTCGGCCAGACGATCCATCGCCTGCTGCGGCGTGAACGCGCCGGAGTTGACGTCGCCGATGTTCTGCCACCACAACTGCGCAAGCTTGGGGTAGTCGGGCACGTTGACGCCAGTGGGCGTCCAGCGCACCCGGTCGCCAGAGCGGTAGAACTCGACCAGGCCGCCGAGCTTGGGCGCGCGGTCGGTAAAGGACTGGTGCCGGACCGTGCTGTCGCGGACGAATGTCAGACCGACATGGCTCTTTCTCACGTCCACCGACTTGGAAACGGTGAACTGTGCGTACAGCCACGCCGCCTTGCGGCGATCGACCGGCGTGCTCTGAAACAGCGTCCATGAGCCAGCGTCCTGGTAGCCGAGTTTCATGCCCTCGATCCAGTAAGAGCCCTTGGGCGACGGCGCCATGCGCCACAGCGGGGTGCCATTGTCGTCGACCGTGTTGTTGCCGTCCTTTTTGGGCGCGACCATCGACGCAGTGAACGCGGTGTACCAGAAGATCTGCTGCGCCACGTTGCCTTGAGACAGCGCCGGCAGCGACTGGTAGAAGTCATAGTCGGCGGCACCGGGCGGCGCGTACTTGCGCAACCATTCGTCCCACTTTGCGATCGCATAGACCGAGGCCGGACCATTGGTTTCGCCGCCGCGTGACACCGATGCGCCCGACGGGTTGCACGATCCTTCCTCCATGCGGATGCCCCATTCGTCGATCGGCCGCCCGTTGGGCAGGCCTTTCGAACTGGCACCGGCCATCGACAGCCAGGCATCGGTCATGCGCCAGCCAAGGTCGGGTGCGCGCTTGCCGTAGTCCATGTGACCGTAGATGCGCTTGCCATCGATCTCCTTCACCTGTACCGAGAAGAACTCGGCGATGTCCTCGTAGGCGCTCCAGTTGAGCGGCACACCGAGATCGTAGCCGTACTTCTCCTTGAAGGCCTTCTTCAAGTCGGGCCGCTTGAACCAGTCATAGCGGAACCAGTACAGATTGGCGAACTGCTGGTCGGGTAACTGCCAGAGTTTGCCGTCCGGGCCGGTGGTGAAGCTCTTGCCGATGAAGTCGTTCACGTCCAGCGTTGGCAGCGTCACGTCCTTGCCCGCGCCGGCCATCCAGTCGGTCAGGTTAACGGCCGACTGCAGCCGCGAGTGAGTGCCGATCAGGTCGGAGTCGTTGATGTAGGCGTCGTACAGGTTGCGGTTAGTCTGCATCTGCGTCTGCACCGCCTGCACCACCTCGCCTTCGCCGAGCAACTGGTGGTTGACCTTGATGCCGGTGATCTCGAAAAACGCCTTGGTCAGGACTTTGGCCTCGTACTCATGGGTCGGAATTGTCTCCGACAGCACGTTGACCTCCATGCCCTTGAACGGCTTGGCGGCGTTGACGAACCAGTCCAGCTCCTTCTGCTGTGCGGCTTTGGAAAGCGTGGACGGCTGGAACTCCTTGTCGATCCAGCGCTTGGCGGCCGCGGAATCGGCAAAGCTGTTGGGCGCGATCAGCGTGGCAGCAGCCAGCGTCACCGCCATCAGCAACGGTCGTTTATACATCGTGAGTCCTCCTCGTTGATTGTAGATCCGTCGGTCTTGTGCCGACACCGAATCATCCTACTTTCAAAACAAAACCAATGTCAATCGAATACTACGCCCAAAGAAAAGCACCGAAACGAGCTCATTCGACACGCGAATCGGACTGTGATGCCAACCATTGGGCCACCGATGCGCGTTCGGTTGCGCTCAGGTGCAGGCCCAACTTGCTGCGCCGCCACAATACGTCCTCCTCGTTGCACGCCCATTCGTGCTCGCGCAGGTATTGCAGTTCGGCCTCGAACAGCCCCGGGGCCACCTCGCGCCCCAAGCCGTTGGGACCGAGGATGCACTCGACCAGCGACCCATAGCTGCGCGACCAGCGCCGGCACAACGCGCGGCCGAGCTCGGGGTGGCGGGCCGCGAGCACCTGTTCGAATCGCGCGATGTCGACTTCGGGTCGGCCGCTGACGTCGATCCAGCCCGAGAGGTCGCCGCCGGGCAGCAATGCGCGCTCGGTCCAGCGTGTGCCGTGCGCGCCCAGACTCGCACACAGCATGTCGGCGGCCTCCTCGGCCAGCTTTCGAAAAGTGGTGATCTTGCCGCCCCACACCGACAGCAACGGCGCCGGCGCGCGGTCGAGGTCGAGCTGATAGTCGCGCGTCACAGCCGAGGGATCGCCGGAATCGTCGTCGAGCAACGGGCGCACACCGGCATAACTCCACACCACATCGGCCGGCGACACCGTGCGCGCCAGATAGCGGCTGGCTTGCTGGCACAGGTAGTCGATTTCATCGGTGTCGATGCGCGCGCTGCCAAGCTCGCCTTTCCATTCGACATCCGTGGTGCCGATAAGCGTGAAGCTGCCCTCGTAGGGAATCAGGAAGATGATCCGCTTGTCGGCGTTCTGGAAAATGTAGGCGAAATCGTGATCGAACAGCTTCGGCACCACAATGTGGCTGCCTTTGACCAGGCGCAGGGATTTCGCTCCGGCGAGGCCGACCTGTTCGGCGAGGAAGCTTGCTGTCCAGGGGCCGGCGGCGTTGACCAGTGCGCGCGCGCGCACCATCCGCACACGCCCACTACCCAGACGCAGGTTGGCGCGCCAGCGCCCGTCCTCGGCGGCCACCTGCTCGCAGCGGCATCGCGTGAGCACGACCGCACCCAGGCGTTGCGCGGCCACCGCATTGAGCACAACCAGGCGGGCATCGTCGACCCAGCCGTCGGAGTAGACGAAACCCTTGGTGAACCGCGCATTCAGAGCGGCGCCGGCCGGGTGCTCGCGCAGACGCACGGTGGTGGATGCCGGCAGCAGTTCGCGTCGCGCCAGGTGGTCGTACAGGAACAGCCCGGCGCGAATCATCCACACCGGCCGCATCGACGGATCGTGCGGCATCACGAAACGCAGCGGCCACATGATGTGCGGCGCGCTGCGCAACAGCACTTCGCGCTCGGCCAGCGCCTTGCGCACCAGCGAGAACTCGTAATACTCGAGGTAGCGCAACCCGCCGTGGATCAGCTTGGTCGATGACGACGAAGTGTGGGCAGCCAGGTCGTGCTGCTCGCAAAGCAGGACTTTGAGGCCGCGCCCGGCAAGGTCGCGCGCGATGCCGGCACCGTTGATTCCGCCGCCGACGACCAGCACGTCGACACTGTCGGGAATCTCCGCTTCGGCTGGCATCTTTTTGTTTGACCGATAAAGACTTGAACCGTATCACGCCTCGCGGGAGGACTCAACGCAACTGCGCAGATGGCCTGCGGGAGCCGCGGAAACCGTCGCGGAAATTCTAAACGCCAGTAGCGCTTACTCGAGCGCTCTCGGCAGCCAGAGTGCGATTTCGGGCCAGAGCAGCACGGCGGCCAGGCAGATGATCTGGATGATCATGAAATTTCCCATCCCGCGGTAGATCGTGCCGAGGCTCCACTGGGGCATGACGTTCTTCAGGTAATAGGCCGACATCGCCACTGGCGGACTCAGGAACGCGGTCTGCAGGTTTACCGCCACCAG
>CAZYTR010000285.1:0-28134 GCA_964650365.1 uncultured Alcaligenaceae bacterium | reverse complement strand
TCACGCGGGCCTGACCCGCCGGAGCGGATGAGACAGTCATGGGAGCCGGTGAGGCTCCCATCTTTTTTACCGGGTTTCGCAGTGTCATTTCGAGGGGGAGGGGCAGATGAGGTTGAAGAACAAGATTGCAATCGTCACCGGGGCGGGCTCGGGTTTCGGCGAAGGCATCGCCAAGCGTTTCGCCGAGGAAGGCTGCAGGCTCGTGGTGAACGACATCAACGTCGAGGGCGGCGAGCGCGTGTCCAGGGAAATCAATTCCGCCGGCGGCAAGGCGGCATTCTGCGAAGGCGACGTGTCGAAGGATGCGGACTGGAAGGCGATGCTGAAGTTCACGCTGGACACCTTTTCCGGGTTGAACATCGTAGTCAACAACGCGGGAACCACGCATCGCAACCAGCCCGTGCTCAACGTTACCGAAGAGCAGTTCGACCGCGTCTACGCGGTGAACGTGAAGAGCCTTTACCACAGTGCGCGCAACATCGTGCCGCACTTCCGCCAGAAGGGCGGCGGCGTGTTCATCACCGTGGCTTCCACCGCCGGCGTGCGCCCGCGGCCGGGCCTGGTCTGGTACAACAGCAGCAAGGGTGCGGCGATTGTTGCCAGCCGCTCGATGGCAGTCGAACTCGCGCCCGACAAGATCCGGGTCAATGTGGTCAACCCGGTGGCCGGTGACACGCCGCTGTTGCCCGAGTTCATGGGAGGCGACACGCCGGAATTGCGCGCGAAATTCGTTGCAACGATTCCCCTCGGGCGGTTCAGCAAGCCTCTGGACATCGCCAATGCCTGCCTTTACCTCGCCTCGGACGAGGCCGAGTTCATCACCGGCGCGTGTATAGAGGTTGACGGTGGCCGCTGCGTCTGACTGATAAACCCTTCGCCGCCAAGGCGCCAAGAGCGCCAAGAAGACCGGGAAAGATGTTTCAGCACAGAGAACACAAAGCGCACAGAGAAAGCTGAAGATTCAGTGAAGTCTTGCCTTCAGGACGGCGGTCACCAGAATCGCAGCATCATTGTTTGCTATCCGTTTGCATTGGCCTTTTTTGGTTTGATTTACTTGGCGCTCTTGGCGTCTTGGCGGCAAATCCGATTTAACCGGTGAAGGCCTGGATGCCGGTTTGCGCCCGGCCGAGGATCAACGCGTGGATGTCATGCGTGCCCTCGTAGGTATTCACTGCCTCTAGGTTCATGACGTGGCGAATGACGTGGTATTCATCAGAAACGCCGTTGCCGCCATGCATGTCGCGCGCAAGCCGTGCGATGTCCAGCGCCTTTCCCGCTGAATTGCGTTTGATCAGGGAGATCATCTCCGGTGCTGCGCGGCCTTCGTCCATCAGCCGCCCAACGCGCAGCACGGTCTGCAGCCCCAACGTGATCTCGGTCTGCATGTTGGCAAGTTTAAGCTGGATCAACTGATTCGCCGCCAGCGGCCGGCCGAACTGCTTGCGGTCCATCACGTAGTCGCGGGCCGCGTGCCAGCAGAATTCGGCGGCGCCAAGCGCGCCCCAGGAAATGCCATAACGCGCCTTGTTCAGGCAGCCGAACGGGCCTTTGAGCCCCTCGACGTTGGGAAGCAGGTTCTCGTCCGCGACGAAGACATCATCCATCACGATCTCGCCGGTAACCGATACCCGAAGGCTGAACTTGCCTTCTATTTTAGGAGTGCTGAGCCCCTTCATCCCACGTTCGAGAATGAAGCCGCGGATGACGTCACGGTCGTCCTTGGCCCATACCACCAACACGTCGGCCACCGGGGAGTGGGTGATCCACGTCTTGGCGCCTTTTAATAAGTAGCCGCCGTCGATTTTCCTCGCGCGGGTAATCATGCCGCCTGCGTCTGAGCCATAATCCGGTTCGGTCAGCCCAAAGGCGCCGACCAGGTCGCCCTTCGCCAGGCCAGGCAGATACTTCTGCCGCTGAGCCTCGGTTCCATAGGTATGGATCGGGTACATGACCAGCGAGGACTGCACGCTCATCGAAGAACGGTAGCCGCTGTCCACTCGCTCAAGCTCACGGGTGATGAGTCCGTAGCCGACGTGATTGAGACCGGCGCAGCCGTAGCCTTCGATGGTCGGACCGAAGAATCCCATGTTGCCCATTTCGGAGAGCACGGCGCGGTCGAATTTCTCATGACGATTTGCCTCCACCACACGCGGCATCAGTTTTTCCTGGCAGTAGGAGCGCGCCGAATCGCGCACCATGCGCTCTTCGTCGCTGAGCTGTTCGTCGAAAAACAAAGGATCGTCCCAGCGGAAAGACGGACGGGTGAGTGGAGCGTTCATCGCGGTCTCCTGGAGAAATATGCTGGATGGGCGGGGCAACTTCCCACGCGACCCGACGCAATGGCGGTCACGCATTCGGTACGGCAGGAAGTATACACAGCCGTGCGCATGTGCCGCGATGGCTGATGAGGGTGAGGCGGCGGGATCGGCGCCCGTGAAGGCGTACTATTTTCCCCGCTTGCTGCAGATGTCGAAGCCGTCGCGCCAACCGGCGGTGTATTGGGGCTCGCGCTTGAAACGTTGTTCGTCTTTCTTCTGGCCGACCGTACGTCTGGCACTCTCGCAGCCGTCGAGATAACCCGCACGGAATTCAGGCGGGTAACCGGCCAGATTGACATTGGGTTCTTTCTTCTGAGCTGCGCATGCGCACAGCAGGGCGCAGACAAAAAAAACGCCCGATAAGGGAGGAAATCGGGCGTCAAAACCGCAAAAGCGCATTGAAGGGGTTTATCTGATCGCGCTCATTGCAGGGGTGCCGTTTCAGATTAACCGTGGCGAATGACCGTGCCGTTGACCAGCTTGACGCGCTCACCGATCCCGAACGGGGGGCGTTGATGTTCGTGAATCGTGCGCAGGCTGCCGTTCTCCATGCGCACAACGACGACAAAGCTGAAGGAACCAAGTTTTTCACCGTCGCTATGATAAGCCCTTCGCGTTGTGCCGAGTGGCGCGGCACGTTTGCCATCCTCGCCGCTTGCCTGTCGCGATTTGATGGAGTCCACGACACCGCAGTTTGGGCAGGAAAGATTGCGCCCGGGAAGGCGTGCACCGGGGCGAAAATTTATCGGCTTGCCTTGTGCCGCGGGTCTCCCGGCGCTGCGGGTCAGCCCCTCGTGGGTAAGGCTGGACCGCACCCGGTCCGAGCCGGAAGTCGCTACCGCATGTGCGCCGCCGAATGCAGAAATGTGATTGAGACTCGACCTGGCAATTGGAAGGTGTCCCGTTATCGCGGCGATTCCGATGCTGCAGAACGCGAACACGGATGCGGCAGCGGTGATCGTCAGGAGGGGCAAGAGGCGGTTTTTCTGGTCCATTTTCTTCTGGTCGGGTTCTTGAAATTGCTTGGTTCCGTTTCGATGCGCCAGCGGACGCGGCTCCATTCGAAGCCGCCTTCCGCGCAGCCATTTTGAGAGCTCTATAACGCAGCCTTCGTGCCAGAAAACATTAAGCCAATGCGGGCAGATAGTTATGTGCCAACAAGGACTTGGCACGAGCCGCGGTTGTCGCCGGACCGCGACGACGTCCCCCGGATCGGGCCTAACTACTTAGTCAAAAAATAGAAATTTAATGTCGTCCTGAGACGACAGACCGCCGCCGGCTAAAGCACCTTGAACAGCTTGGGATCCAGGTGGTGGCGTTGCAGCAGCTTGTAGAACTCGGTGCGATTGCGCTTGGCAAGGCGCGCTGCCTGAGTGACGTTGCCGCCGGTGATCTTGAGGAGTTTGGCGAGGTATTCGCGCTCGAACTCGCTGCGGGCGGCCTCGAAGGATGACAATTCGGCAGTCTGGCCGCGGATGGCATTTTCTACCAGCGCCGGTGGAATGATCGGCGTGGTGGATAAAGCAACCGCCTGCTCGACGACGTTGTACAGTTCACGCACGTTGCCCGGCCACGACGATTTCACCAGGATTTCCATCGCATCGGAGGTAAACCCGTTGAGCGGTTTCTTGTATTTGTCGGCAAGCTGCGCGAGAAAGTACGCGGCAAGCACCGGAATGTCCTCGCGCCGCTCGGCGAGCGAGGGCAGCGCGAACGATACGACGTTGAGACGGTAATACAGGTCTTCGCGAAACGCTCCGATCTTGATCGCGTCCTCGAGGTTGCGATGCGTTGCAGAGATGATGCGCACGTCCACGGGAATGGTCTGGGTCGAGCCAATTGCACGGACCTCTTTTTCCTGCAGAACCCGCAGCAGCTTTACCTGCAGCGGCAGCGGCATGTCCCCGATCTCATCGAGGAAAACCGTGCCGCCTTCGGCTGACTGGAACAACCCCTTGTAGTCTCGGGCGGCGCCGGTGAAAGAGCCTTTCATATGGCCGAATAGCTCTGACTCCAGCAATTGTTCAGGTATGGCGCCGCAGTTGACGGCAACAAACGGCTTTTCGGCGCGTGGGCTTGCCCGGTGCACCGCCCGGGCCAGAAGCTCCTTGCCGGTGCCGCTTTCGCCACGGATCAGCACGCTGGCATCGCTGGCCGCCACCAGCTTTGCCTTGCCGAGGATGCTTTCCATCGCCAGGCTGCGGGTTATGATCTCCACCCGCCAGTTGGAGTCACCGGCCGTTTTTTCTGCGTGGCTGCCGCTCAGGGTGATGGCCCTTTCGACCTGAAGCAGCAGTTCCTTGCCGTCGAAAGGCTTGGTGAGATACCCGAACACACCGCGCTGAGTTGCGGCAACCGCATCCGGTATCGTGCCGTGGGCGGTGAGGATGATGACCGGCAACGCCGGGTTGCTCTTGTGGATGTTTTCGAAAAGGGCCATCCCGTCCATTCCGCTCATGCGCAGATCGGTTATCACAAGTTGCGGCGTGGACGCGGAAAGCCGCGCCAACGCGCGCTCCGCGCTATCCGCGCTCTCCACGCCATAGCCTGCGCCTTCAAGACGGAACGTCAGCAGCCGCAGCAGATCGGGATCGTCGTCGACGATGAGTATTCGAGCCTTTGACATGATTACCTTTTCTTCGGTGGCGACGCTGTCTGCTCGCGCTCGATCATCTTCATCTCCATATCCAGAATGGCCTCCAGTTTCTGCTGAAAGGCGTCGGCGCGACGCTGTTCTTCCTTGATTCTTGCCGTTTGATGCTGAAGTGCCGCATCCAGTCGCTTGAGTTCGGAGAGCTGTGTATGCAGCATCAGGGCAAGCGGGCGCAGCACAGAATTCTCATAGCGCTCGTCATTCAAAAATGGCTCAACCAGGCTCAATGCGGCCTGATCATCGTGAAACCCCGTGCCCGGCAGCGACAACAGCATGGCGAGCTGCACCCGATTGAGCTCGGATCTGTCCTTCTCGAATTCCTGACTGGTCGATTCGAGTTCGCGCGCAAGATCTGCTCCGTCGAGTTTGAGCGCATTTTCGTAGAAGCGCAGCGCGCGGGCGTCGTCGTTTTGCACTGGCTCGACCACCGCCTGGTGCCACGGGTCGCGACGCGTGGCCGGTTCGGTGGTTGCCGTGCAGCCACCGAGAAGGGTGGTCAGCACAACGATCAACGCAATAGATGGTCCGGTCACGCCGCCGCCTCCATCTGCCGGGTTGGCAGAGCCACTCGCAGATGTGCGCCGGGATTGCTGTCGTAGATGATTTCTGCGCTGCCCTGGTGCGCCGTCGCATATTCCCGGACGATCGCCAGTCCGAGCCCCGTACCTTTCACCGGGCCAGTGTACGCGGTGTTGCCCTGGTAGAAGGGCTCGAAGACGCGCTTGTTCTCTTCGGCAGAAATGCCGGGACCCTCGTCCATCACGTCGATCACCGCATCGGCGCCGCGCCGGCGCAACTGCACGCGGATGGTGCCGCCTACGGGCGAGAACTTGATGGCATTGGACAGCAGATTGTCGATGATCGCCTCTATCTTGTTCTCGTCGGCTTCAATCTGGAGGTCGGAGGCGGACAGCTTCAGGCTCATATTCTTGCTGCGCATCGTCAACGAATGCTGTTGTACAACGCGCATCACCATGGCTTTCAGATCGAATTGCGAAAACGTGAGTGCCGAAGTGTGAAACTGCGCGCTGTGATAGTTCAACAAGTCCTCGATCAGCTTCTGCAGCCGCAACGTGTTTTGCCTGAGGATGCGGGCGATTTCGAACTGGCCCGCGCTCATTTTCCCGGTCACCTCGTCGGACAGCAGTTCCACGCCTTCCCGCAGCGCCGTCAGGGGCGTTTTCAGTTCGTGCGACACATGGCGCAGAAAACGCGATTTCTGTTGTTCCAGATCGAGCAGACGCAGGCGCAGCCAGTCGAGCTGGCGTCCCAGGGATTCGAGGTCGGCCGGGCCGTTGACGGTGATGCGTGCATCGAATCTACCCTCACCCAGATTCTGGATCGCCGATTCCAGCTGGGCGATCGGTTTGGAAATCAACAGCGTGGCGGCAAAGACCAGCAGCAGCGCAATTGGCACCAATGCCAGCAGCTGCCAGTAGATGAAGCGCTGCACTTCGCCGGCCATTTTCTGCATGGTGTCAACTTCGCGGTCCACCAGCAGATTGCCCTGCTCGTCGAGCGCGCGCGCCGCTTCTGACAGGGCGGCAAGGTCAGCCGACGCCGATCCGATTGCCTTCGCCTTTGCTGCTGACTGTCCGATGTGATCGAAGAGCGCAGCCTCCCTGGCGCGCAGCGTCTCGAGCGAAAGTTTCTGCCGTGCATCCAGAGGCAGCGTCGCCATCCTGCGCGCGGTGTCCACGAATCGCTCGTGGGCGAGTCCGTATCCCTGCAGCAGCGATGGCTCGCCGATAATTGCGAACTGGCGAACGCTGCGCTCCATGTTGGTGATCTGCTCGACCAGGAACCGGCTGTTCTGAGTGGCCTGTACCGCCTGGTAAACCGTGCGCTGGCTGTGCGTGGCGAGCTGGTGAATCGAGAAGGCGTTGTTGATGAGCGCGAAAATGAGCGGCAGGACGGCGAGAGAAAAGCCAGCCAATATCAACTTCAGAAACGAGCGCGGGTAGTAAAGCTGCATACGGACTCAATTCCTCCTGGTCGCCGTATCGGATTTGACCGCTTGCCCGACCTGGCCGTCCCGTGCCCCTCGCGGAGGGGCGAATCCCCGATTCACCGGAGCGCGTCAAACGCCACGCCCAGACAACGCCTACTATCGCATGGAACCAGTCTCTGCGCCACGCGTCCCCTTGATTTTATGGGAAAGTTTGTCGCTGCGGCTAGAGAAGGAGCCGCGCTTCAGCGCGCCCAAACAGCCCAAAATCTGCGACCACTTGATCGCCCGGCGCGATCGCCACTGGCACCACGCAAGTGCCCGTCGTTACCACCTGTCCGGCACGCAGCGTTTCGCCGATAACGGAAAGTTCATTGACGATCCAAGTGAGGGCCAGGCGTGGATCGCCAAGCACGTTGGCGCCTTTTCCCTCGCGTACAAGCTTGCCGTTTACCCACGCCGATGCGGGGTGTTCGGCCAGGTCATGCCGACGCCAGTCCGCACCCGTCGCCGGCCCCAGTACGAAGTAGCTGGCGCAGGCATTGTCCGCGATTAGTTGCGCGGCGCCGACTTTCGCGAAGTCCCGATAACGGGAATCCGGAATTTCGATGGCCGGATGCAGGGACGCCACTGCATCCAGCACCTCCTCCATCGAGTATGCGGACGCGCGGGGCGGCAGATCGCGCGCCATGCAGAACGCGAACTCGGCCTCCGCGACCATCATGAGGTTGTTGACCATCGCTACGCTGGCGCCCGACTGGAACGCGCGGTTCTCGAGAAGCCGGCCGGCCAGCGGTCCGTCCACGCCTATGTGTTTCTGGCCGGCCTGACTGGTCGCGGCAATCTTCCATCCGAACAATGCCTGACCGGACAGACGGGCCACCTGCGATTGCACTTTGTAACCGTCCTGCCGGCTTGTGGGCCGGCAATCGGCGGGAAGGCCATCGACGCGATCGTTGGCCTGCCATGTGTTCCAGATGATTCTCGCGGCCTGCTCGGCGGCCCGGTTGTCCATGCTTTTTGCTCTCCAGTGAAACCGTCCTGCCGCTCACTGGCCGGAGACAGGTTGTTTGACGACGTTGAGCAGAGGTTCGCCGCGGGCCAACCGATCGAGGTTTCCGGCGATCAACTTACTGCGGCGTGGCCGCAATCCCTCTGTCCATCCCGATGCATGCGGCGTCATGATGACATTCTCCAGTTCGCGGAAGGGCAGATTCGAAGGCTCCGCGAGTGCATCCCCCGGGGCGGGGTATTTAAACCAGGTGTCGATCACCGCACCGCCGATGCGCTTGTCCCTGCACGCCTCGAAAAGTGCGCGTTCGTCGATCAGAGCCCCACGCGCCACATTGATGATCACGGCGCCCGCTTTCATCTTTGCCAGCTGTTGCGTGCCGATCACCCCGGTGGTCGATGGATCCAGCGGCAATGCCAGAACGACGAAGTCAGACTCATGCAGCAGTGCAGCCAGGCGATCCATTCCGTCCACGCGCTCCACGGACTCTTCGGCGCCTCGGGGAGTGCGGCTGCAGGCCAGGACCTTCATGCCAAAGGCGCGTGCGCGGCGTGCGACTTCGCGGCCAATACGGCCATAGCCAATGATGCCGACGGTCTTGCCATACAATTCATCGTGGCGCGGTCCCGAGAACGCAGAGCCGTACCATTGGCCACGGCGCAGGGCCGCATCCATCCGCGGGATCCCGATTACCCACTGGAGCATTGCCGCGAGAATGTATTCGGCAATGCCGATTTCGTGTTCATAGACGTTGCAGACTGCGGCCCGTCCCGGCACCGATTCGAAGGCGATGTCATCGGTGCCGGCGCCGGGAAGCTGAAGCAGCCGCAGCCTGGGCGCCGGCGGCATGTCCCTCGGCCAGTTCATCGAAACCATCGCGTCGGCATCCCGAATCTTGCGCGCCAAATCATCGCGGTCGCTGCTGTCCGCGACTTCGATGGTCCAGGAGGTCGCCAGAAAATCGGGTACGAGGGCAAGGCGCCCGTCGTTATCTATCTTCTTGATGAGTAGTTTCATGTTTCTTGCGACGGAGCCGATCTGATCCGGAACACGGGCCGCGAATCGCGAGGAACGGCTGACGTTGAATTTGGTACTGGTGCCGGGAGGGGGAATCGAACCCCCATGGTGTTGCCACCGCGGGATTTTGAGTCCCGTGCGTCTACCAGTTCCGCCATCCCGGCACGGGAGCGCAATTATCCTGGAATTCGGCGTCGCGGAGCAACCGGGAGCTTGGCCCGCGGCCGATATAATGCGCGCAATGAGGATCGAAGAATTCGACTACGAGCTTCCGCAGGCCCTGATCGCCCAGTTTCCCGCCGCGCAAAGAAGTGCCAGCCGACTGCTGCACCTTGAAGGTGCAACCGGAAGATACACCGATGGTTTTTTTGTCGATCTACCGTTGCTCATGCGCAGCGGTGACCTGCTGGTCTTCAACGACACCAAAGTGATCAAGGCACGACTGCAGGGCGTAAAGGAGTCGGGGGGCAAAGTGGAGGCCCTGATCGAGCGCATCGTGAGCCCGCGCCGCGCATTGGCGATGTTGAGGACGAGTCACGCCCCCAGGCCTGGACAACGAATCCAGTTCGGCGACCTTGCGCACGCCACGATGATCGAGCGTCAGGGAGAGTTCTTTCTCCTGGAGTTCAGCGACGACCTGGCCTGGGTACTCGAGCGTATCGGCGAAGTGCCGCTTCCGCCATATATCGAGCGCCGGGCCGAAAACGACGACGAGGCGCGCTACCAGACTGTTTACGCGCGCGTGCCGGGAGCCGTGGCGGCGCCCACCGCCGGTCTGCATTTCGATGAGGAAATGTTGCGGCGCCTTGCACAAATCGGCGTGCGCTTTGCCTATATCACGCTGCACGTCGGTGCCGGCACTTTCCAGCCGGTTCGGGTGGACGATGTCGAACAGCACGTCATGCATGGCGAACGCTACGAGATTCCCGTAGAAACCGCGCAGGCGGTGGCAGAAACGCGTGCCGGCGGCGGGCGCATTACCGCGGTTGGGACCACAAGCCTGCGTGCGCTCGAATCCGCGGCACAGTCAGGCAAGTTGCTGTCCGGCGGCGGAGAGACCCGTCTTTTCATTCGTCCGGGCTATGGCTTCAGGATCGCGGAGCGCCTGCTCACCAACTTTCACCTGCCACGGTCCACGCTGCTCATGCTGGTTTGTGCCTTTGCCGGGACCGAGAACGTCCGGCGCGCCTATCGCCACGCGGTCGACAGCCGCTACCGCTTCTTCAGTTATGGTGACGCCATGTTGATCGACAGATCTGCGCCATCGAGTCCGGGATAATGCGATTCGAAATCGTTGCCCGGGACGGGCCGGCGCGCCGGGGCCGCCTCACGCTGGCGCATGGCGCGGTGGATACGCCGGCATTCATGCCGGTCGGCACCTACGGCCCGGTCAAGACCATGAGTCCGGATGACCTGCGCTCGGTCGGAGCACAGTTGGTTCTCGGCAACACGTTTCACCTCTGGCTTCGTCCCGGTCTGGACGTGATCAGGGCGCACGGCGGGCTGCATCGTTTCACGGGCTGGGACGGGCCGATCCTCACCGATTCCGGCGGTTTCCAGGTATTCAGCCTTGGCGAAATGCGCAAGATCACGGAGGAGGGAGTCGGATTCCGATCGCCGGTCAACGGCGATGCCTGTTTCCTGTCGCCCGAGGAATCGATGGGCATCCAGCGCGTGCTGGACTCCGACATTGCCATGGTCTTCGACGAGTGCACGCCGTTTCCAGCCGATCGCAGCCAGGCGGCAGAGTCGATGCGGTTGAGTTTGCGCTGGGCGGAACGCAGCAGCCGCGCCCACGGGGGAAACGGCAATGCACTTTTCGGTATCGTCCAGGGGGGCATGTACGAGGACCTGCGCGACGCGTCACTGAAGGGCCTGACGGACATTGGCTTCGACGGATACGCTATCGGCGGGCTGTCGGTGGGTGAACCCAAGGAAGACATGCAGCGCATCCTGCGCCACACTGCGCCGAAGCTGCCTGCCGGGGCGCCGCGTTATCTCATGGGCGTTGGCACCCCCGAGGACATCGTCGCCGCGGTTGCGAGCGGAATCGACATGTTCGACTGCGTCATGCCTACGCGTAACGCCCGAAACGGCTGGATTTTCACCCGCAACGGCACCATCCGGCTGCGCAATGCGCGATACCGCGATGACACCGGCCCGCTGGATCCGGCGTGCGAATGCTATACCTGCCGGAATTTCTCGCGCGCTTATCTGCATCACCTGCAGAAAATCAATGAGATTCTCGGCGCGCACCTGAATACTCTGCACAATCTTTTCTTCTATCAGGAATTGATGCAGGGATTGCGCGATGCCATCAGCGCGGGAAGGTTTTCGGAACATGCCGCCGGCCTGCGTCTTGCGCAGGCACAGCCATGCTAGAATGCGCCACTTTTCAGGCTCGACGCCGGCGTTTCGTGGGGCGCCACGAGCCACATTTACCGATATCTGACGACAGAAGACGTGTCCGCCGGGAAATCGGTTTAAACCTGTAACGGAGGAACCACGTGTTGATCAGTAATGCATTAGCGCAGACCGTGCCGGGCACGGGAGGCATGGACTTGTTCGGACTCCTGCCGCTCATCTTGATGTTCGTGCTGCTGTACTTCCTGATGATCCGCCCGCAGGCGAAGCGAGCCAAGGAGCATCGCGCCATGCTTGGAGGATTGCAGAAGGGGGACGAAGTGGTCACTGCAGGCGGTGCGCTCGGGAAGATTACCAGAGTCGGCGATAACTTCGTGTCGGTGGAAATTGCCCCGAACATCGAAATCCAGGTTCAGAAGTCCTCGGTCACGACCCTGCTGCCCAAGGGAACCATCAAGACCGCCGGTCAGGGCTGAGGAGCAATCTCCCGCGAAGCCTCATGCCTGACGTTGCGCGCCTCACAGACCCCAGATGAATCGCTACCCGCTCTGGAAGTACATCATCATCGCCGTCGCCCTGGTCGTCGGCTTTCTCTACACGCTGCCCAACTTCTTCGGCGAAGTGCCGGCGGTGCAGATCTCACCGGGTAAGTCCACCGCGAAAGTCGACGGGCCGCTGCGCGCGCGCGTGGAACAGTCGCTGGGGCAGGCCAACATCGTTCCCGACGGTGTTTTCCTCGAGGCAAACAGCATCAAGGTGCGTCTGGGCGACACCGATACCCAACTCAAGGCCAAGGATGTCCTGCAGAACGCCTTGGGCGAAAACTATGTCGTAGCGCTTAACCTGCTGTCGAGTTCGCCGCATTGGCTCAGCCGGATAAATGCGTTGCCGATGTACCTGGGCCTCGATCTGCGCGGCGGCGTGCACTTCCTTTTGCAGGTCGACATGGCCGGCGCGCTGACCAAGGCAGCGGACCGTTACGCGGCGGATATCCGTACCACCCTGCGTGCCAAGGAAATTCGCTACAGCGGCATCGCGCGGGAGGGGCAGACGGTGCAGGTCAGGTTCCGTGATGCCGAAGCGCGCGACAAGGCTGCCGCGGAAATCCAGCGCCAGAATCCGGATTTGCTGCTCGCGCTTGACGATTCCGGCAGAGAGTTTCCGGTCACCGTTTCCCTGAAGCCCGAAGTACGGAAACGAATCCAGGACTTCGCGCTGCAGCAGAATATCACCACCCTGCGCAATCGCGTCAACGAACTCGGCGTGGCGGAGCCGATCGTGCAGCAGGCGGGCCTAGATCGGGTGGTCGTGCAACTGCCGGGTGTGCAGGACACCGCCAAGGCCAAAGACATTCTTGGCCGTACCGCGAGCCTGGAAGTGCGGATGGTGGATGAGGAGCACAGCGACAGCGCTTCGTTGCAGGCGGCGGTCGGCGGGCAGGTGCCGTTCGGAGCCGAACTTCTCTACGACCGCGAAGGGGTGCCATATCTGCTCAAGCGCGAAGTGACTCTTACAGGAGATCGCATTTCGGACGCGCAGCCGGGATTCGACAACCAGACCGGCGAGCCGGCAGTGCACATCAATCTGGACGGCCGCGGTGCGACGATCTTCCAGCAGATCACGCGCGAGAGCATAGGAAAGCGCATGGCGATGGTGCTGGTGGAAAAGGGCAAAGGAGAAGTGGTGACGGCGCCGGTGATCCGTTCGGAGATTCCGGGCGGACGCGTTCAGATCAGCGGCAGAATGACCACGACCGAGGCGCGCGACGTGGCGCTGTTGCTGCGCGCGGGCGCGCTGGCGGCGCCGATGGAAATCGTCGAGGAACGCACGGTCGGCCCGAGCCTGGGTGCAGATAATATCAGGCGCGGCTTCGATTCAACGCTGATCGGTTTCACCGCGATCGCCATCTTCATGATCGTGTATTACAACCTGTTCGGCGTAATCTCGGTACTCGCGTTGGCAGCCAACCTGATGCTGCTAGTGGCGCTGTTGTCGATGCTGCAGGCAACGCTGACGCTGCCGGGCATCGCGGCGATCGCGTTGACGCTGGGCATGGCAATCGACTCCAACGTTCTGATCAATGAGCGGATCAGGGAGGAACTGCGCAACGGCACCACGCCGCAGGCGGCGATTTCAGCCGGCTACGAACGTGCCTGGGCGACGATTCTCGATTCGAACATCACCACGTTGATTGCCGGCATTGCATTGTTCATGTTCGGCAGCGGGCCGGTGCGCGGCTTCGCTGTGGTGCATTGTCTGGGCATCATGACTTCCATGTTCAGTGCGGTGGTCATCTCCCGTGGTATCGTCAACCTGGTGTTTGGCGCTCGCCGCAAACTGGAAAAACTGCCGATCGGCAACACCGATTGGTACAGGCGCCAGCCGGCCGCCTGAGAATCATCCACCCGGGGGTTTCCGCAGAGGTCTAGTAGATGGAATTTTTCCGCATCCGTAAAGACATCCCGTTCATGCGCCACGCGCTGGTGTTCAACGTGATTTCGTTGATCACCTTCATACTGGCGGTGTTTTTTCTGGTAACCAAGGGCCTGCATCTCGGGGTCGAGTTTACCGGCGGTACGGTGATGGAGGTGAACTACGGTCACGCAGCCGACGTCTCGAAAATTCGCGAGACCTTGAACCGCATCGACCTGAGCGACGCCACGGTGCAGAGCTTCGGCAGTTCCCAGACCGCATTGGTCCGGTTGCCGACCAAGCAGGGTATGACCGGGGCACAGCTGTCTGAGCGTGTGATCAAGTCGCTGCGCGAGGACGATCCGACAGTGGAACTGCGGCGGGTGGATTTCGTCGGTTCACAGGTCGGCAAGGAACTGGTGGAGAACGGTGCGCTGGCGTTGTTGCTGGTTTCCATCGGCATCGTCTGTTATTTGTGGATGCGCTTTGAATGGAAATTCGGCGTCTCCGCGATCATTGCGAACTTGCACGACGTGGTGATCATTCTGGGGTTCTTTGCGTTCTTCCAATGGGAGTTTTCACTGCCGGTACTGGCCGCGGTGCTCGCCGTGCTGGGCTATTCCGTCAACGAGTCGGTGGTGGTTTTTGACCGCATCCGCGAGAACTTCCGCAAGATGCGCAAGGCGGACACACCGGAAATCATCAACAACGCCATTACGCGCACCATGTCGCGCACCATAATCACCCACGGCAGTACCCAGTTGATGGTGACCTCGATGCTGATTTTTGGCGGCGAAACGCTGCACTACTTTGCTCTGGCGCTGACCATCGGCATCTTGTTCGGAATCTACTCGTCGGTGCTGGTGGCGAGCCCGCTGGTGATGTGGCTGGGCGTGACGCGCGAAGACTTCATCAGGCCCGAGAAGAAGAAAGAGGAAGCCGTCGTCTGATCCGACGACGGGTCCGCAATGGATCTGATCGCAGGCTTCCTTGATCTGGTTGTTCACCTTGACCAGCATTTGCGCGCGCTGGCGCACAATTACGGCAACTGGATCTATGCCGTGCTGTTTCTGATCGTCTTCCTCGAGACCGGGCTGGTAGTCACGCCCTTCTTGCCGGGAGACTCGCTGCTGTTCGTTGCCGGGACGATTGCCGCGGTCGGCGAACTACACGTGCATGGGCTGGTGTTGTTGCTGATATTCGCGGCGATCATCGGCGACTCGGTCAACTATGCGGTCGGCCGTTATCTCGGCCCACGGGTGTTCCGCTTCGAGGATTCGCGTTTCTTCAAGCGCGCCTATCTGGAGCGCACCAGCGCTTTTTTCGAAAGGCACGGCGGCAAGACCATCATCATCGCCCGCTTCGTGCCGATCATCCGTACCTACGCGCCATTTGTTGCCGGGATCGGCGCCATGAGATACCGGCAGTTCCTCCTCTTCAACGTTACCGGGGCGATACTGTGGGTGACGTCGCTGACCTACGCGGGCTATTTTTTCGGCAATCTGCCCGTGGTGAAGGACAATCTCACCTTCGTCATTGTCGGCATCATCGTGCTTTCGATCACGCCGGGGATCATCGAGTTCTGGCGCGCGCGCCGCGCGTCGTAAGCGCGCATTCTCAGATGCGCTTTGCCAGCTGCGCAGCAAGCCCCGTGTAATTGGCCGGGGTGAGCTTGAGCAGGCGCTCTTTCTCGGGCTGGGGAATGGCAGCCGAGCGGATGAATTGGTGCAGGGAGTCGCGGGTGATGCCTTCCTTGCCGCGGGTCAGCGCCTTCAACTGCTCGTAGGCGTCTTCGATTCCGTAGCGTTTCATGACCGTCTGGATCGGTTCGGCAAGCACTTCCCAATTGGCTTCCAGGTCGGCGCCGATGCGTTTCGGGTCCGCCTCGAGCTTGTTCAAGCCCCTGAGACAGCCGTCATAGGCGAGCAGGCTGTAACCGAGCGCAACGCCCAGGTTGCGCAACGCCGTCGAGTCGCTAAGGTCGCGCTGCCAGCGCGAGACCGGCAGCTTGGAAGCCAGATGGGTGAGCAGGGCGTTTGCCAGTCCGAGATTGCCTTCCGAGTTCTCGAAATCGATCGGGTTCACCTTGTGCGGCATGGTGGACGATCCGACTTCGCCTTCCTTGATCCTCTGCTTGAAATAACCGATGGAGATATATCCCCACATGTCGCGGTCGAGGTCGAGCAGCACGGTGTTGATCCCCGCATAGGCATCGAGCAGTTCGGCGATGCAGTCGTGTGGCTCTATCTGGGTGGTGTAGGCGTTGAATGCGAAGCCCAGCTTCTCGACGAAGGTGCGGCAGAATTTCTCCCAGTCGAGATCCGGGTAGGCCGCGAGGTGCGCATTGTAATTGCCGACGGCCCCGTTGACCTTGGCGGTGAGTGCCACGCTGGCGAGGCGATCGCGCTGGCGGCGCAGACGATGAACGACGTTCGCCAGTTCCTTGCCCAGCGTGCTCGGCGTGGCCGGCTGGCCGTGCGTGCGCGAAAGCATTGGCAGCTCGGCATTGGCGTGCGCAAGGCTCACCAGTTTGTCCACCAGCGCGTCGATTTCAGGCAGCAACACCTGCGCCCGCGAGTCCCGCAGCATGAGCGCGTAGCAAAGGTTGTTGATGTCCTCAGATGTGCAGGCAAAGTGGATGAACCGCGTGATGCCGGCGATTTCCGCGTTGCCGGAAAGCTTCTCGCGCAGAAAGTATTCGATGGCCTTAACGTCGTGGTTGGTGCGTGTTTCTATGGTTTTGACGGCTTCGCCGTCGGCGACCGAGAATCCGGTTACCAGTCCGTCGAGCTGCGCGATGGTTTCAGACGCAAGCGGCTTGATTTCGGGAAGCCCCTTGGCCGCCGCCAGCGCCTTCAGCCACTCGATCTCGACGAATACGCGGTAGCGGATCAGGCCATATTCGCTGAAGTAAGGGGTAAGCTCGGCGACCTTGTCCCGATAACGGCCGTCAAGCGGGGACAGGGCGGTGAGAGGAATGGGGTGAGTCATCCAAGTATCTAATCAGTATGAATAATTTTAACACGATGAGCATCGTAGCCGGGGTCTTTCGGTGAGCCGCAAGACACCCTCAAGAGCGGCCCCGGGTCAGCGCGGCGGACGCGAATTCGAGGCGTTGCTGAAGAAGGTGCGTGCCTGCCGTGTGTGTGAAGCGCATCTGCCGTTCGGCCCCCGGCCGGTACTGCGCGCCGCGATTAGCGCGCGGCTGCAGATCGTTGGCCAGGCGCCAGGCCGCCGCGTGCACGAATCCGGGATTCCATGGAACGATCCTTCGGGAGACCGGTTGCGCGATTGGCTGCAACTGGAGCGCGAACGCTTCTACGATCAGCGCCACATCGCCATCATTCCGGCCGGATTTTGTTACCCGGGGACCGGTCCCGGCGGAGACTTGCCGCCGCGACCGGAGTGCGCGCCGCTTTGGCATCCGCAACTGCTGGCACATTTGCCGCAGCTGCGCTTGACGCTGCTGATCGGCACTTACGCGCAGACGTATTATCTCGGCGACCGGCGCAAGTCGACGCTGACCGACACGGTGCGCGCCTGGCGCGAGTACCTGCCGAACTGCATTCCGCTTCCTCATCCCAGCCCGCGCAACCAGATGTGGCTCAAGCGCAACCCCTGGTTCGCCGGCGAGGTGATTCCATTCCTGCGGCGAAGCGTCCACCGGGTCATCGAGGACCGATGAAACCTCGGGTCGGGTGTGACCTGTTTGCCGCAATTACTTACTTGCCTGGGGCGGTCGCGCCTTCGATGATTCCGCCGCCGAGGCACACCTTCGACTCGTAGACCACGACGGACTGCCCGGGCGTGATTGCCCACTGGGGTTCCGCGAACTTGATCTCGCACTGCTTGCCGTCGACGCGCTCGACCTCGCACGCGGCGTCCTTCTGCCGGTAGCGCGTTTTTGCGCCGTAAACCCAGTGACAATGCGGTTGGGTGCCACTTATCCAGTTCAGGTCCATCGCCGTCAGGGCCTCTGCCAGCAGTGCCGGATGATCGTGACCCTGTACCACGATCAGCCTGTTTGCGGTCATGTCTTTTGCGATAACGTACCAGGGTTCGCCTTTGCCATCCCTGCGCCCGCCGATCCCCAGTCCCTGGCGCTGGCCGATGGTGTAGTACATGAGTCCTATATGCCTGCCGACGCTTTTGCCCTCCGGGGTCACCATGTCGCCCGGTTGGGTCGGCAGGTAGCGGCGGAGAAACTCGCGGAAGGGCCTCTCGCCGATGAAACAGATGCCGGTCGAATCCTTCTTGTCGTGATTCGGCAAGCTGAGGTTTCTGGCCAATTCGCGCACGTCGCGCTTGTACATCGCGCCCAGCGGAAACAGCGTCTTCGAAAGCTGTGCCTGATCGAGCCGGTAAAGGAAATAGCTCTGGTCCTTGGTGCCGTCTTCGGCTTTGAGCAGTTGAAACAGTCCGTCAACCTGCCGCACCTGCGCGTAGTGGCCGGTGGCGATCCGTTCGGCACCGAGTTGGAGCGCGTGATCAAGGAAGGCCTTGAACTTGATTTCGGCGTTGCACAGCACGTCCGGATTGGGCGTGCGGCCCGCCTGGTACTCCGCGAGGAAGTTGTTGAAGACCCGGTCCTTGTATTCGGCGGAGAAGTTCACTGACTCGATGTCGATGCCGATCAGATCGGCAACCGATACCGCGTCGATCAGGTCCTGGCGCGAGGCGCAAAACTCGTCGTCATCGTCGTCTTCCCAGTTCTTCATGAACAGGCCGACGACTTCGAAGCCCTGTTCCTTGAGCAGCCAGGCGGCGACCGACGAGTCCACTCCGCCGGACATGCCTACAACCACACGCGTTTTTTGCACTCGGCCGTTCCGCTCAGTCAAAATTGACCAGCAGATCGAGAGGGGCGCGCGCACCGCGCTGGTAGTCTTCCATGCACCGAACCACAAGCGGGCTGCGATGGCGGCTGCGGCTGGCGCGGACCTCCGCCGCAGTCAGCCATAACGTCCGCACGATTCCCGTGTCCAGGGCGCGCGTGGGGTGGTGCGTGCCCAGCCTGCCGGCAAAGGCGAAGCGCAGGTAAGTGACATTGCGGTCGGGATGCCGCCAGCGATACACGCCGACCAGGTACTCGGGCGTGAACTCGTACGCGGTTTCCTCCAGCGTTTCGCGCGCCACGCCTTCCACTAGGGACTCGTCGGCCTCGAGATGACCTGCTGGCTGATTGAGCATCAGTCCGTCGCCGGTTTGCTCCTCAACCAGCAGGAATCTGCCGTCGCGCTCGACGATTGCGGCGACGGTAACATTCGGCTTCGACACCTTCTCAGTCATTCAGATCAGTTTCGGGAACAGTTCGATGAGTCCGCGGTAAACGTACTCGACCGCGATCGCCGCGATGATCAGTCCCATCACCCGGGTGATGATGTTCATGCCGGTCTTGCCCAGGCGTTTTGAAATCCGGGTCGCCGCGACCAGCGTTGCCCATACCGCGACCGCGATGATCAGCGCCGGAATCAGCAGCATGAGGTGAGAACTGAAACTTGGCGATTGGTGGGTCGCGATGATCATCGTACTGATTGCCCCAGGGCCGGCGAGCAGCGGGATGCCAAGCGGCACCACGGCGACCGCGTGTTTTTCCGCTGCCTCCTCGGCTTCGTCCGGCGTCTGCCGAATCCTGCTTTCCTTGGCCTGCAGCATCGAAATGGCCATCATCAGCAGCACGATTCCGCCGCCGATCAGGAAGGAGGGGATGCTGATCCCGAAGAAATGCAGAATTTCCGTGCCCACCAACGCGGCTGCGCCGAGGACGCAGAACACCGTGATCGCGACGACACGCGCAATGCGTGCCCGCTGCACGTTGGGCTCGCCATGAGTTGTGCTCAGGAACACCGGAATGCTGGCGATCGGATCGACGATGGCCAGCAGCGTGACGGTCAACTTCAGGATGTCGGCCCATTCGCTCATTCAGGGATTCGGTGCCGCGATCGTATGCGACAGATCGAAGACGGTGAGGCATCTCATGGTGGGTCCAATTGCCGTGGTTGTCGAGATCACCGAACTCGACCTGCCCGCCACGCAAAAAGATCGCCCCAAAGAATAGGGATGTTTTACGAGAGCGTCAAACGCCGGACAAATTAAAAACAGGGCAGGCATGAGACCGGTCTTGCATCGCAAAGTCCGCTTCAAATCCGCAATTTCGGCTTGTCGATCAGGCGGAATTCGCCGGGCAAGATGCCATCCAGAGTCCAGGGCCCGATGCGCGAGCGGATCAGGCGCAGGGTCGGAAAACCTGCCGCCGCGGTCATCCGTCTTACCTGCCGATTCTTGCCTTCACGCAGTTCTATTTCGATCCAGCTGGTCGGAATACTCTTGCGGACGCGAATCGGGGGAATCCTTTCCAATACCCCGGACGGCTGGTCGATGCGCTCTGCGCGTGCCGGATGCGTGACGAAGTCACCGAGGTCGACGCCTGAGCGCAATCGCCGCAACGCCGCTTCGTCTGGATCGCCCTCGACCTGTACCCAGTAGGTCTTGGGCAGTTTTATTTTCGGGTCGCTGATGTCGTGCTGGAGCTTCCCATCGTTGGTTAGCACCACCAGACCTTCGCTGTCGGCATCGAGCCGGCCGGCGGGATAGACGTCGGCGATCGGTATAAAGTCCTTCAGCGTGTGCTTGCCCGCGTTCGGACTGAACTGGCAAAGAACACCGCAGGGCTTGTTGAAGAGCAGAATCCTCGGCATGGAATGGGCCCGGACGAATCCGGGCCAGCGGGATTCAGCGGCGCTCGTGCGCGATGAGATAGTCGTAGGCCGGCAAAGTGAGGAACTCGACAAAGTCTTCGGCGAGCGTCAACTCCTCGAACATCTTTGTGCCCTCCGGATATTTCCCGGCTGCGTAACCTTTGTCGCCCAGCAATTGCCGCACTTTCTCGAGTTCCTGCGGAACCAGTTCGCGGAATAATTCCTTGGTGACCCTGCGGCCGTCGTCCAGGATTCCCAGGGGACTGCGGATCCAGTGCCAGATCTGCGCCCGCGAAATTTCCGCGGTCGCGGCGTCTTCCATCAGGTTGAAAATCGGCACACAGCCGGTGCCGGCAAGCCAGGCACCCAGGTACTGGATGCCGATATTGATGTTGGTGCGCAACCCGGCTTCGGTGACCGGACCCTTGGGTTGGAAATTGAGCAGGTCTTTGGCGCTGACGTTGACGTCGTCGCGCTTCTTGTGGATCTGGTTCGGGGTCTTCATGACCTTGTCGAAAGCTTCCCTGGCGATCGCCACCAGCCCGGGATGCGCGACCCAGGTTCCGTCATGGCCGTCGTTGGCCTCGCGATCCTTGTCGGTGCGTACTTTCGCCAGCGCCGCCTCGTTTGCGGCGGGATCGTTCTTGATCGGAATTTGCGCGGCCATGCCGCCCATCGCGAATGCACCGCGCTTGTGGCAGGTCTTGATAAGCAGCAGGGAATAAGAGCGCATGAAGGGGCTCACCATGGTCACCAGATGCCGGTCGGCGAGAATGAAGTCCTTCTGATTCCGGAATTTCTTGATGCAGCTGAAGATGTAGTCCCAGCGGCCGCAGTTCAGTCCCGCCGAGTGCTCGCGCAGCTCGTACAGGATCTCTTCCATCTCGAAAGTCGCGAGAATGGTTTCGATCAACACCGTGGCCTTGACCGTGCCTTGCGCAACGCCGAGTTCTTTCTGCGCGAAGACGAAGGCGTCGTTCCACAGCCTCGCCTCGAGGTGCGATTCCATTTTCGGCAGGTAAAGATACACGCCCGAACCCTGCTTGATCCGCGCCTTGGCGTTGTGGAAGAAGTACAGGCCGAAGTCGAAAAACGATCCCGACATCGGCTGGCCATCGACGAGCACATGCTTCTCGCTGAGATGCCAGCCGCGGGGGCGCACCAGCAAAGTAGCGGTCTTGTCGGCGAGCCGGTATTGCTTGCCTTCGGGACTGCTAAATGAAATGCGCTGACTGATCGCGTCGCGCATGTTTATCTGGCCCTGCAACTGGCCCTCCCAGGTCGGCGTCGAAGAATCCTCGAAGTCGGCCATGAACATGCTGGCGCCGGAATTGAGCGCGTTGATCACCATCTTGCGGTCGGTCGGCCCGGTAATCTCGACGCGCCGGTCCTGGAGATCCTGCGGTACTGCAGCGACCTGCCAGCTTGCCTCACGCACGTGCCTTGTTTCAGGCAGGAAATCGGGCAGCTTGCCGGCGTCGAGTTCCTTCTGGCGCTGCGCGCGTCGGGCCAGAAGCTCGAGGCGGCGGGCGTTGAAGTTCCGATGCAGTCGGGCGAGAAAAGCGAGCGCATCGCTTGTGAGAATCTGCGCGTACTCGGGTGTTATGCGTCCTTGCACTTGCATGCCGGCGGGGATGTTCGGCTCAGTCATGGCGGGCTTCCAGTTGGATCGAATTCCTGCATTGTGAAATACAATTTCGCAAAATGATAAAAGTGCAGGGCCGCGGCGGCAAGCACAGCTTGCCATACCGCGGCCGTGTGGGACCAGGCAAATCGCCTCGGTCGCGCGTGCGTTTGGCAAGTGCGTGATTCGTTTTCCGCATCGTCGGAGAAACCGCCCGGACCGGATCAGGCGCGCGCTCAGAGCGGGTTCCTGTGGGCCGCGCGCGGTCGTTGCTTTACAATTGGCGTCTTCGAGCGCTTCGCATTACTGCTTGCAATTCAATCACATCCATCCACGCGTCGAATCGAGGCCGATTTCATGTACCAGCACATCAAGGTTCCGCCCAGCGGACAGAAGATCACCGTAAACAAGGACTACACCCTGAATGTTCCCGTCAATCCGATCATTCCCTTCATCGAGGGTGACGGTACCGGTGTAGACATTACGCCGGTGATGCGCAGGGTCGTGGATTCGGCAGTCCAGGTGGCCTATGGGGGCAAGCACAAGATTGTGTGGATGGAAATGTATGCCGGCGAGAAATCGTGCAAGGTCTACGGCGAAGGCGTCTGGCTCCCGGAAGAAACACTGCAGGCCAGCAAGGAGTTCGTGGTCTCGATCAAGGGGCCGCTCACCACGCCGGTGGGTGGTGGCATCCGCTCGATCAACGTGGCCTTGCGCCAGGAACTGGACCTGTACGTGTGTCTGCGCCCCGTGCGCTACTTCAAGGGCGTGCCAAGCCCGCTGAAACAGCCCGAAAAGACCGACATGGTGATCTTCCGGGAGAACTCCGAAGACATTTATGCGGGCATAGAGTGGGCCGCGGAATCCGAAGGTTCCCGCAAGGTCATCGATTTCCTGATCAAGGACATGGGGGTGAAGAAAATCCGCTTTCCCCAGACCTCGGGAATCGGCATCAAGCCGGTCTCGCGTGAAGGCACAGAGCGTCTGGTGCGAAAGGCGTTCCAGTACGCAATCGCGAACAGGCGCAGGTCGGTCACCCTGGTGCACAAGGGCAACATCATGAAGTTCACCGAAGGCGCTTTTCGGGACTGGGGTTACGCGCTCGCCAAGCGCGAGTTTGGGGCGGAGCTGCTTGACGGCGGACCATGGATGAAACTGCCGGATGGCATAGTGGTGAAGGACGCCATTGCCGACGCTTTCCTGCAGCAAATCCTGCTTCGTCCGGACGAATACGACGTTATTGCGACGCTAAACCTGAACGGCGACTACATCTCCGACGCCCTGGCAGCCCAGGTCGGCGGCATTGGCATCGCGCCCGGCGCGAATATGAGTGACTCGGTGGCGATGTTCGAGGCGACTCATGGAACGGCGCCGAAATATGCGGGCAAGGACTACGTCAACCCGGGCTCGCTGATTCTCTCCGCAGAGATGATGCTTCGTCACATGGGCTGGGTTGAGGCGGCCGATCTCATCGTCAGTTCCATGGAGGCGGCTATCCGCGACAAAGTCGTGACTTACGATTTTGCGCGCCTTATGACCGGGGCCACGCAGGTCTCATGCTCCGGCTTCGGCAACGCCATGATTGAGGGCATGAAGAATTGAGCGACCCGCAAATACAAAAAGCCCGCGACGGCGTCGCGGGCTTCAAATGTTCTGACCCTGCCGGCGGAGTCGATTGCGCCGCCGGGCAGTCTTTACGCGGCCTGGATGTTGGAGGCCTGTTTCCCCTTTGGACCTTGGGTGACTTCGAAACTCACCTTCTGGCCCTCTTTGAGCGTCTTGAAGCCGTTCATCTGAATTGCCGAAAAATGGGCAAACAGATCTTCGCTGCCGTCGTCGGGTGTGACGAAACCATAGCCCTTCGCATCGTTGAACCACTTTACAGTACCGGTTGCCATACTCCCCTTCCCCTGATGAAAAGCGCGGGCTGGAAACCCGCCGATCGTTTGAGTTTCAAGTCCGCGTTATCGGAAAAACCGGTACTGCAGTATCCTTGAAGCCAAACACCCATACACTTTTTAGGTCATTTATTTTCGGAAGTCAAGTACGCCAAAACCTTCGCAAGCGTTTGTTGCAACGCGGTTTTAGGGAAACTGCCGATTCTCCGCCGGGGTCCGGATTCTGTACTTGTATTTTCCCCGGTTATCAGCAAAATTAGGTCTTGGTGAGGGCACTGGAAGCAAGACAGCAGCTTATGGCGACGGGAACTCGCGACAGCACGCTTCTGGAGGCCGAGAAGAGCAAGGTCAAGCCCCCGCCCCTGTTCAAAGTCCTGCTGTTGAACGATGACTACACGCCCATGGACTTCGTGGTTTCCGTTCTGCAGACGTTTTTTTCAATGACGCGAGAACAGGCGACCCAGATAATGCTCAAAGTACACAGGGAGGGCATGGGCGTGTGCGGGGTGTATCCTAAGGATGTGGCGGCCACCAAGGTCGAGCAGGTTACCGCTTTTTCGAGGCAGCATCAGCATCCGCTTCAGTGCGTGATGGAGGAAACATGATTGCGCAGGAGTTAGAAGTCAGTCTGCACATGGCGTTCATGGAAGCACGGCAGAAGCGCCACGAATTCATCACCGTGGAACACCTGCTGCTCGCCATGCTGGACAATCCGTCCGCCGCGGAAGTCCTGCGCGCCTGCGCCGCCAGCGTCGAGGAACTCAGAAAGCTCCTGAACGAATTCATCAACGAACATACCCCGGTGGTGAGCGGCGAGGAAGTTGACACTCAGCCTACGCTCGGATTCCAGCGGGTGATCCAGCGCGCGATTCTGCACGTGCAGTCTTCGGGCAAGAAAGAGGTGACCGGCGCCAACGTGCTGGTGGCGATCTTTGGCGAGAAAGACTCGCACGCGGTGTACTTCCTGCACCAGAAGGGGGTAACGCGCCTGGACGTAGTGAACTTTATCTCCCATGGCATCACCAAGGTGCCGCAGGCTGCGCCCGTGAAACAACAGCCGGAGGCAGACGCGGACTCCGAACAGGAGCAGTCTTCGGGCGGCGCACTCGAGAGCTACACCATGAACCTGAACGCGCTCGCCATCTCCGGCAAGATCGATCCGCTGATCGGCCGGGAACGCGAACTCGAGCGCGTGATCCCGACGCTGTGCCGCCGGCGCAAGAACAATCCGCTCCTGGTGGGCGAGGCCGGGGTGGGAAAGACCGCGATCGCCGAGGGATTGGCGCGCCGCATCATCGAGGGCAGCGTGCCCGATATCCTTTCGCGCTGCCAGGTCTACGCACTCGACATGGGCGCGCTGCTTGCCGGCACCAAGTACCGTGGCGACTTCGAGCAACGGCTGAAAGCGGTGCTCAAGCAACTCACCGACAATCCCAACGCGATCCTGTTCATCGACGAGATCCACACGCTGATCGGGGCGGGTGCGGCCTCGGGCGGGACGCTGGACGCCTCCAACCTGCTCAAGCCGGCGCTGGCCTCGGGGAGCCTGAAGTGCATCGGCGCCACCACGTACACGGAATTCCGCGGGATTTTCCAGAAGGACCACGCGCTGTCTCGGCGCTTCCAGAAGATCGACGTGACCGAACCTTCGGTCGCGGAAACCGTCGAGATCCTGCGCGGCCTGAAGACTCGTTTCGAGGCGCACCACGGCGTCAAGTACACCGCCTCGGCGCTCACCTCGGCGGCGGAGTTGTCGGCGCGCTTCATCAATGACCGCCATTTGCCCGACAAGGCCATTGACGTGATCGACGAGGCCGGCGCGGCGCAGCGCATCCTGCCGAAGTCCAAGCAGAAGAGGGTCATCAGCAAACACGAGATCGAAGAGATCATCGCCAAGATCGCGCGCGTTCCGGCGCAGAGTGTTTCTTCCACCGATCGCAGCAAGTTGCAGAACCTCGACCGCGACCTGAAAGCGGTGGTATTCGGCCAGGACAAGGCGATCGACGCGCTGGCGGCTTCGATCAAGATGTCGAGAAGCGGCCTGGGCAACCCGCAGAAGCCGACCGGCTGCTTCCTGTTCAGCGGCCCTACCGGGGTGGGCAAGACCGAAGTGGCGCGCCAGCTCGCCTATACCATGGGAGTGGAACTGATCCGCTTCGACATGTCCGAATACATGGAAAGGCATGCGGTGTCGCGCCTGATCGGCGCGCCGCCCGGTTACGTCGGTTTCGACCAGGGCGGGCTGCTCACCGAGGCGATCACCAAGCATCCGTATTCGGTGCTGCTGCTCGACGAGATCGAAAAGGCGCATCCGGACATTTTCAACATCCTGCTGCAGGTGATGGACCACGGCACGCTCACCGACAACAACGGGCGCAAGGCGGACTTTCGCAATACCGTGATCGTCATGACCACCAACGCCGGCGCCTCGGAGCTGTCGAAGACGTCGATGGGATTCACCCAGCAGGTCGTTGCTGGAGACGAGATGGCGGAGATCAAGCGCATGTTCACGCCGGAATTCCGCAACCGCCTGGATGCCGCCATTTCCTTCTCGGCGCTGTCCCACGACGTCATCATCAAGGTGGTGGACAAATTTCTCATGCAGCTCGAGGAGCAATTGCACGAGAAGAAAGTGGAAGTGGCCTTCACCGATGCGCTCAAGGCCTATCTCGCCAAGAACGGCTTTGACCCGATGATGGGCGCGCGGCCCATGTCGCGGCTGATTCAGGACACGATACGCACTGCGCTGGCCGACGAGCTTCTGTTCGGACGGCTGGCGAGCGGCGGCAAGGTTACCGTCGACGTGGATGCCGAAGGCAAGACCAAGCTGCTTTTCGACGAAGCCAGGGAAGAAAGCCTCGCCTGAACGAACGCAATGGCGCAACCTAAGCCGGACCGACGAGGTCCGGTTTTTTTTGGGGACACTGGGCCGCACTCGGGCGTACCGGCCGGGTTGCGCCGCCTTTCGGCCGCGAGTAACGTGTATGCGAGTGGACCGCACACGGCGTTGCAGTCACGCGTTATGAATAGGAGAACAGCAATGATCCAGGCAGGCATCACATACGCGGCGCTGCTGCTCGCCGGAGCGAGCGTTCCCGCGCTCGCGGCAGACAACATCAACGGGCGCAATTGGGCGGCAACCTGCACCGGCTGTCATGGCACCAACGGCCATAGCGAGGGCGGCATACCGTTGCTGGCCGGGTTGGATAAGGCGTACATCGTCAATGCCATGAAGGAGTTCAAGGCGGGTACAAGGCCGGCAACCGTCATGCATCAGAACGCCAAGGGCTACTCCGACGAACAAGTCGAGCGAATCGCGGAGTTCTTCGCTGCGCAACCACTGAAGTGAAGACCGGAAACCGAGGAGAGGGAATATGGCTTTGACACGTCGCGATTTCGTAAAGTGGTTGTCCGCCTCGGCTGCGTTATCCGGAAGCATCGGTTGCGCGACCGCCACGACATCCAGGACCGTGGGCAGGGTGGTCGTAATCGGAGGCGGCTATGCTGGTGCAACCGCTGCCAAGTATGTGCGCATGTGGGGGTCGGATATCGAGGTTACTCTGGTCGAGCGGGACGCGGAGTTCGTTTCCTGTCCGCTTTCGAACCGCGTGCTTGCCGGTGTCATCCAGTTGAAAGATCTCACGCGCGATTACGGCAAGCTTCAGGCCAAATATGGCGTGAAGCTGGTCCGCGACGAGGCAACGGCGATCGATCCGGTCGCGCAGGAAATTCAATTGGGGACGGGTGGTTCGCTCAAGTACGATCGCCTGATCGTGGCTCCAGGAGTGGACCTTCTCTATAGCGAGGTTCCGGGCTTGGATTCGCCTCAGGCGCAGGCGCGGGTGCTGCATGCATGGAAAGCCGGGCCGCAGACGGTGGCGCTGCGCAAGTTGCTGGAGTCCATGGTTGATGGCGGCGTGTACGCGATTACGATTCCCAAAGCCCCGTACCGCTGCCCTCCGGGACCGTACGAACGCGCCTGCCAGGTGGCGTGGTACTTCAAAACCAGCAAGCCGAAATCCAAGGTCCTTATTCTCGACGCCAATGACGACGTGGTTTCGAAGAAGGGGCTGTTCATGAAGGCGTGGAGCGAGCGCTACGCCGGGATCATCGAGTACCGACCGAACAGCGAACTCACGGGAGTGGATGCGGCCACGCTGACGGCGAAACTCACATTCGAAGACGTCAAG